>NZ_JABXKM010000094.1 GCF_017115025.1 Nostoc sp. NOS(2021) | reverse complement strand
GGTGTCAGTGTTTTATGATTAGCTTATGTCAACCGCTACCTGGCAACTGCTATAATATAAATGATTGGTTTACGGTTTAATTACTTAATTTTAGAGATTAATTTACTCCAGATATTTTTAATTCTTCCCTAGAGTTGAATCTGAAAAAAGCTTTGATAAATTTTAGGCGATCGCAATTAGTAATATATGGCAATTAGCTGGGATAAAGTCTTAACCGAAACGGTATTGCTCAATAGACTTCCTAACAAAAATCCGAATAAAACCAAAAGGTTTAATCTCAGCCAACACGTAAAGGCGCAAAGATATGCTTTGCACCTTTATGTGAAATTACGAGCCAATCTTGGGTACAGTATCTCCAGGCCCGGCGGTGACAATTACCAGATTTTCCGGTTTAATAAAATCCTCAATCGCCTGTTGCATCTGAGCCATAGTGACTGCTTGAATCTGCTGGGGAAAGTCTCGGATTTCTGATCGTGAAAGTCCTAAGACAGCATTCTCCAAAATGATGCTTGATACATCACTGGGATTAGCTAAATCCACGGGGTAACTATTGGTAATTGAGCGTTTTGCCGCGTTGAATTCAGCCTCAGTTACACCTTGTTCGCGCAACTGTTTGAGTAAAGCGAGAGTGCTGGCGATCGCTTTTTGGGTATCTCCAGGAGCAGTCTGGATCTGAATCAAGAACGGGCCGGGATTGATTCCGGCGGCAAAACCACTATAGATCCCGTAGGTTAGACCCTGGCGATCGCGCACTTCCGTACCCAAGCGGCTCGATAAGGTATCACCACCCAAAATTTGATTCAGCACAAGTGCTGCATAAAAACGCGGGTCTTTCCGAGATATGCCGTTGTAGCCGATGTAGGTAACAGCCTCTGCTTTACCAGGAATTACTTTGTTTAAACGTGTCAAAGTTTGCGGTAATGGCACGGATGCTATTTTGAGTACAGGTGGCTTACCTGTGGCTTGCCACTTGCCAAACTGCTGATTCAGCAAAGCTTTTACCTCAGCTGGCTCAAAGTCTCCAACTAAGACGATCGTCGTGCTATCTGGTCGGTAGTGTGTCTGGTAAAAGCCAAGCAAATCATCACGAGTAATGCTCTTTAAGCTGTCGGCTGTGGGAAAGCTATGGAATGGATGATTTTCAGGGTAAATTGCTTGCTGAAATAGTTGTCGTCCCAGTCCTCTGGGGTCATCTTGCTGGACTTTGAGACTTGTCAACGCCCGTTGGCGACTCAGTTCTAACTGATCGGCTGGGAAAGTGGCGTTTTCTAAGACATCTGCCAGAGTTTGAATTAATATCGGCAGGTTTGCGGAAAGCCCCTGACCACTGACGCTAACTCCTTCGCGGCTAGCACTGAAGTCTAAACCGGCTCCCCGGTCTTCTAAGGTTTTTGCCAAGTCCAAAGCATTTTTAGTCTGCGTCCCATTCATTAAGTTGTTCGCAGTCAGATTCGCTAATCCAGCTTTTTGATTGCCGTCAAATTCACTACCGGCGTTAATTTGTCCACTCAGGTTAATGGTGGGGAGATTGCGATCGCCCAAGAGCAGAACCCGCAAACCATTATTTAAGGTAAACTCTTCTGGTAGTGATTGTTTGCGTAAATCTGTAGCTGATGTGGTAGGTGGGAGATATTTGGCCAGTTCTGCTGGATCTACAGGTTTACCGGGGCTGAAATTTTCCACCGTGCGACTAGAACCAGCATTAGAAGTTCCTGGTTTACCATCTGGTTGAGTTGGCTCAAAGAAGCCGATGGTTTGTTTAGCCGGATTGAGGTAAGTTTTCGCTACTTGCTGCACTTGAGCAGGGGTGACTTTAGCGATCGCAGCCAGATACCGTTCAATAAAACGATAATCCCCCGCCACAGTTTGGTTATACCCCAGTTGAGTAGCTTGACTAGTGATGTCTTGATTACCCAAAATATACGAGGCTTGCAGTTGCGTCTTCGCCCGGTTCAATTCTTCTGTGGTAACAGGCTGCTGTTGCAATTTTGCTAAAGATTCCTGAAGCACCTGGGCAATTTTTCCTAACTCTTTACCTGGAGCCGCCGTAGCATCAATTTCATACCAACCTGGTTCGATGAGTTCGGCAGCACCGCCACTCACTGAACTAGCGAGTCCAGATTCCACCAAAGCTTGGTAAAGCCGAGAGCTACGTCCACCTGTGAGGATGGCATCCATCAGATCAATTGCCGGGACATCAGGATGGTTGATATCTGTTAACGGATACACCGCTTGCAGCAATGCCGCACTTCCAGGTTGCTTCAAAACAATCGGTGCTTTTTTACCAACAGAGCTAGGAGCAGTCACCTGGGCGGAATTTTTAGCCACAGCCGTCTTCGGTCGTTTTGGCAACTTCCCGTAAGTTTCTTTCACAACTTTCAGTACAGGTTCTGTGGCAAAATCCCCTGTAATCACCAGCGTGGCATTTTCTGGGCTGTAGTAGGTTTGGTAATAATTCCGCACCTGCTCCACCGTGAATTTCTCTACATCTGCTTTTGTGCCTCCCACAGGTAAGCCATAGGCTCTGCTAGGGAAAGCATCTCGCATCACTGTCCGATTTAGACGATAGCCTGGTGAATTTTCGTACCCCTGTAACTCGGAGATCACCACCCGCTTTTCACTTCTGAGTTGTTCAGTCCCAACTAAGGAATTTTCCATGCGATCGGCTTCCAGTGTCAACAATGCTTCGAGTTTGTCTCGTTGCACTGTGCCGAAGTAAGCTGTTTCGTCATAACTAGTAAAGGCATTGAACTGGCTACCCAAAGCACTAAACAACCTGCCAAACTGCACTGGACGGTCAGTTGTCCCCTTGAACATCAAATGTTCTAGCTGGTGAGAAATGCCATTCTGTCCCTTAACCTCGTTACGTGAGCCAACTTTATACCAAACTTGTACACTGACCACTGGAGCGGTATGGACTTCTTTGGTTAGCACTGTTAAGCCGTTGTCCAATACCGTTTTTTGTACCCCTTGGGTGAATGAAAGAGCAGATACAGGTGCAACTGCCGTCGGTGTTGCAGCATTGGTAAAATTGCCCGAAAAAGGCACAATACTTAGGACAAGGCTGAGTAAAAACCCGATAAGCATATATGAGCGTAACTTCATAAGCAATGCGAAATTCAAAATCTCTAATTATAAAACAAAACCCTAGTACCATTTTGAAAAAGTCAAAAGACTTACATTCTCAGCTTTTTCAACATTTTCAATGGTAGCTTTATTTCCGCCGTGCTGTACTAGTAGTCGAGCAAGTTTAAATTGATGGGTAAGCAAGTTCGTCGTCAGGACTTTAGTCCTTATTTTCTAAGCACTAAAGTCGTTACTACAAACCCTTCATTACTAGCTTGACAAAGTACTAGGGACTAGGGACTAATATTTTTTTACTCAGCATTTTTTCAAGACAGATGTGACTTTACACACGATCACAAATTATTGCAAGTATATTAACAATGGTTGCAATGTGTTGCAGATCACAAGATTTTCGGAATATCTACCTCTACAATTAGTTTGATTCTTATTGTTATCCCACCATAGCCAGGTATCTCTGCCAAACTAGCAATAACTTTTTGAGACATGCAAACAAGAAACTTAATTGGATCATTCACACTAGGTATATTGTTAACAACAATACCTGTATTATCAGCTAATGCCTTAGAAGTAGTACCGAACTTGTACCAGTTTCAAGGGAAGAATATCAGCATTACTTACTCAACGACAAGCTTTATTGGCAAGCCCCTTTTAACCTATAAAGATAAGCAACAGACATTAAACTTTACAGGTAATGAGCAGATCCGTAGTGTAGAAACAGAAATTGGTACACTAGTGACTGTGACTATCCGTAAGACAGTAGATACTGGCAGCACCTTATTTACCTTGCTCTTACCCCGTGTAAACCTTGGAAACAGCAACTCAGCCACAGTTGAAACTAAGGGAATCACAACAACAAACCTCTTTTCTGTGAACCCTAAATTCAACCAGGGGCAAAGACAAACTTATACAACAATCCCTTTGACTGGTATAGCCCAATCTGTCGCATTTTAACCACACAAGAAGAATAAAGATTTAAACTTCTTGCTCAGATAAAGCAAAGCGGTAAGGGTGCAGGTAAATAATTATTTACCTTCACCCTTACCGCTTAACCTTATTCCCTTTTAATTTGGCATCTGAGTGATTAGATGCTTTGATCAAAAGCTCAGAAGTAGATTAGCGACTGATTACAAGAGATTTAGCAACTTGTTAGTTTAATGAGCGATCGCCTTTATAGAGTGATAATTATTTGATGCGACTGGGTAGACGAGTTATGGTTCGCCATTTTGCGCGAGGAATGGCATTGAGTGTTTATCCCCTGAATATACAGCAGTTATAATAAATGGTATCAATATTTGGTTGCACTTATCGCTATGGAACGCGAAGCCTTAACAATTCGGTTTCCGGCTGATTTACTTGCCAAAGCTAAGAAAATTAAGGAGGGTAGCGAATCCCTGAATGATTTAGTGGTTGAGGCTTTGGAACGTGAGGTGAGCCGCCGCAGGGGATGGGCTGCCCATCAACGGATAATTGCCCGCAGCGAAACCGTTAAAGCTAAAACTGGGATACAACCAGTCTCTACAGATTTGATTCGCAGCCTCAGAGAGGACGAAGGGCGACGTGACTAGAGTTTTGTGTTTAGATACCAGCGTTTGGATTCCCTATCTTGTACCAGAAGTTTATCAAACCCAGTCCAGAAAACTAGTAGCAGAAGCCTTAAGTCTGAGTATACCCTTAGTGGCTCCAGCTTTTGCTTGGGCAGAAGTAGGATCTGTGCTAAGAAAAAAAACCCGCATGGGAGTAATTACAACAGAGGAAGCGCGAGGTTTTTTTGAAGACTTCTGCGAACTGCCTATTGATTACATTGAAGAAGAGGCAATTAGGGCAATAACCTGGAAAATAGCTGAGAAATACGCATTATCTACCCTTTATGATGCGGCATTTCTTGCTTGCGCTGAGAGTGCGTCTGCGGAGTTTTGGACGGCTGATGCTGCACTGGTTAGGCAACTCACACCCCGACCAACTTATCTCCGAGAAATAGGGGAAATATAGCAGTTTAGGGAAGTTTGACTTTTAATACGTAAGCTGTTGCGCCTTTAATTTGCACTAATATTTTTTTCAATATGATTGTGGGGTGGGCATCTTGGCCGTCCTCATAATGCAAGTTGTATACTTAACAGCTTATTACTGCAATTTGGGGAGAATTCTAGGGAACCATATAACTGTAGCTTTCACTCCTGCTTTCTCACGTAATTCTTTTATGGCTAAAAGTTTATCTCCAAAAATCCAACTCCCGACACCAATGAAAGAAGCTTCTTTAGAAATAACTGGTAATCACCTAAATATTAAATACCTCAAGCTTGTTAATCATACTGCTGATGGAAGAAAAGACTGGTCTTACAAAGAGTATTCTAAAATTGGTGATCCCTTCTATTTGCATTGGGCAATGAACGAAGATAAGAAGAAAGGATTGAGCGAGGAGGAAATTAATAAGATATTGGCACGAAAAGAAAAAGATGCAAACAAAGCAGTTCAGGGCGATCGCATTCTCTTGTGCCAAAACCATTACAATTATGGTCATCGCGTAACTCATGTGGTGGAAACAGTTAGTTCCACTGCTGAGAAGACAGATCAGATGTGGACACGCCTAGTTCGGCTAGTTTGGGTTGCACAAGATCCTTGGGAAAAATATGCACCACAGACAAAAAATGTAATTGGCGATTTTGTATTTAAAGGTGGTAACTTGATCAGTGCTAATGCTCCCTCAATTGTTCTGAATTTAGATGCACTGAAATAATTGAGCTTATGGAAATAATGTGGTGCGTTACACTGCGTTAACGCACCCGACAAATAAATCAACCGCTAAACTTCAACATCCAAAGTACGTACCAAAAAAGCCCATTTATCTGCGGCTTCTTCGATAATTTTAGCTGTGGGTTTACCCGCACCATGACCAGCTTTAGTCTCAATTCTAATTAGCGTTGGCGCATCACCTGCGTGAGCTTCTTGCAAAGCTGCGGCAAATTTGAAACTATGAGCAGGGACAACGCGATCGTCATGATCGGCTGTGGTAATTAAGGTTGCTGGGTAAGCTGTAGCTGGTTTGATGTTGTGTAGTGGCGAATAAGCATACAACGCTGGAAACTCTTGGGGATTATCTGCTGAACCATATTCGGAAGTCCAAGCCCAACCGATGGTAAATTTGTGGAACCGCAACATATCCATGACGCCGACTGCGGGTAAAGCTGCACCAAACAAATCGGGACGTTGAGTTATGCAAGCACCCACTAATAAACCGCCGTTACTACCACCTGCGATCGCTAACTTATCTGTCTTAGTATATTTATTAGCAATCAACCACTCAGCCGCGCTAATAAAGTCATCAAAGACATTCTGCTTTTTATCCTTCATTCCTGCTTGATGCCATTCTTCGCCGTATTCTCCACCACCGCGTATATTGGGCATAGCATAGACACCACCTATCTCCATCCATACCAAAAGACTCACAGAAAAACCAGGTGTCATTGAGGCACTAAAACCGCCATAAGCATAGAGATAAGTGGGATTATTTCCATCTAATTTAATGCCCTTTTTATGAGTGATAAACATTGGTACTTTAGTACCATCTTTGCTATGATAAAAGACTTGCTTAGTCTCGTAATCAGCCGGATTAAAATCTACTTTTGGCTGGCGAAAAACCGTACTTTTACCAGTTATCATATCGTACCGATAGATAGTTCCTGGTGTGGTGAAACTGGTGTAACTATAAAAAGTTTCGGTATCATTACGCTTACCTCCAAAGCCTCCGGCTGAACCGAGTCCCGGTAATTCCACCTCGCGTACAAACGCACCTTTGAGGTCAAAAATTTTAATTTGGCTGTGAGCATCTTTGAGGTAATCAGCAACAAATTGGTTATTGAGTATGCCTACACTTTCCAACGTTTCTGCTGATTGGGGAATGATTTCTCGCCAATTTTCTGGCGCAGGGTTTTTGGTGTCAATCGCAATAACTCGTCCCCGTGGTGCATTTAAATCTGTGCGGAAATAAAAGACGCTATCATCATTGTCGATAAAGCTGTAATCTGCCTCAAATTGGTTAATTAGTTCTATAACTTCAGCATTAGGGTTAGTCAAATCTTTGGAGAAAACTAAATTCTTGGAGTCAGTTCCCAGCCAAATTGAAATTATTAGATAGCCTCCATCTTCAGTAACACCGCCACTAAAACCCCATTCCTTTTGGTCAGGACGATGATAAATTAGTACATCTTCTGATTGAGGTTTACCTAGTTGATGATAGTAGAGCTTTTGATAGTAGTTAACATCTTCTAATTGAGTTTTTTCATTCGGCTCATCGTAGCGACTGTAGAAGAAACCTTGATGATCATGTGTCCACGATGCGCCAGAGAATTTAATCCACTTCAGGTGGTCTTGGAGGTCTTCACCAGTTTCGACATCGCGGACTTTCCACTCTTGCCAATCAGAACCAGAGGCGGATAGACCGTATGCTAAAAGTTTACCATCCTCGCTAATAGACAATCCTGAAAGAGCAACAGTGCCATCTTCTGAAAGTTTATTGGGGTCGAGTAAAACTTTGGGTTGGTCGTCGAGGGTTTTCAGAGTGTAAAGGACACTTTGATTTTGCAGCCCGTCGTTTTTAAAATAAAAGTAGCGATCGCTGGAACCATCTGGCAGAGATTCGCCTTCTTTAAAAGGGATACCATATTTTTCATAATCCCAAAGTTTGGTGAGGCGCTGTTTAATTTTTTCCCTGGTAGGAATTTTACTCAAGTAGCTAAAAGTAACTTGATTTTGTGCCTCAATCCAAGTCCTTGTTTCTTCAGAGTCAGGATCTTCTAACCAACGGTAAGGATCTGCAACTAAAGTACCGTGGTAGTTATCTACTTGATTGCTCTTGTGGCTGGATGGGTAAGCGAGGGGTTTTTCAGAGGAGGGCATAATCTCAGGTCAAAAGTGCTTCTTTACATACTACAAAGATAGACCCCAGACGTGGAGAGCTAGGGCGAATAGAATTCGCGGCTACACAAACAAAGTCCACCTTCTCTTCGAGACGCTACGCGAACGTGGACTAATACAAAATCAAGGGTTCTTAACCCACCTTCGCCCTTGGCGTTCCGCAGGAAAGGTGGGTTTTGCCTGTGTAGACGCGGTTTCTAACCGCCCTTTTAACGTTAAGTTGACACCTATGAGCATTGCTGTGCCTCTACGACAGATGAGCCATGCCTGAAAATGTCTTTAATTTTGAATTGTTAAAAGACTACTTGCCACCAACCGAAGGCTGGGCCGATAAAACGGATAGTTGCCCATCCCACAACCATCAGGACAATGCCTATCCAGGCACCACGAGTAGTCCAAGTGACAAATAGTTCGGCTTGAGTTTTTGTGATGGGAAGCCAAGACAAGATCCGAGTCTCTTGACCGTATGTTTCCCCTAGTGTGGTTTTACGACGCTTTGCTTCACCCATAATCAGCAACTCAAATTTTACTTAGGTTCTAAATTTATCGTGCCAGGAATCATGGCAAAAGAGAGGCGATGAATCGCATCACCTTCCTATAAGCTGATAATAATGCTTGCTTGTGAACGATCGCGCTTTGGTTGACAAAATTTAAATTGGGCACTTGTACTGAGCGTTGCCGTTGGCGCAGCCTCTGGTAGAGAAGTATGGGGCATTGACAAATGACCTTAAGCTGAATTTTCTTCACCAGTGTTAGAAAATAGACTGGCATCGAGATAGTTAATGCGTGCCAGAGGACTTAAAGCAGCGAGAATTTGAGCGCCGTAGCTGCGGTTAACTACGCGACTATCAAGTAAAGCAACAATACCTTGACTTTCTCTGACTGGAGCGATCGCCCGTTGTAATTCATTCAAGGCGGCTGGCAACAAATATAAACGAAACCAATCTTGATGCGATCGCTTATAACGAGCTACCCTACCAGCTACTAGGGGATTTTCCAAAGATGGTAGAGGCAAAGTAGCAATAATTAACAGATGAGGTGCCGGCAAGACTCGTTGATGTTCTCGCCAAAATTCCCAACCGCTAATCAAAATACCATTTTCATCTAAACAAGTTTTTTCTACTTGCACCCGCGAACCAAACTCTGAGGCCAGAATTGTCGCAACTTGAGACTTGAGTGGGACATCGCCCACCAAGACAACCGTCAATCCTGGTGCTGTCGCACTTAGACAAACCAGTGTGCGGACTTTGTGAATAAATGCCGCTTGAAATTCTGGCGTGTTAGGTAGGGGCAACTTATAGGGTACATAAAGTTGAATTGCTTCGGCTTGACTCTCCGAAGAGAACTTCAGGCAAGTTAAATCGTCCAAACCCAAGCGCTGTCGGAAAAGAGGAGCCTCAGTTTCCGGTTCTATCGCGCTGCCAATTAAAACTACTGGTTGTCGCTGCCAAATAGGCGAGAGTATTTCGCCTAATTCCATTGGGGCGTAGTGCAAAGAAAATAAACCTTGTCGATGGGCAATAGTCGCCCAGAAGAGAGGAGGGGGGGCAGGGGAGGCAG
>NZ_JABXKM010000198.1 GCF_017115025.1 Nostoc sp. NOS(2021) | reverse complement strand
GGTGGGGTGTTAGGGGACTTTTGCAAGAGGTCTAATATATGTACAATTCTAAAGCGATGTCTACGATGGGCTACGCCTACGCAATCTCTCACACCACCATCATGAGCAACATTCCCCAAATCGGACAACCAGCGCCAGATTTCTCCACTCCTGACCAAAATAGCAATTCAGTCACTCTCGATGACCTCAGCAGTCAGTGGATTGTCCTCTATTTCTACCCCAAAGATGACACACCGGGCTGTACCACTGAAGCGAAAGATTTCACCGAGTTGTATCAAGACTTCAGCGCACTGGGAGCGAAAATCTTAGGCGTAAGTCCAGATTTGGGTAAGTCCCATTGTAAATTTATCAGCAAACATAACTTGTCAATTACCCTTTTAAGTGACCCAGAACATATTTTGACAGAAGCCTACGGCGCTTGGCGATTGAAAAAGTTTATGGGCAAAGAATATATGGGCGTTGCTCGGTCAACCTTTCTAATTTCACCTGATAAAATTATTGTCTATACTTGGCCTAATGTGAAAACCAAAGGTCATGCTCAGGCAGTTTTAACTAAATTACGGGAATTAGCAGCCACGTAACGCGACTGGATACTAGAAACTGCCAGCACGATGATTGAAGTAAGGAATTAAACTTCTGCCAATTTGAAATAAACATGATGCAAGTTATCCAAGCCCAAAATGTCACTCTTGCCTACTTAAAGGAAAATTTTTCTCTACACAAGTCTGAAGAGGAGCAATTTTTTACAGAGTGGTTTGACTACATCCCGGAAATTTCCGAATTAGAAAAGCAATATTTAGACAGAGTTAAAACTAACTATCTCAACGTCCTTGAAAATGCTCCTCTTTTAGAAGAAGCAGTAAAAATGGTGGTATTATCTCCGTTGCTAGATTTGGCTGGTTTTTATCGTCATCATTTTTACATCGCTACAGAAGAAAGTGTAGAAATTAGTGAAGAAATTATCATTGATAATGAAGAAAATATAGAACAGACTAAAGAAATTATCAAAGGCAAAATTGATGTACTGGTTCTCCAAGATAAGTTATGGTTACTGATAATTGAATCTAAGAGGTCTAGTTTTTCTTTAGCAAAGGCAATTCCCCAAGCACTGACTTATATGTTGGCAAATCCTCAGCCTGATCATCCTGTATATTGCTTGGTAATGAATGGAGAAGATTTCCAATTTATGAAGCTGATAAAACAAGCTCAACCAATGTATGCTTTATCTGATAGATTCACTTTATATAGACGCGAAGATGAATTATATAAAGTTTTGAATACTTTAAAAAATTTAGGTCAAGTTTTAAGTTAATTATCTTTGCTCTTCCTATCTAGGTTAATACTGGAACAGTGTCATAATAGTTATATTGCATCTTTTAAATGAATTATGGTTCAATTTATCCAAGCACAAAATGTCGGGCTGGCCTATTTGGAAGAAAGATTTAGTCTACAGCTAGCTGAAGATGAGGCATTCTTCACAGAATGGTTTGAGAATTTACCGGAAATTACAGATTTAGAAAAGCCAGATTTAGACAAAATAAAACTTCATTTTCTCCGTTTAGTTAAATATCCTCCTTTGTCCGAAGAAACGGTGAAATTAGTAGTTTTATCTCCTTTACTCAACTTAGCTGGATTTTATGATGAGCCTTTTTATATGAGAGGCGAACAATCAATACAAATTTCTGCGGAAGATGAAGGAGAAATTATTAGAGGTAGAATTGATATTTTAGTTATTCAAGAACAATTCTGGTTGTTAGTAATTGAATCTAAAAGGTCTAGCTTTTCTCTTTTAGAAGCCATACCTCAAGCACTTGTTTATATGTTGGCTAATCCTAGTCAAGACAAACCTACTTTTGGATTAGTAACAAATGGTAGTGATTTTATTTTCCTTAAACTTACTAAAGAAAATCAGCCCAAGTATGCTATGTCTGACCAATTTACACTTTTGAAACGACAAAGTGAACTGTATCA
Organism: Nostoc sp. NOS(2021); assembly: GCF_017115025.1. GTDB lineage: Bacteria > Cyanobacteriota > Cyanobacteriia > Cyanobacteriales > Nostocaceae > Nostoc. The sequence continues at coordinate 7,704 of NZ_JABXKM010000198.1, read as the reverse complement.
GGTTCTAAGTGTATTAAAAAATTTGAGTCAAAGTTTGAGTTAATAATTATGTCTATTCGTCCTATATACCTTGATTGTCACGCCACTACACCCGTAGATGAACGGGTATTAGCAGCAATGCTCCCCTACTTCACAGAACACTTTGGCAACCCATCGAGTATTAGTCATGTTTATGGTTGGGAAGCAGAAGCTGCTGTTAAGCAAACGCGAGAGATTTTAGCAGCAGCAATCAACGCCACACCAGAAGAAATTGTTTTTACGAGTGGTGCAACAGAAGCGAATAATTTAGCTATTAAAGGTGTTGCTGAAGCTTATTTTAAAAAAGGTCAGCATATTATTACTGTTGCTACTGAACATAGTGCAGCTATTGATCCTTGTAATTATTTAAAAAGTCTCGGTTTTGATATTACTATTCTCCCTGTGCAAAAAGATGGATTGATTGATTTAATTGAGTTAAAAAAAGCTTTCCGTCCTGAGACGATTTTGGTATCGGTGATGGCTGCAAATAACGAAATTGGTGTGTTGCAGCCATTGGCAGAAATTGGGGAAATGTGCCGCGATGGGCTAGGCGATCGCAATATCATTTTCCACACCGATGCCGCCCAAGCGATTGGTAAAATTCCCTTGGATGTGCAAGCGATGAAAATAGATTTGATGTCGCTAACAGCACACAAACTATATGGGCCCAAAGGCATTGGGGCGCTGTACGTCCGTAGGCGGAACCCCAGAGTGCAACTGGCTCCTCAGCAGCACGGCGGCGGACATGAGCGGGGGATGCGTTCTGGTACATTATATACACCGCAAATTGCCGGCTTTGGGAAAGCTGTAGAAATCGCTTTGGCAGAACAAGCAACAGAAACCCAACGCCTCACCCAGTTAAGGCAAAGCTTGTGGGAACAGCTTTCTCAAGTTGAAGGAATTTATCTCAACGGACACCCTCAAGAGCGATTGGCGGGAAACTTGAATATCAGTGTTGAGGGGGTGGATGGAGCCGCACTTTTGCTAGGATTGCAGCCAGTAATGGCGGTTTCTTCTGGTTCTGCTTGCTCGTCGGCTACCACTGCACCCTCCCATGTTCTCACAGCACTGGGACATTCAGAACAGCTAGCTTATGCCTCAGTGCGGTTTGGTATTGGACGGTTTAATACGCAAGAGGAAATTGATATTGTGGCGAAACATGCGATCGCTACTATTGAAAGTTTACGTCATCCCATGAGAGATTTTACCAAGAAGAATTCAGAACTCAAAATACAGAATTCACTATGAATTCTGTATTCTGACGCCTGATTTATGGATTCTCGCGCAGGAAAGCACCAATCTGATCTAGCTCCTGCTGATTGAGGCGAAATTCCCCAGCCCCGATGATTCCTTCCACCTGCTTGGGATTGCGTCCGCCAACGATCGCCGCAGTCACCGCCGGATTGTTTAAAGTCCAAGCGATCGCCACCTCACCCGACGAGCGATCGTGTTGTTTACCAATGTGCTGCAACACCTCAACTAGCTTCAGGTTACGAGATAGACGTGGCTCCTGAAATTCACTATTGTTTTTGCGCCAATCATCATCTGGGAAATTAGCAACCCGCTCAGGTGTGATCTTTCCTGTGAGCAAGCCAGATTGCATCGGTGAATACACAATCACACCGATGTTGTTTTCCTTACAAAAAGGTAGAATCTCCTTTTCGACATCAGGCTTAACCAGAGAATAAGGCGGTTGCAATGAGGTAACTGGTGCAATCTCCTGGGCACGTTTCAACTGTTCTACATTGAAGTTTGAAACCCCGATATAGCGAACCTTGCCCTCATCCTTGAGCTTGGCGAGAGTCGTCCAGCCTTCTTCAACTTCTGAATCAGGGTTGGGCCAGTGAATCTGGTAGAGGTCAATAGTTTCAATGTCGAGTCGGCGCAGACTGGCTTCAACTTCCCCCCGCACCGAATCCGCCTTGAGGCTGTGACCAATTTCGCGCTTTTCATCCCAGATCAGTGAGCATTTAGTGAAAATGTAGGGGCGATTAGATCGACCTTTGAGCGCCTTAGCAACAACCTCCTCAGAATGCCCCAGACCATAGACAGCTGCGGTGTCAATCCAATTAACGCCGAGATCGAGAGCGCGATTGATCGCTGCGATCGATTCCTGGTCATCCTGCGTTCCCCAACCAAAAGCCCACTCACCTCCACCGATCGCCCAGGCTCCAAAGCCGATTGGGGTAATGTGAAGCTCAGAATTGCCAAGCTGTTTGGTTTGCATATCTACCTTCTCCAAGAATTTTTGAGTCAATTGCTAGTGTAGGCTGCAAATATTTTCTCAACCGCTATCTGAGGTGTGAATGACTACTGGTGGAAACACAACAGCCAATCACTACCAATACGGTTCGGATAAGACTTGATCCCCCCAACCCCCCTTAAAAAGGGGGGGTAAGAATGGCTCTATTTCCCCCTTTTTAAGGGGGACTAAGGGGGATCAATAAGTGCCTATGCACCTTAACCGAACCGTATTGCAATCACTACTTGTGTAAGATTACCAAATTCTGAATGTTGTGTTGACACATACTTCTTATACACTAGACTTGCTTGAAGATGGTAACAGTTTAGGGTGTTTATCAAAATAGACAAGTAATATGTCAGAAGATTTAAAAGGCAAAGTTGCGCTGATCACAGGTGCAAACAAAGGTATCGGGTATGAGATTGCACGCCAACTAGGTTCTAGAGGTGCTACTGTTCTTGTTGGTGCAAGAGATATCGGACGTGGTGAAGAAGCAGCGAATAAACTTCGTTCAAATCAGATCGATGCCCGAACAATTCAGCTTGATGTCATCGACCAAAAAACAATCGACTCTGCGAGTAAACAAATTGAGAGCGAATTCGGAAAACTTGACATCCTTGTTAACAATGCTGGGATAGCAAGTGATGGCGATCGCCTTCCACCTAGTCAAGTTGATATTGAAACACTGCGACACACTTACGAGACAAATGTATTTGGAGTGTTTGCAGTTACAAAAACGCTGTTGCCACTTTTAAAGAAGTCAAAAGCAGGGCGAATAGTAAATATATCAAGTGGTTTAGGTTCTCTGACTAAAAACTCTGACCCAAATAGTGAGTTTGCTAATGCTAAGTATCTTGCTTATAACTCATCAAAAACAGCACTGAATGCGATCACAGTTTTGTTGGCTGCTGAACTTAAAGATACCCCGATTAAAGTCAATGCTGCTGCTCCTGGTTTCACAGCAACTGACCTTAATCAACACCAAGGACACCGTACTGTTGAGCAGGGAGCTACAGCAGCAGTGAGACTTGCTACTCTACCTGATGATGGTTCTACCGGAGGGTTTTTTGATGAAAATGGCGTGGTTCCCTGGTAGAAAGTAGGGGGAATGGGGCAGGAGGGAGAAAGAGTTAAAACTTGGAAGTTGACCTTCTGAGGGTGGAAGTTGAAATTTTAACTTTTTATGCCCCACTCCCCACTCCCTATTTAATAGGGATTTGAATCAATCCGTCCCCTTTTGACACTTCTGAGATAGTACCCAGAGGTTGGCCTGTTTCTCAAGTTGAAGGTGTCGCCACTACGAACTTTCCAAATTTTGTAATTGGAAAAGGTCAAAGGCGATCGCGGTTCGCAGACTTCCGGCAGATGATTGCCAAGTACAAAGTATGCCGCACCCCTACCCATAACTTTTACCAAACCGTTTTTATCCACAAGAACCGATGTACTTTCACTAACCGCTATGCCTAAAACACTGTCAGATACACCGTCCTTAATTTGACGCGCAATGAAAGTCATAATTCGACCCATTCTTTCGCGCCTGTCGAAGTGTGTATCTACGATAGTTCCTTTCAAATTACTCCAATTGAAAAAGTTGTAAGTAAAAGTAATGTCTCGGTAGGGATCTTCGAGTGCGTCTCTAGTTTCAATGCCTTTTTCGGAAGAAGCGCAAGCATCATACACACAATCACTTTGGATCATCGCACCCGCACTGGTGCCACCAATACCACCTCCCTTAAGGTAAACTGACTTCACAGCAGCCTCAACCTTGGTATCTTTCCAGTTGCGGATGTATTGACATTGATCGCCGCCAGCAAAGAAAATCACATCAGCATTTTTGACTTTCTCAAAAATCTCGACTTTGTTTGCTTCTTGCCTATTACTAATCACAAGAGTTTCCACAAACTTTACGCCCTTCATGGCATAAATTAGCCGATTGTAATCGTGATTACCATTAGTGCGGATAACTACAACATTAACTTTAGTGGCAGAGTTAGTACCTCCCCTAACTTGGTTAATCATCCACTGGATAGCATCATCGACATCGGGGCCACCCCCACCTAAGCTAAGGACTGGGCCCGCTAAGGAAGGACGGACATCAAAGGAGGGGGAGGGACGGACATCAACAGTATCACCCAGGAAGTAGCGTTTCCAGTTTGCGATAAAACGGTTTATTAGGAAGGTTCCCATATTCAACAACTTGATTCCTGTACTTTTCAAGCGCCTTGCTATGCTTGGGAATGCCTTTGTCATACTAAGCTTCTGGAGCAAACTGCAATTATTGCTAGGCTGTTACGCATTTTAATTGCTTATTTCTTCGTAATCGTCCTTGATCATTGGTCGTTAGTCACTTGTATTTACAAAGGACAAAAGACTAATGACAGTTTTAACGAAAAAATATGCAATTTAGAGGCGCACTAGCTTAACTCTGGCACTAGAGAGGGTAGAATTTCCAGCGTACAGGGCTTGTACTGTTTTTTGACGCGATAATAACCCAGAGTAATCTTTAATTCTCTGCCCTATTCTGTGAAAATCTCCACGTTGCTTGTGTCTTTTATAGCGCTTCTTTTTTGGATACAGTACACCACAATAAATGTTCTGGGCACAGCATTGCTGTGTATTGGTGTCAACTTAAAAGGATGTTTTAAAAGTGGTGGCTGATGTATCAAAAACTTTAGATCCTCCTAAATCCTCCTTAAAAAGGAGGACTTTGAGTAGGTTATTTGATCGCGGATACTGACAAGCAGTCAGTGAATGTGCGCCCCTACGGTGTGTTGCATCTCAACAAGAACAGCGATGAATTATCCTAAACCGAATAATTTAGAAATCGCAGGCAATAATTTATTGCCCGCTTCCACCACCGAGGCGACAGCAGGTAAGCCTGTAAATATCCCTTTCAACATGGTGATAGCCGTTTTTGCCATTTTTTGTTTGGTCGATTCTTGGGGACTTTTACCTGCTTCGGCTATTGCTTGTATCTGTATTAATGCATCAGCTTTGTCTGTTTCTGGCAAATCTGCCGACTCTGAAATTGCTTGTTGCAACTGCGTCAACAGTTCTTTGATTCCTGGTTTCTCGGCATCCGGTGAATCAGGTAACTGAGTGAGGGCAATACTTACATTACCGCTGATGGTTCCTAGATTAGCAACAGAATTATTCCCAGCGATACCGCTGACATTACTGCTGCCTTGAATGTTGATGCCGCTGATATCAGACATGATGGTATTTCCTTGTGTATAAGATTTTGGCTGCCCAAGTGCAGTATTTACAATAATTTCTAAATTACGAATGTGATCGCTTTTTTCTGCCAGCAATAATTGTTGACTTTGTGATAAAGCTTTGAGTTGATTATAGTCATCAAAATATTCTGCACTGAGTTGAGATTTATCGCTAAGAGCGGCGGTTTTGGCTCTGAGCAAGATTTTATCATCGCCGCGTTTCTCCATCGCCACGATTTCTAACTCAGCTTCGGGATGGTTTTCGGCAAGGTTTTTGAAAGCGATCGCAACAGCGCGAGGGTCAACGCCTTGATTATGGTAAAGGTCGAGGGTATCAAAAATTGGCTTGATAAAGTCGGCAAAGTCGCCGTCTGCAAATATCTCTTGTTTATTATCAGGTTTGCGGAGGGGGTCGGGGTCTTCTTTGGTGGGTAAGCGCATAAAGACATATTCACACCTCACCCCATCTAATTTAGTTGTATTTGTAATGCCCCAATCTTCAATGTAAGCTCCGGTAAGGGTTGCACCTGTTAAATATGTGCCGTCTAGTTGGGTTTGCTTTAGCTTTGCTCTTGACAAATCGGCATCTTGCAAATTGGCTTCACTGAGAGCAGCACCAATAAAACTGGCATCCGCTAGGTTAGCTGCTTTTAAGTTGATACCCCGCAGGTTTTCACGATCAAAGTTTTTGTCCTCTCCCTGTCCTGTAACCAGCAGTTGACGTACTTGTGAGTTTTGAAGATAAGTCAAACCAGGGCGAACACGGTCAAGCATTTTGGCTTGATAGAAACGGGTATTAGTAAGGATTGTATAGCGGAAATCTGTACTTTTGAGCGTAGCTTGGGTGAAATCAACACCTGTTAAATCAGCGCCACAAAAACTTGTACCTCCTGTTGCAGCAAAGGCGATCGCGATATTACGAACCAAGGAATATTTTTTGTCTCCTTTCATTGCTTGCCAACTAATGTAAATGCTAAGTAACGTTCCGGCTAAGGCTACGGCTCCAGCTACGCCTCCGGCGAAAGCTAAGGTTTCGGCTACGGCGAAGGCTTCGGCGAAGGCTCCGACTAAGGCTAAGGCTACGGCAAAGGCAAAAGCTAAGGCAAAGACTCCGGCTAAGATAAAAACAAAAGCTAAGGCAAAGACTCCGGCTAAGGCAAAGGCTCCGGCTAAGACTCCGGCGAAAGCTACCGTTTTGACTCCGGGAAAGGCTACGACTATGGCGAAAGCTAAGGCTCCAGATCCAGCTACGGTTAAGGCTACGGCTCCTAAACCAGCTGTTATTCCTTGGCCAATTGTGACAAAGAAAAAGGCAATTAATACGATTAGGACAGCCCAGCCGCTAATCTGATTCTTTAAGCTGGAAGTATCAAATATTTGTGACGCCAAGTAACCATTGAAAGCCCATAAAAATCCTGACAGTCCCAACAACAGCCACGAGACAAGAACTAGGAGAATTGCCCAATGGCGTTGCAGTCCAGCTTTGGCATGGCTGAAGTTTGCCCCTGTTAAATTAGCGTTGGTGAAGTTTGCCCCTCGGATGTCGGCATAGCTAAAGTTTGCACCCGCAAGATCATTCCTACCTTTGAAGTTGCGTCCTCGGAGATTTTGACCAGAAAAATCTTTAGCCATGTTGCACTTTACAGAGGTGAGCAAATTTTACTACACGCTCACCCCTGTACATTCAGGAATAGTTAGATATATTTGTTAGTTGAGCTTCAAAGCCGCAATTTTGAGGCTCAAAGGTGCAACTTCGAGGGTTAAAGGCGCAATTTCGAGCCTCTAAAGGTCATTGTTGAGCCTTAGAAGGTCAACGTCGAGGCACAAAGGTGCAACTTCGAGGGTTAAAGGTGCAACTTCGAGCCTTAGAAGGTCAACGTCGAGCCTTAGAAGGTCAACATCGAGCCTCAAAAGGTCAACATCGAGCATCAAAAGGTCAATATCGAGCCTCAAAGGATCATTTTTGCACTTTTATATTAAAACGCGATGTGCAACTTAATATTCTGACCTCTCTCCAAACCTCTCTCCTTTTAGGAGAGAGGCTTTGATTTTTGCTCCCCTTCCCTTGTAGGGAAGGGGTTGGGGGTTAGGTTTGAGAGAAAGTCGCACATGGGTTATTAAAACGTCATGTATTTTACTGATAGCTTATAGCATTTCCTAATCACATGAGGTATATCTTAGCCCCCTCCTCGCTTGCGGGGAGGGGGTTGGGGGTGGGGTTCTTGTACC
>NZ_JABXKM010000142.1 GCF_017115025.1 Nostoc sp. NOS(2021) | reverse complement strand
TACAAACAGACTTTCAACCCAGTCCCCAGTCCCCAGTCCCCAGTCCCCTGCTATAATTCTCTGACCGACAAAGACTCATGATACAGAGCAACTGAATGTATTTATAGCGATTGTTAATTTTGAATTTTGAATTCGGAGCGAAGCGACGTGACCTCTGCTGAATTTATATCCCCAACGCAGTTGAAAGAAGAATTCCAGATTGAGGGAATTAGAGAACCAAGTATACTGCGTTATTTTGAAACCTTAAATGCAGGAGAATTTGAGGCAACTGCTGCCTTGTTTGCGGTAGATGGTGTGATGCGTCCACCATTTGAATCTGATATTGTGGGGAAAGATGCGATCGCAGCCTACTTAAAACAAGAAGGCCAAAATATTAAAGCTTACCCCAACACAGGAATAGCCGAGACTTTAGAAAACGCTACAATCCAAGTGCAGGTAACAGGCAAAGCACAAACTTCATGGTGTAGTGTGAATGTCTTGTGGCTATTTATCCTCAACCAACAACGGCAAATTTTCTATACTAGAATTAAACTTTTAGCTTCCCCCCAAGAGTTATACCAATTCAAAATTCAAAATGAAGAAAGCCTGATTTAATCTGGGCTTCTAGGATTGTATCTGTGACATTTTTTTTCAAATTGGTGTTACTTTCTTTGCGTCGTGAAAAGTAGCAAATAAGTATAATAGCTTAGGCAATATTTGATTATACCCAAAACAAAATCTAGTCATCTAAAATTCGGATAAATCATATTACTTGAAAAATAGTAACTTTTGTCTATTGGACTAATTCCGGTAAAGTAGCTTCTAACTTGAGACAGTTGGCACCATCAACCTGCAACTGATACTCTACCTTATCCATAAGACGATTCATAATCATCCAACCATAACCACCTTCTTGTTTTTCCATAGGGTTTGGAGCGTAGTAGGTAGACATATCAAAGCCTTCGCCGTAGTCCCAAACTTCTAGGGCAAGCTCCCGGCCTTTGAGTTCCAAACGCAGTAAAATCGGTAAATTTGGTTTCTCCTTGTGGGCATGACGGACTGCATTTGAGTAGGCTTCCACCAAAGCCAGCCTCAAACGACTTGATTGCCGTGACCAATCCACAGAATCTCCTAGCTGGATTTTCAAACATCCCAGCAACCAGTTTTCGACAATATTAAGAAAATTCAAGTCACTTGGTACATGAAGCTCACTTTTCATTACTTACAAAATCTCCAGTGAAAGTATAGTTTGATCATCTTCTTGAACCTGGTTATCTGCCTGGATGCGAGCTAGTAAATGGTTAAGAGAAAGCGGTTGTTGCTCTTGTTGTAAGAGTTGCCAAAGTCCATCTTGATTCAGCATAGAACGGTTAACTGGCTCAACGCCAGACTCGGTTTTTATTGCTGAATCAGAATTATTTGATATCATTGCTTCTGTAATTCCATCGCTGGCTAGTAACAATGTGTCTCCAGCAGCAAGAACCAAACGACCAGACTCTGCCTGCCACTTAGGCAAGATCCCCAAAGGAATGCTGCGGACTTTGAGGTAATTGGGATTGTCGGCTAAAGCGTCTTGGCGTGACCATAACAGTGGATAGATATGACCGGCATTAGTGTAGACGAGTTCCTTAGTGGTAGGGGTATAACAGGCTAAGACAAGGGTGATAAAATAATTGTTGCTAATTAAATCTTCACTCAGAGCGTGGTTGAGGTTCTGCATGACCACATTCGGCTCGGCTGGTGTTTCTTGAGATAATTCCCGGCGCAAAACTGAAATAATACTAGCCATAAATAAAGCAGCTGGAACCCCCTTGCCAGAAACGTCACCCACTGCTAACCACAAGTCGCCTTTGGGATGAACAAACACTTCAAAAAAATCGCCTCCTACTTCCCGCGCTGGGTAACAGCAGGCTTGCACCTTGACACCTTTGATGTCAGGTAAAGTTTGGCGTAGCAAGTTGTATTGAATTTGGCGAGCCACCTCCAACTCATTGTGAATCTGCTCTTGCTTTTCTTGGAGGCGCTGGTAGAGTTTTGCTTGAGAGAGAGCTAAGGCTGCTTGTTCAGCAACACCTGCAATCAGTTGGATGTCTTCGTCTTGCCAGGGGCGATCGCGTCCCCATTGGTGGAGGGCCAGCACAGCCAAGAGATGCTGCTGGTAGCTAAGTGGCACAACTAGGTGGTGAGAAGGATTACCGTTATATACATCTTCAGCAAGTTGATAATGACGGGTTTCCAGCACCTTTTCAATTAAAACACTGGGGTCGAAGAAGAAATCTGATACATCGGATTGAGGATCGCGGTAGAAAAACTGGTCTTGTGTGAGGCGATCGCCCTCTACTGGACTGAGCAAGCAACTGGTAGCTTCAAATGTTTGTCCAATAGTTGCTACAATCTTTTGCAGCATACTGTCGTAGTCTAAAGATTCCCGAATTGCTGTTGTTACCGCATTAAACAAAGATTCTCGCCGTAAAGCCCGACGCAATTCTTGCGTGCGCTTCTTAACTAGGCGATATATATCAGTGGCTTGCTCAACTAAGGCTCTGAGCCGATCCGGATTCCAGGGTTTAGTAATGTACTTGAATACCTGACCGGAGTTAATCGCATCCACCAAATCCTCGACATCAGTAAAACCAGTTAACAAAATCCGAATCGTGTCTGGAAAGCGCTCTACGGTGCGACTCAAAAATTCAGTGCCACTCATTTCTGGCATTCTTTGGTCAGAGATAATCACCGCCATCTCACCAAATTTCTCCAAGATTTCCAGAGCAGCAAAGGCATGATTGGCTTTATATACTTGAAAATCTCGCCTAAAAGTGCGGTAGAGTAAGTCTAAGTTATCTGGCTCATCATCTACCACCATGAGCTTAAGTTTTTCGACCCCGATCTCAGGCATATTTGACTTTAATTTTCACATATTTGAATGGCGAGATAGTGTGATGTTTATCCCACCTGATAAATAACAGAAAATCAGAGAAGCCATTCACTTTGAAAATATAACTTTCTCAAAGTTGTGAGTTTCCCTTGATCATCCTCAATTGCTCAAAACCAAAATTAACTTTATCCAACCAACCCAGAACGCAAGGCGCGGACTGCTGCTTGGGTACGGTCATCGGCACATAGCTTATTCAAAATATTGCGAACGTGAGTTTTAACAGTCCCAACGGTGATGTAAAGTCTTTCCGCTATCACTGCATTACTACAACCTTCGACAATCAACTGTAACACTTCTAACTCCCTTTCTGTCAGGGTGTAAGGTTGAATTCCTTCCAGATTCTCAAAAGAATCAGAGTTAGGGGCAATTGTCTTGGTATTGGCAAAAGCCGATTCCAACTTTTGGGGATTTTGTTGCGCTTGTTGTAATACAATCCGAGCGATCGCCGGATCGATCCAGGCGTTGCCATTGTAAGTTACTCGTACTGCTTCCAGCAAATTATCGAATTTGATATCTTTCATACAGTAAGAGTCTGCGCCAGCGGCAAAAGCTGCCAACACCGCTTCTTTGTTATCCCGCAGCGTCAAAATTAACACCTTTGTGACTAGTTGCTGCCCATTAGTAGTAGCTTTTACCTCCCGTGTCAGCTCAATGCCATCCTTATCTGGTAAACCAATATCTACAATGGCAATATCTGGTTGTACCATTTTTAACATCTTTAGTCCCTCAGCAGCATTGGCAGCTTCACCTACAACTTCAATTTCATTCTTTTGCTGTAGTGCTGTGCGAATACCTACACGAGTTAGGTCATGATCTTCAATCAGAGCGATACGAATTTTACTCATAGCCAACTTCAGCCCGTTACACTACCTTAACCATAAAGTCGAGTTTCGTGACATACTCCCACACTAACTGGCAGCAGTATAGTGGGGGCTTCTGTTCCCGGAACCAGAGTTGCGAGTTGAGCGTTTTATACTGAGTGAATATTACACTTTAACAATAAAATTTGTACTGGTTCAGTCCAAGTACAAGCGCCCAAGACTAATTTAGTTTAATTATGCTTTCTATTGTTGCAGGGTAATGGGGAATCTCTCCTGCCTAAGTTCTAATCTAAAAAAATTTGATAAACTTAACATTCAAGGAAATCTGGTGTGAGGGTTATACCAAATTGGAAATTACTTAACCATACCTATTCAATCTTGCTTACTCTGAGGAGGTTTTTCTTGTTCAGCAATCAAATTATCCAAAAACGTTCTTAATATTTCCTGCCAGCCACAAATAGATTTAACCTTTTCCCTAACACCTGGCGCAACTTTCAACTCTTAGTGGCGTTTGATCATAGGGTACGCTTTTTTGAGGTTTGAACTTTACAGTACTCATGGAGTATAATATCTGGTATACTAGATATTATACTCACAAGATACAGATAAATGCTCTTAGGTTTCAAGACGGAGTTGAAACTGAATAACTTGCAGCGTACCCAGTTATTACAGCATTGTGGAGTGTCGCGTCATGCTTGGAATTGGGGACTTGCACTAACCAAACAAATCCTTGATCACAATCAAATCAACCCAATTGAGAAGATAAAGTTTCCTAGTGCTATTGACCTCCACAAGTGGTTGGTGGCGTTGGTAAAGCCTGAATACCCTTGGTATTATGAATGCAGTAAATCGACACCACAGGAAGCGTTAAGGTCATTAAGGACAGCTTGGGATAGATGCTTTAAGAAAATATCCGGTGTTCCTAATTTCAAGAAAAGGGGTCTAAGTGATCGCTTTACAATTGAAGGTGCTATCAAAGTAATTGGTTTGAGCAAAATCCAAGTACCCAAAATTGGTATCCTCAAAACCTATGAGCGATTACCTCAACTTAATCCGAAATCAGTATCAATATCTCGCCAAGCAAAGAAATGGTTTATTAGTTTCAGATTTGATGTTGAGCAGCAAGAATGTAGCAATACAAGTATTATAGGAGTTGATCTCGGAATCAAAACCTTAGCTACCCTTTCCAGTGGTGAAGTTATTGTTGGCTGTAAATCTTACTGCTTCTTTGAGGCAAAACTTTCTAGACTCCAGTGGTTAAATCGGCATAAAATTAAAGGTTCAGCTAACTGGAAAAAAGCACAGATAGAGATAGCTAGGGTGCATAGGAAGATAGCCAATATTCGCAAGGACACATTGCATAAACTCACGATTTATCTGAGCAAGAACCACGCGCAGGTAGTAATTGAGGATCTGAATGTGCGCGGGATGATGGCTAATCACAAACTAGGCAAGGCCATCGGCGACATGGGATTTTATGAGTTTCGCCGTCAGTTGACTTATAAATGCGAACTGTACGGTTCTAAACTTGTGGTGGTTGATCGCTGGTTCCCTAGTAGCAAAACCTGCTCAAATTGCGGTACTAAAAAAGAAACTCTTCCACTTAAGGAAAGGGTTTTTGAATGCGGACATTGCAGCTTTGTCCTTAATCGTGATCTCAATGCCGCGATTAATTTGTCAAAAGTCGCCAGTTAGGTGATGTTAGCCTGTGGACTGGTGGATGCCGACATCTCCAGAGTGAAGCAGGAAGTAAACACGCTCATTTATCTACAATCTTTCTTGCAAGAGTTTGGTTTAGATAACTTTGGATAAGTTTTATATAACGGTTACTCAAGAATAGGCTATGTCTAACGGCAATCAAGCATTTTCAGTGTTGGGAATACCAGTTCATGTGATGGCTAACTATCCAGGCTGGTTGTTAGAATGCCTGCACGCAGGCAAAGGAACTCATGTAGTAACGCTCAATGCAGAAATGATTATGCAGGCAGAGCGAAATCAATTCTTAGCTCAGGTGATTAAAAATGCTGAACTAGTGATTCCAGATGGAGCCGGGGTTGTTCTGTATTTGCGGTGGCTGTTATGGCAAAAAGTCCAGCGTTTTCCGGGGATTGAATTAGCAGAAAAACTTTTGCAAGAACTTGGGCAACAGAAGACAGGAGCAAAGGTATTTTTCTATGGAGCAGCGCCTGGAGTGGCATCAATTGCGGCAGATTTTTGGCAGCAGCAAATTCCAGATTTGAATATAGTAGGCACTCACTCAGGCTACCATTCCCCAGAAGAAGAAGCACAATTGCGACAAACTCTCGCTCAATTGCAGCCACAAGTGATTTTTGTCGGTTTGGGAGTACCACGTCAAGAGTTATGGATTGCCGAAAACCGTCATTTGTGTCCCCAAGCAATTTGGATTGGCGTCGGTGGCAGTTTTGATATTTGGTCGGGAACTAAAACTCGTGCCCCCGCCTGGTTAGGAAATAATAATTTGGAATGGCTATATCGGCTTTATCAAGAACCTTGGCGTTGGCGGCGGATGTTGGCTTTGCCAGCGTTTGCTGTAAAAGCGTTTGTTTATCGTTTGACAGCAAGGGGTGCAATTAGTTAAGAGTTTTGGGTGTTATTACTTAGTTAGTATTAAAGTCTTCAAAAAATTTAAAATTTTCTTTGTTGAATTTTAAATTCCCAGGCGAAACCTGGGAATCCTTATTTTGAGAGGAATGTCACATCTAAGCGGCAAACTGTTTGATGTGGGTATGAGGAAAATTTAACAATGCCAGTATTAACAACTCAAGTTAAGAAAGACAAATCCTTTCATAAAGAGGACAGTGAAACTCAACAGTACGGTAGCAATACTACCGCAAAGGTGCAATTGCAATCTGTAACCAAGACCTATACTAATGGCTGTCATGCCTTGTTAAATGCGAACCTTGAGGTAAAAAAGGGAGAATTTCTGTTTATCACGGGGCCAAGTGGTTCTGGTAAATCAACGCTCTTGAAACTGCTGTATGGCGAGGAGTTACCCACACAGGGACAAGTAATTGTTGATGATTGTAATGTAGCGGGTTTACGGGGCGATCGCTTGTCATTATTGCGGCGACGGATTGGCATTGTGTTTCAAGACTACAAATTGATTACCCAACGAACAGTAGCGGAAAATGTGACTTTTGTGCTGCAAGCTCAAGGGTATACACGTAAAGAAATTCAACGACGCCTAGAACCAACCTTGAAATTGGTGGGTTTGCTGAATAAAGCTGACTGCTTTCCAGATCAACTGTCTGGGGGAGAGCAACAACGGGTGAGTATTGCCCGTGCGATCGTTGGCACACCACCGCTGCTGTTGGCGGATGAGCCTACTGGAAATCTCGATCCAGATAATTCCTGGCAAGTTATCCAGATTCTCCAGAAGTTAAATTCCTTTGGGGCTACGGTAATTGTTACCACCCACGATGAACAATTGGTGCGGCGGTGCAATCATCGGGTAGTGCAAGTTCGCAATGGACGGCTGTCTCGAAAATAAGCATTGGGGATTGGGCATTGGGCATTAATTAGAACTCATCATTTAACCAATGACTAATGACTAATGACTAAAAAACATGGTGTTTGACTTTTGCTGATACGGGTATGAAAGTTAATGCTGTTTTGGGTGCTAGGACTTGTAGGCGATCGCAGGCTTGTAAACTCTTAAAAGCTGCCTCTCGAATCACAACTTCCTCCTCTCGACTGAGTAGGAGTTGCAAGCATTCGATAACATCTTGCTGCACTGAAGAATCAACTCGCTTACGGCTGATGAATTTAGTTAGTTGACGTAGGGCAATCAATCGCTTCAATGGATCTTTTTCTGTTAAATTGACCAACAACTGATCGAGGTGGTCTTCTTCTCGATTTTCATGGAAGTTGACAATTTGCCATACCAATAAAATTAAAGTTAACAGGGTTCCCACACCTTGCACAATCGCACCAGTGGCAATCCAGGGACTGTGAGAGTCAACCCAAATTGCAACTGCCATGTAAGTGCTGACAGTACCAAGACCACCACTGATGACTGCTAAGGTTAACCGACGATTTGAACTGTTTAAGAATTTACGTATCTTAGACCAGTGCAATTCCCAGTCCCACTCTTGCATTGAGTAAACCAATACCATTATCCCAACGCCGATTAAGAGAGCCAATAGCAGTATCCAGTTCCACAACAACATGGCAACAACGATTGTCAAGAACCCAAGAAAGCCCCCAGGCCCAGAGAAACGCTTAAATGTTTGCTGCTTTGTGGCTCCCTTTGTCTTGAACTTTGTCAGCGGCCAGTTCCATTTGGGGATCTGGTTGATCAGTTGCTGCCAAGAAGACGAAGCCTGTGCCACAGTGTTTACCTACTTGATTACGAAGTTACCTATTGTATAAGTTTTACTAGGATGAAGAAAGGGTGAAGGCCCAAACCACAAGATGCCCGGTTTTCATGGACGGATAGTAGACTAGTACAGCACGGCGGAAATTAAGATACCATTTTAAATGGCTCAGAGCAAGGGCATCAAGGCTTTTTAAATTTTGAATTTTGCGAATGCGGTACTAGGCTGTTCGGTACAGTCGTTGTCGTACTCTAAAGCAGAACTCGTTCGACGTTTGGCAAAGCCCTTCCAGTCGGGTAGGCTAAAAAATTAATCACACTTAATTAATTTATACTTCATACGTTTGGCAGTGCCTTGTTTTTGTTAAATGTTTTGTTCTCTATCGCTCAGTCAATATCTGCATTAAATATTAATGCACATTGTCCCATCAGGTTTAAGAATCTTACATCTGCTAAATCGACTCTTATAGAGACGGTGCGTTTCATGATTAATAATCGTTTTGCTCTTGCAGCAATATTTCATAATGCGGATAATGTTAAATGATCGGGCAGACGCTCGAATACTCGCTACCGCAACGCTTACGAACCCCATCATTTAACCATGCTTACAAGTAAACTCAGCGAGTCCCTCACGAAACTCGCTGGTCTTCAAAACCGTGCTTGAAAGTTTCCCTTCACACGGCTCCTCAATGACTCGGCACGTTGTCATGTGTACTTCACAACTGAACCATCCTCAGTTGTCTTTTCATCGTGGCAGTGTCTGTGTAATATCTGGAGATTTTTATATTCGTCTTTACCTCCCAAACTTTTGGGGGTTTTGTGGTCAATCTCCAGTACATCTTCCTCTCGGAAGTACATTCCGCAGTGGGTACATTTCCCTTTTTGTTCCTTTAGGAGTGTTGCCATCCTCTTAGTCACTTCTGGGTGATTCCCCATTCTTGTACTCCAGTAAATTAGGTTGCCATCGTAAGGACTGGCATCGCCTTTGACTTTCACATGAAGGATAATCTTTGTTTCCGCGTGTGACCGTAACCGCATCGGGTTTTTACCCTCCTGCCTGGTTGCGAATACCCAATTATCATCGCCTATGGTTTGCCAATATTTCTTTGACACCCATCCCCCAGATTTCTTGGGGTGGCGATGTTGCGCCCAAGCTTTTAGCTTTGGATACATGAGATTATCTAAGTCAGCAAAGATAACCTTACTTACTGATGTTGAGTAGTAGTTAGACCATCCTGTTATTACCGGATTTAGTCGGCTGATTAACGCCATTTGTGGCGCTGCTTTATGGTCGTCGATGATACTTGCTACTCGGTCGTAATGTATCTTTTGCTTTTCCTTGCTTGGGGTGATGATTGTCTTGAAACCTTGTTTTGAGTCGTATTTACTCACCTTCCACTGTCTTATGTTAAAACCGAGAAAATTAAACCCCGGTTTTTCTGACCCATACTCATTTAGGGTGTGGGTTAGACGTGTTTTGGAAGGTTTCAATTCCAGACCCATGTCTATTAACCATTCAGAGATTATCTCCCTGCATCTTTGGACAACGGTTATCAGTAAACCAAAAAGTTTTTCTCCAGAGAGCGATCGCTAAATACTTTGTAGCCTA
>NZ_JABXKM010000035.1 GCF_017115025.1 Nostoc sp. NOS(2021) | reverse complement strand
TTTGGCGGGGTGGGGTTCTTCGGGTTTAATAAGTAATCAAGCGGACATGATATAACTCCTAACTCCAAACTCCTAACTAATGATTGCTTGCGCTTGCTGACTCCACTGTTGTACTAGTTCAATTGCTGGACACAAATCTCGTCGCTGCATTGTTGCTACTTGCAAGCGCATAATTTGTTGGTGCAATCTGTGAGTCGGAGTTTGAGCTAACTGCGCTACAGAAGCAATACCCGCATGGAGCAATAAACCACAATATTGTGTCCCGACACTGGGAATACGCGCCAAGTCAGCCAAAGCTATCCATTTATTTACATACTGAAGATGAATCTGTAGTTTATTGGCTAACGCTACTCTTTCCTCTAGAGTCTTCCCTTGTTTGATTAGCGCTACTGTGCTAGTAATCCCACAATTTTGCAGTTGAGATTGTTCCTCGTGGCTCACTCCAGGTAATTGCTCGATTGGCCAGTCACGAGATTGGATAGGACTTCTACTATCTTTGTGTTTAGCAGACATTTTTGAAATTAAAATATAAGTTTATTTAAATATTGTGACAGTCGCTTCTTCGCAAAAGTACGCTCTTGCGGTTTAGTATTTGTATTGCCGTGTTATTTTAACTCAAGCTCTTGCAATGCCATTGTATCGACTGACAATGCCATTGTATCGATTGACAATGCCATTGTATCGGCTGACAATGCTATTGTATCGATTGACAATGCTATTGTATTGGCTGACAATGCAATTGTATCGGCTGACAATGCCATTGCATCGGCTTGCAAAAATTAGGTAGAGTCAATGGTTAGTATTTTTCACCGCACTTCTTTAGAGGTTTGGAGACTGAAAAGTAAATAGACCAGACTGTAGGGGCACAGCAAGGCTCATTGGTGTCAACTTAGAGCTAGAGCGAATAGAATTCGCGGCTACATAAACAAAGTCCACCTCCGTGGACTAAGAGAGAATATAGCGCTTCTCAGTTCAGTCTAATACAGACCTAACCCCCAGCCCCTTCCCTATAAAGGAAGGGGAGTAAGATTCAAAGCCTGTGTATACACAAGTCGAATTACCCCCCTTAATCCCCCCTTATAAAGGGGGGAAACAGGAAATTTAGTTCCCTCCCCTTTATAAGGGGAGGGTTAGGGTGGGGTAAAACCTTGGTGAATCAGCTATTTCAGACTTGTGTATACACCGTAGCCTAAAAGGAGAGAGGAATGGAAGTGAGGTTACTCGTCTTGCATAACAATTACTGCTTGTCCGGCGAGAAAGACGCGATCGCCTCGCATAGCTGACGTTAAAATGGGTGTAAAATATCTCAAATTTTGCTCGTCTACGGTGGATTGCAGGAAGCTTATGACTCCGATTCCCAAAAGCGCAGCCCAGTTATATGAAACAGACTTTGTAGCATGGACAGAAAAAACTGTACAACTCATTCGTGCTGGAGAATTTGGACAAGTAGATTGGGATGCTGTGATTGAGGAGATTGAAAGCTTGGGACGGTCAGATCGACGGGAGTTGAAAAGCCGCTTGGAGATATTATTACAGCATTTGCTCAAGTGGCATTATCAGTCTAGTTTGCGGAGTGGCTCCTGGCGAAATACGATTGATGAGCAACGCAACCGAATTGCAGATTTGCTGCAAGAGAGTCCCAGCCTCAAGTCCTATCCAGAAGAAGTTTTAGCCCAGTGCTACTATCGGGGATTAAAAGCTGCTAGTAATGAAACTGAACTACTAATAGATACGTTTCCAGTGGAGTGTCCTTATTCCATTGCCCAAGTTCTTGATGCTGAGTTTTTGCCAGATGCGATTGATTTGGAATATTAGGTTTAGGCGGTAATTAACTCGCCTCGCATCACAGTTACCGCTTGTCCGCCAAGAAAGACGCGATCGCCTCCTGTATAACGTACTTTTACCACCCCACCGCGACTAGATGCTTGATAAGCCAAAAACTCATCTTTGTGTAGGCGATCGCGCCAGAACGCAGCAAGGCAACAATGGGCAGCCCCAGTAACGGGGTCTTCATTAATACCTACTCCTGGTGCAAAGAAACGAGAGATAAAATCATAATTTGGATCAGAGTGCGTAACGCTGGTGACTATAACATCAGAAACAGGCAACGTTTTTAGGAGTTGAAAATTAGGCTGCATTTGCCGCACCAAGTCTTCCGATTCTAATTCCACTAAATAACCTAGTGAATTCTGCAAGACAGATTTGTATGGTACACCCAAAGCTGCCTTGAGTTCTGGAGGAGCGATCGCTGCTTGTGAGCGATTCACAGGAAAATCTAACTCAATCCACTCACCTTGCAACTTAGCAATCAGCACTCCACTTTTGGTATAGAAACGCGCCACTTCATCAGGTGATAAATGCCCCTCTGACCAAAGTACATGGGCACTAGCTAAAGTTGCGTGACCACAAAGCGGTACTTCCACCGTCGGCGTAAACCAACGTAGATTGAAGCCATCATCCTGTCTAACTAGAAAAGCCGTCTCAGATAAATTCATCTCCTGCGCCACGTTCTGCATCCAGCCTTCGTCTTGGGGAGTAGGCAAAACACAGACAGCAGCCGGATTACCTGCGAAAGGTGTATTGGTAAAAGCATCAACCTGAGTAATGATTTGTCCCACTAAAGTCACCTTGAAAGTTAGACAGCAATATATTTATCAGGAGTGCGTTAAAGATTTATGCTAGTTTTAGGGGTTTGTAGTAAGCACTTTAGTGCTTAAAAAATAAGGACTTGCTTATCCATCACGCCATATACAGTACCTTATAAATTAGTAATACAATCCCCAAAAACTAGGGTCAATGTTAAAGCAAAACGGAAACATGAGGATAAAAATCTTCAGAAGCATCTTTGCTGCTCTCAACTTAGCGCTAATTTCTGGAGGATTAGTTAGTTGTGTTGTTGAAGTACCGCAGCCAGCTGCTCCAACTGAGCAACAAAAACCAGTCGTACAACCTACCCAACAGCCTAACCAGGTAAAGCAGAACGACAAACATGACGACGACAAACATAGCGATCGCAAGAATGATAAAAAAGACGATAACGATAAAGAAGATAACGACTAAATAAAGGCAGAACTATCACCTTTATCCTTTTCTTTGAGTTTCCATTTATGCTTATCCAACAAACTTCTACTTCCCTAATCGATACTTTACGCCTCCGACGGCAACAACTAGCCAACCTGATTGATTTTCCAGCAATTCTGTGGTCAGGTAGCAACAGTCCGCGCAACTTTCCAGCAAATCCCTTTGCGTTTCGCGCTAGCAGTCATTTCCTCTACTTCACCGGACTGCCATTATCAAAGGCGGCAATTCGTCTAGAAGCGGGTAAGCTAGAACTATTCATCGACGACCCCTCACCCAGCAGCGCCCTTTGGCATGGAGAAATGCCAACGCGCCAGGAAATAGCCCAGAAGATTGGGGCGGATGTGGCTCGACCAATGGCAGAGTTAGAGTCTTGGGTAGAAGATGCCGCTACACTTGCTGTACAAGATGCCGCTACTTGGACGCAGCAGACGCAGCTATTAAATAGATGGGTTTTACCGCAAAGTCCTCCCCAAGGAATTGATTTGGAGTTAGCCAAGGCGATCGTTTCTCTCCGCCTCACTCATGATCAAGCTGCATTAACCCAGTTGCGAAAAGCTGCGGCTGTTACTGTAGAAGCCCACAAAGCTGGTATGGCTGCCACACCTCAAGCCAAACTAGAAGCAGAAGTTCGTGCAGCGATGGAAGGGGTAATTATTGCCCACAATATGACCACCTCCTACAACAGTATTGTCACTGTTCACGGTGAAGTTTTGCATAACGAACAGTATCACAATAGTTTGCAACCAGGTGACTTATTGCTTGCCGATGTTGGCGCTGAAACCCAGACGGGTTGGGCAGGTGATGTCACCCGCACGTGGCCAGTTTCCGGTAAATTTTCATCAACCCAGAGAGATATTTATAATGTCGTATTGGCAGCCCATGATGCTTGCATTGCCAAAATACGCCCTGGTGTAGAGTATGGGGATATTCATCTGCTAGCTGCCACGGTGATCGCTGAAGGTTTAGTAGAGTTAGGCATTTTACAAGGAAATCCCCAAGATTTAGTAGAAATGGATGCCCACGCGCTGTTTTTCCCTCATGGTATTGGTCATCTACTGGGTTTAGATGTGCATGATATGGAAGATTTGGGCGATTTAGCAGGGTATGAAGAGGGACGTGAAAGGAGCGATCGCTTTGGTTTAAGCTACCTACGTTTAAATCGTCCCCTGCGTCCAGGAATGTTAGTCACAATTGAACCTGGCTTTTATCAAGTACCAGCAATTTTAAATGATGCCAATCTGCGCTCAAAATATCAGAATGTAGTGAATTGGCAGCGTTTATCTGAATTTGCCGATGTGCGCGGAATCCGCATCGAAGATGATGTATTAGTTACAACAGCAGGTAGCGAAGTATTAACAGCCGCATTACCAAATAGTGCCGATGCTGTCGAAAATCTAGTCAATGCCTGAGTTCATACTGACAGGTATCTTTTGTGGATGCCTAATTACTGGATTCACCTTTGATGAAGCGGATCATTTGATTTCGCACATCACGTTTAGCTCGTGAATCCAGCAAGATTCCTAACATAGAGGCATCGCGCTCATCGTCGGTGTTCATCTGTTGTGCTGGATCTCGATTTACATGCACTTCGGCAATCTTTACGCTTTCTCCAACTACCTCAAAACGCACTTTGAAAATGCAAAAACCAGTCCAACTACGATGCAAGTATAGCCAAGGAGCCTCATAGAAAATAAACCACTTATCTTCCATCTGCTCTGGAATGACTCCAGCAGCAATTCTGTCGAATTCTTCCTGTGAGTAAAGTTTTTCTACCGTTATATTTGTGGACGCAGAAGGCATAGGTTCTGTTTTCCAATCATTCCGTTTGGCTATTCGCATAGTAAAAATATAATATGATGCCTCATGATATCTAAAATAATTCCAAATTCATGATCAAAAACCCCATAGGATTACTACTCAACGTAGTTCTTATCAGCTTCGGACTATTGCCATTATTAGCTCAAGCACAGCAGCCTGTTTCTGATACCCAAGTTGCGGCGATGGTAGAGGCGTTGCGACGGGCTGCACCGCAGACAAAAAATCCCAACGATGGACTTTACAGCGAATGGCAAGTTAAACCAGAAACCCTCAAAGGCTGGACAAAAACTTGTCTCAAACGAGAACTAACACCGACGCAGTTTGAAAACAGCCCTGCGATCGCTCGCCAAGTTGTATCCTGTATCATGCGCCGTGAGTTAAGCAATCAATTGGGCGCCACCAACAACAATGAAATTGCATCTGTGCGTGGCGCAGCGTGTTGGTGGATGACTGGTAACTATACAGGTTGTGACAAAGGCTTTACTGCTGACTATGTGCAAAAAGTTGTCCGCTTTTATCAACAACAGCGTTCAAAATAAGGACTAAAGTCCTTACTACGAACTTGCTTACCCATCAATTTCAACTTGACTAGATAATTGTTTTACCTTTTCTGTAACCCAATCAACACGATCCTTTCCCCAAAATCTTTCGCCTTCCACTACCCAAGTTGGGACTCCAGGACAGCCAAATTGCTCATATTCTGCCAAAGCTGCCACTGCTGCTTGTTTAGCTGCTTCGCCGTATACTAATTCCAGAATGCGATCGCCATTCAGCCCAACATCATTTGCAACTTTCCTAATCACAGACTCATCGTTTACATCAAGTAGGTCAATATACGTCGCTCGAAAGAAAGCTGCATCAAGCAGATGTTCCTTCCCACTTCCACAAGCAGCGTAATACGCTCTCGCCGGAAGTTCTTCCCGACCAAACTTCATTTTCTCCCAACGCTTGACCCACCTACCAAATTCTTCATACTCCTTGAGCCGAATTTCAATGCCGTACTTTTTCGCCCACCGCAGACAATCTTCTTTGTGATACGACGATAACAGGGCGCTTTCACTTCGTCCTTGCAGGTCAGCTACCTTTATACCTCGCTCTTTCGGTATGTAGATTGGTCGTCGTTCAATATCAACTGGCAATCCCTGCAATGCTTTTTCGGCAAGAGCAATACCAATATATGAATTTGACGAGTGGTATATCGAGTAGGAGTAAACTTTGATTCGCTGTGACATATTGGCTCCCGTAGCCACCTAACTCATAATATTACGAATTAGCGAGTATTCAAACATCGGAGTCCTCATGCCCCATGCCCAATAAAGGTAAGTATCTGGTTGCTACAGTCGCGGTGAAAAATATTAAGCTGGTAAATAGCACGTTTAAACTTTAAACGGAAATTCCGAATCGCATTCATCGGCGGTTTAGAATTCCCCATTTGCGAACTACCTGTAATTACATTATGTTTGATGCTCTATCTGACCGTTTAGAATCCGCCTGGAAAAAACTGCGGGGACAGGACAAAATTTCTCAATCCAACATTCAAGATGCTTTGCGCGAAGTGCGCCGCGCCTTGTTGGAGGCAGATGTCAATCTCCAGGTAGTCAAAGATTTTATTAGCGAAGTCGAAGCCAAGGCACTAGGAGCCGAGGTGATTACCGGTGTGCGACCTGACCAACAGTTCATCAAAATTGTTCACGATGAACTGGTGCAGGTGATGGGAGAAGAGAATGTTCCCATAGCAGAAGCCCAGGAACAGCCTACTATTATTCTCATGGCTGGGTTGCAAGGTACTGGTAAAACTACAGCTACCGCTAAGTTAGCCTTACATCTCCGTAAATTAGAGCGTAGCTGCTTATTGGTGGCGACAGACGTATATCGCCCAGCAGCGATCGACCAGCTGGTGACGTTAGGTAAGCAAATTGACGTACCAGTATTTGAACTAGGAAGCGACGCCGATCCCGTAGAAATTGCTCGACAGGGTGTAGAACGCGCTAGGGCAGAAGGTGTAAACACAGTAATTATTGATACTGCTGGACGCCTGCAAATTGACGAAGAAATGATGGCGGAATTAGCCCGGATCAAAGCAACTGTCCAACCCCATGAAACTCTGTTGGTGGTGGACGCGATGACTGGTCAAGAGGCAGCCAATCTTACCCGCACTTTCCATGAGCAGATCGGAATTACTGGGGCGATTCTCACCAAGTTGGATGGTGATAGCCGTGGTGGTGCAGCGCTTTCGGTGCGAAAGATTTCGGGAGCGCCGATTAAATTTGTGGGCGTGGGTGAGAAAGTCGAGGCACTGCAACCGTTTTATCCCGATCGCATGGCATCGCGGATTCTGGGAATGGGTGATGTGCTGACCCTGGTAGAAAAAGCCCAAGAAGAGTTTGACTTAGCAGATGCGGAGAAAATGCAGGAGAAAATTTTGTCAGCAAAGTTTGACTTTACTGACTTTCTCAAGCAGTTGCGGATGCTGAAGAATATGGGATCTCTGGGAGGCTTGATCAAGATGATTCCAGGGATGAACAAGCTCTCAGACGATCAACTCAAGCAGGGAGAAACCCAACTGAAGCGCTGTGAGGCGATGATTAACTCCATGACTCGCCAAGAACGTCACGACCCCGATTTATTAGCCAGTTCTCCCAGTCGGCGGCGGCGGATTGCTTCTGGCTCAGGGTATAGAGAATCTGATGTCACAAAACTAGTGGGTGATTTCCAAAAAATGCGATCGCTCATGCAGCAAATGGGTCAAGGTGGCTTCCCTGGAATGCCGGGAATGTTTGGCGGCGGCGGTATGGGTAATGCCTTCGCAGGTGCAGGCGATCGTCCCGCAGCCCCCGGATGGCGGGGTTATGGTGGTGGTGCCCCAGCCACTAAAAAGAAAAAGAAAGAGAAAAAGAAAAAAGGCTTTGGCAATCTTTAGTCGTTAGTTATTAACTAATGACCAATGACCAATGACCAATGACTAATAGCAGCAAATGCTAGGCAGTGCTAAAATTAGCATTTCGGCCTCAGAATTTATCAGCAGAGGAAACTGACCCTGAATTTCTCGGCAGCAGCCAGATTTAGGTTACTTCCTCAAGAACTAGCTGCTAATTAATATCTAAACAACAGGAGAATGATTCTTCAACCATGATCAAACTGCGCTTGAAGCGATTCGGTAAAAAGCGGGAAGCAAGTTACCGGATTGTCGCCATTAACAACCTCGCTCGCCGCGATGGCCGCCCACTAGAAGAGTTGGGATTCTACAACCCCAGAACCGATGAAGTGCGACTAGACGTTCCCGGCATCGTCAAGCGACTACAACAAGGCGCTCAACCCACTGACACCGTCCGTCGCATTTTAGTAAAAGCCAATGTTTTTGAACAGGTCAGTGCCACAGCCGCATCATAATTCCGAAACAAAATTCCCAACAGCTAGTCCCAACTATGTTGAGCTGGTTCGGTTTTTGGTGCAGCCGTTTTTGGAATCTCCAGAGACATTAAGCGTCGATTGTGAAATTTCTCAGGCCCTCAACCGGGTTTGGGTTCGCATCGCCTTTGAAAGCACAGATAAAGGGAAAGTGTTTGGTCGAGGGGGACGCAATATTCAGGCGATTCGTACAGTAATTGCCGCAGCCGCAGCCGCAGCTGGGCAATCAACATACCTGGATATCTACGGCAGCACCACTCCGGGCCGCGAGGGTATGTCTTTTGATGAAGAGACAGAAGAGCGATCGCCACCGCCGACTAGGAGAGAACCGCGTGGAAATGATGGGCCTAGACCCATTGTTAAACCCCGCCTCCGCTAGGTCAAAACTAGAGAGCAAGTCTGAGCGGTTGTAGTTACCTCCGCTCAGAATTTTTGTAAAGATGGAAAGTCAAAAGGGCGAATAGAATTCGCGGCTACACAAACTCTCGTCCGCGGAGGCGGACTAAGAAAAATTGAGGTTTTGAAACCCACGGAGGTGGGTTTTGCTTATGTACACACGGTTTCTAAGCGCCCTTTTAACTACAGCCGATTTATTTATTGCAAAGATTTTTCCAAAATGTAAGTAATAAAAGCGTAATTTCGCCGTTAGCGAGAAAATACCAACCTTTGTCAAATACAGATCCTCACGAATTAAGAAATACTATGGCAGGTGCCTTAACAATTCAGCTGCCGAATATTCCCAGTGCGATCGCTCTTGCAGGAGATGGAGAAGAAAATCTCAAAATCCTATCTCGGCAGACAGGAGCCACTTTAGTGCTACGCGGACAGGAATTAGTGATTTCTGGTACCGAAGGGCAAATTGATGTGGCTTCTCGATTAGTGCGATCGCTTGAAGACCTCTGGATTAAAGGCAATACCATCTCCAGTGCCGATATTTTAACAGCTCGTCAAGCCATAGATAGCGATCGGCAAGGGGAACTGCAAGATTTACAGCGAGATGTCCTCGCTAAAACTCGCCGAGGTGAAGAAATCCGGGCCAAAACCTTTCGCCAGCGTCAATATATCGACGCACTCCGTAGGCGTGACCTCACTTTTGGTATTGGGCCTGCTGGTACCGGTAAGACTTATCTCGCTGTTGTTGTCGCCGTGCAAGCACTCCTTGCTAACCAGTTTGAAAAGCTAATCTTAACTCGCCCTGCCGTCGAAGCCGGTGAAAAACTCGGTTTTTTGCCTGGAGACTTGCAGCAGAAAGTTAATCCCTATCTTCGCCCACTTTATGATGCTATTTATGAATTCATCGACCCAGAAAAAGTACCCAGTTTAATGGAACGCGGTGTGATTGAAGTCGCACCACTCGCCTATATGCGAGGACGCACCCTCAATAACGCTTTTATAATTGTCGATGAAGCTCAAAATACTACACCCGCTCAGATGAAAATGGTTTTGACTCGTTTGGGTTTCCGTTCGCGGATGGTGATTACAGGCGACATGACACAAACTGATTTACCACTTCACCAACAATCGGGCTTAGGAGTGGCTTTACAAATTTTAAAACACGTTGAAGGCATTGCCTTTTGCGAATTTTCCCAAAAAGATGTCGTGCGCCATCCTCTAGTTCAGCGCATTGTCGCTGCTTATGAACAATACGAAAAATAGTCATTAGTCATTGGTCATTGGTCATTAGTCATTGGTCATTGGGCATTGGGCATTGGGCATTGGGCATTGGGCATTAGTCAAAAAACTAACAAAGGATAACAATTTATGAGTACTACTTTGAAAGAATTTTTAGCAGCTTGCGAGACTTTGGGAACTTTGCGCCTAATTGTTACTAGCAGTGCTGCTGTATTAGAAGCACGAGGCAAAATAGAAAAGTTATTTTATGCAGAATTGCCTAAAGGAAAGTATGCTAATATGCATACCGAAGGCTTTGAGTTTCACTTGAATATGGACAAAATTACTCAGGTGAAATTTGAAACTGGTGAAGCGAAGAGGGGGAACTTTACAACCTACGCTATTCGATTTTTAGATGATAAACAGGAGCCTGCTTTAAGCCTCTTTTTGCAATGGGGTAAACCGGGAGAATATGAACCAGGACAGGTGGAAGCTTGGCAAAGTTTACGGGAGCAATATGGGGAAGTTTGGCAACCTTTACCAGCAGAGATTTAATATAGTTAAACTGATAAGGGTGGAGGAAATCGGATATCTGCACTGAACTGCTCCACATTAACGCTGCGATGAATCGGTAAAACATATTCTAAATTTTCGTGAGGCCGGGAAATAATATGATAAGAAAGCACCTCGCCACCGTTAACTCGCAGCACCGCCTTTATTCCTGCTGTCACCGCCTCATTCACCTCGCCCATAACCCCCCGAATTAATACGGTAATTCGTCCCAAATCAGTATTTTCATAACCAACAAGGGTTACACGGCCAGCTTTACACATAGCATCTCCCACTTCCACTGCTGTGGGAACGCCATAAACTTCAATCATGCCTAGTGCCAATGTCATACTGTTACCATAATCTGGGATTGTAGGATTAAGTATCTTACTACAAACTTTTAATTTTTTACACAAACTTACCAAGCCCCAACTCTTAGAGAGGCTGCGCCAACGGGGCGGGAACTCTTAGAGGTTGTTTGAAAAGTTTTTCGCTGTGACTTTAGGCACTTTTAGATCCCCCCTAACCCACGCCAGGTGCTTCAAGTCGGCGGAGCCGCCCAACGCACTGGCTCCCCTTAAAAAAGGGGGAACCGGAATCAAAGTCTCCCTTTTGAAGGGAGATTTAGAGGGATCTAAAACTTTTGATACCAACAACAGGACTTTTCAAACATCCTCTTAAGAGGGAACTCTTAACAGAAAAAGAATTAGCCCCGAATATAGGGTAACAGCGCCCTATATTTATTTATGAAAAGAGATAAAAATATTTGAAACCAGATAAGTAAGCCACGATGTTTCAATGCGTCATTATTCAAATCCCCTAATTTTAATTATGGGGTATCGAACTGTTCCCTCTTCCCTCTTACTTAATTAAATAATAAACGTTAAATACAAAACTGCTAATGCTTGTAATGAAGGTAATTTGGAGTTTTTGCTTGCTAGTTTTATTCCTCCTGTGGGGTGGTGAAGCTCTTGCAGGAGAGTTGTCTGAACGGTTAGCACATTTTCCCCAATGGGAAAAATTAACTTCAGTGCAACCGGCTTCTGGTGATTTAGTTTACCCGAAATGGATGGCTGGTTCTTGGCAAGTTACGAGTACGTTGGTAGATTTAGTTGCGCCTTTAGCACCAGATATCGTAACTCCAGGGTTTGAAGGTAATCGCCGACAATTAAATCAGCCTGTGAGTTTTGTAGTAAGATTTGTGAAAGAGCAACCACATATTCCTGGGTTCAAAATATTTCCTCAGATAGATTACAAATCCCCAATTTTAATAGCAGATAGAGCCTTTAATAGCTTGAATTTAGCAAGGGCTTATTTAGGGGATGAAGCAGTGTTATTAGTGAAAGTAGATCCAGATTCACCTAATCGTCAGATTACGTTCTTGCGTAACAGTCGCCAACTAGTTTCCATTGTGACTGCACGGGGCACAGAAACTACCCCTGATGGCAAGTTCATCACCACAGAAGTGTTTCAACAACTATTCAAAGGCGGTTCACGCCCTTATTTAAACTCTGTAGAATCTACCACCGCTTATCATAAACTTCCAACAGCTAATCCGGCGATTGAGGCAGATCAAATTACTGCTGTCTATCTTTCACCCCAAGATCCAGATTACTTTAAAGCTGGTTCTCGACCAGTTGCCCTCTATCGCTATCGCCTAGAATTTGTTCCCGCACAAATGTCTACTACTCCAAAAGAGTGATTTAAACATATATCCCTTGACTAGTTTGTAATACGTTTGTAGTATATTAATTCCAAGTTTACGATCGCGCTCTTGGACGGTGTGCATGATGGCCAAATTTCAAGATATTGTCAATTACTTTCGCTCTGACTGGAAGCTGAGTGTTTTCAGTATTACAGCATCCAGCATTTACGAGATTATTGATTTGGTTGTCCCTTATGCGATCGGGCAGATTTTAAACGTTTTGTCTGCTCAACCTTTGGATAAACCACTTCAAAGTGCGATCGCAACTGTTTCTGACATCACCAATTACCCAGTTAGTAAAAGTCTATCTTTGAGTGTATTACTGGGTTTAATTTTTGTTGTCACCGTAGTGAGAGCGCCAACACAACCTTGGTTAACTAATTGGTTTCATTGGAGTATAGCCTTAAGGTTGCGTCGCCAGAAAGCCCAAACAGCCATAGAAAAAATTCTTACTCTCCCACTGGAATTTTATGATGAAAATAACCCCGGACGCATCGCTGGAAGAATAGCTAGAGGTCTAACTAACCACACTTTTACGTACCCCGAAGTTGCCGGACAGTTGATTCCTAGACTAGCTCGTGTACTGGGAATTTTCGTGTTTATCTTGGTGATTGAGTGGCGAATTGCGATTTTATATCTGATTTCTTTTGTAGTTATTCTTAGCTTGAGCTTGAGAAATTTACAGCAGATAATTTGGCACGAAACTCTTCTGGATAAATATTCAGAAGATACGGAAAGCCGCAATTCTGAACTGATCACCAACATCAAAACGGTGAAAGCTTTTGCTACAGAAGCTAACGAACTGAAACGGCAAAAGCTACGTTTGGATCGTGAACTAATGGTGGTTGAGTATCGCGTCCACAAAGGTTATGTGAAACTAGCTACATGGCAAAGGACTGTAATTCAGTTTTGCGTGTTTACTATCCTGGGCTTGACTCTAGCAGCAACTGTAAATGGAAGAATTTCTCTCGGTCACTTTGTCATGACCTTAACTCTTTCTAGCATGGCATATGCCGAATTAGAACCTATTAACACTTTGGCAGAAGTTTTTGCCCGTCGTTATTCTTCCATGCTACGGTTTCACGAATTTCTCCAAGAGCCAACTGCATCTGATTCAGCGAGTCTTTTAGAAGAGAGCAACCAGACAGAATCACCTTATAAATTTACTGGAAAAGTTGAGTTGTCGCACCTCAGTTTTGGATATGATGCCAACCGTCAAGTTTTGCAAGATATTAACTTGTTGATTGAGCCATACCAAACAGTGGCATTAGTGGGGCGTTCGGGTTCTGGTAAGTCTACTTTAGTGAAATTGCTGTTACGATATTTTGAACCTCAAGAAGGTCAAATTCTGATTGATGGTCAAGATATTCGCACTTTGGATGTGGGTAAATATAGACGAAGGCTAGCGATCGTTCACCAAGAAGTAGACGTTTTCAACGGTACTATATTGGATAACCTGACTTATGGTAGGACAAATGCGAGTTTGGAGCAGGTTCACGAAGCCTGTAGAATTGCCAGAGTCGATGAAGTAGTGCAGCACTTACCCCAAGGTTATTACACCGTCGTGGGGGAACGAGGTGTCAGGCTATCTGGAGGACAAAGACAACGCTTGGGAATTGCGAGGGCGTTGCTAGTGGAACCAGACGTACTGATTTTTGACGAAGCCACCTCTAGTTTAGATTATGAGTCTGAGCGTTCAATTCAGCTAGCGATGCGATCGATTCAGGGCACTTGCACCACCATCGTCATTGCCCACCGTCTAAGCACAGTGCGGGAAGCTGATAAAATTGTGGTTCTGGAGCAAGGAAAAATTGTAGAAGTGGGTAGCCACGATGAACTCTTGCGTCACGAGGGTATTTACCGCCGCTTGCACTCCCTGCAAGAAACAGGAGAACTCCTGAGTTAAGGGACATACACATTTAGGATTTTGGATTTTAAATTTTAGATTGACCCCACGAATTAATCGACCTTATTGAGAATAAGGTCGATTTTTTTCCAATTGTCCCCAACAGTATTTTGTACAAGACTGGAAATTCTGAGGGCAAAACTCATACAGTCAGAAGCTTTCACCTGAAGTTGACACCAATGTACGGCGGGCTACGCCTACGCCTACGCCAATTAGACTCTCCGTACAATTTAGTTCTAAATAATACCTATTTAATCAATCAAACAATTTGACATATCAATAACACAAAATTGACATAAACTAAATTAAACCTTTTGAATAAAGCAGCAGTCTAAATTTATAAATCAGTTCAGTTAAATTGCTGAAAATCAACTCACAAAAAATTTAACTGACTTAATCCCAGATAGTTGAACAAAGGAAAATTAGTTATGAAACGGATGCTTGCAGGTGTATTAGTTGCTTTACCACTGTTCATTGCTGCCATGCCAAAACAGGCATCAGCATTAGTAATCGATATTGGTGGGCATCATCATCAAAGGTGGATTCCTGGGCATTGGGAGAGAATACATCACCATAAGGTATGGATTCGCGGTCACTATGAACGTTAGTAATGAATTTAGCTAAATTCACAACCACCTCTATCCAATAATTTTTTTATTAGATAGAGGTGGTGAATTAGCATAGTTTAAACCAAGGTAACTTTGCTGGATAAATAAGTTGGATGCGCCTATAGAACTTACCCAAAACCGCGTTGTAGGGGCAATTCATGAATTGCCCCTACGTGAATAAAGCGCAGCCTCACATAGAATTGGTATAAGGACTTTAGTCTTTATCTTAAGCACTGAAGTCCTTAATACGTACTAGGCAAAGTTACTGTGACAATTCACAATCCTTACCATTTAAACGTTAACACTGGACTTAACCGAACACCGTACTGAAAAAAGCCTGCAAAGCTTAAAACTCAAGCTCTCTAAGGAACACAGGCTAGAACAATGTTTTATTATTAGAATCCATAAAGAGAGCGGTAGAGCCGTAAATAATCCATTCCCCACTGCTAGAATACTAATCAATAATCGAAGTCTTCCAATAAGAAAAACTAAGATTTACTCTTATTGGCTTCTTTCTGCGCCGCCTCACTGTATTTCTTATATAGTTGAGTACGAATTTTAGCTTCCTGATAACGGCTGTGGTTTTGTGGCACTGTGCCCATTAAATCTGAAGCCCGTTGCCACTTAGCAGCTATCTCTAACCACTGAGTTGAGGTTGTGGCTGTTTTACCAGATGTAGAAGCTTGATTTGCAATTCGTACAGATATTGGAAATGGGTCATTAGATGGCTCAGAAAGGCTATTGTTAGGAACACGAGATGGTGTTTGGGCTTTCCTATCGTTAGTCTTTTCTGTAGTTAAAGATTTGGAAGTTTCTAGTTGCATTAGGTTTTTCAGTTTATTACCTAATTGGGCATAAACAACCCAACTAAGCAACAACAGTGAGCATAAACCAGCCGCTGCTAATATCTTTGTTTGAGGTTTATTCTTGTGCTTTTCTTTGTTAATAAGTACTAAAGGACGAGAGACTGAAGTTTTAGGGAAATTTGGTTTTCCTAGTTCAGCTTGAGCTTCTGTTAAATCTTTAATTAGTTGCTTTACAATATTGGGCTGAATTAATGTGATTTCCTGTGACCAAAGCAATTGGTTGTCGCGATCGCTATCTATTTCCTTTAACCAAAGTAATTGTTGTTCCCGAACAATTCGACTGTTGATATTGACTCGGCGAATCTGACGCGGGGCGATGGACTCAAGAATTTGCTGGATTTGTTCTACGAGGGGAGATTGCTCAAGTTGCTCTACCCTAGCCGCCTCGCACAGAAGTTGTAAGACACCATGAGAAAAAATGGCTCTAGTTCTGACACCAGACTTGGCTAGCTTTTCGTTCAATAGCTGAATAATCGCAGCAACGCTACCTTGGTGAGCTTGCCAAGCGATATCGTTTATTCGGTCTACCATCTGAAATTTAGTGATAGCTCTTCCACCCTGACTGATTAACGTACTCATTAATTTAGGGACTCTTTTCTACTGACCTTGATCTTGTCTTCGATTTTACGAGTAAAAAGATGAGTTGCCAAATAAAATCATAAATATAGAGCCTTTCTTCTCGTTCGGCAAGGACGCTCGATTGCGCTCAGTTAATTTGATATAGTACATGATGATGTCTTTTAGCGATCGCCTTTGCTCAGGTTAAGTTCGGCGAATGGATTCTGCGATGGTGTGAAGCACCCCATAAGCGATCGCAAATCTATCGCTAGATAGTATCAGGGTCAACACCATGCGATCGCACAACTGGCACAGCGCTTAATGTTTTGTTACAGGGTAGCGATGGAGCGATGTCTGGCGACAAGCCGCTTCTCTACAAGAGGTTACGCCAACGCCAACGCGTCTACGCACAGTCTAAAGCGTTGTAAGTTTGACTTCAAGAAAGCAAGTGATATTGGGACAATCAAAGTTTGGCAAGAGGTTTAATCAACTCTTCACCATTTTCAGTGCCTCAAGCTTGTGCATAAATAATCCTTTTTGGGAATGTTTCAACTGGAGAAGGAAAGTAAAGTTTGAGATTAAAACAACCTGATATCAAGGGTTTTGCTTGATATCAGTTATAGAACTTTACAATGTGTCCCATTGTTCACAAACCAAACAAAATAGCTGTATCAGGATACTTTTGTGAGGAATTCTCGCTTTTTTTGCCTTTTTTCTACAATGGCAAGATTATTTAGCACAGCGATCGCTACATTAGAAGATATATAAACAAAAATCATTGTTGGTTTTTATTCGTCCGCAGTTCACACAAAACCATGAGTGCAAGTACCCTTATTTTCCACAATCCCTTACTCCAAGGCATTGGTTTACCTCCTTTTGCAGAGATTAAACCAGAACGAGTAGTACCAGCCTTCAATCAGTTGCTGGCAGAACTTGACCAGCAGCTTGCCACCTTAGAGGCTAGTGTAGAGCCTACTTGGAGTGGTTTAGTAGAACCCTTAGAAAAGCTGACAGAACGGCTTACTTGGAGTTGGGGGGCGGTGAATCATTTAATGGGTGTTAAAAATAGCCCAGAACTGCGCGAAGCTCATGAAATCGTACAGCCACTAGTCGTACAATTTATCAACAAGCTCAGTCAAAGCCAACCCATCTACAATGCTTTTAAAGTACTCCGTAGCAGTCATAGTTGGGCAACTTTAGAATTAGCCCAACAGCGCATTGTCGAAGCCGCCATTCGAGATGCAGAACTTTCTGGTATTGGCTTAGAAGGAGAGGCAAGAGAGCGTTTCAACGCTATACAAATGGAGTTAGCAGAACTTTCTACCAAATTCTCTAACCATGTACTTGATGCCACTAAAGCCTTTAGCTTAACCCTGACAACACAAGCGGAAATTGACGGTTTACCACCAAGCTTAGTGAGTTTAGCCGCCCAAGGTGCTCGTGCGGCTGGCGAAAGCAACGCCACACCAGAAAATGGCCCTTGGCGGATTACTTTGGACTTCCCCAGTTACGGCCCTTTCATGCAGCACAGCACCCGTCGAGATTTACGTGAAAAGCTCTACAAAGCTCATATCACCCGCGCTTCTGGTGGCGATTTAGATAACAACCCTTTAATTGAGCGCATTTTGGAATTACGGCAAGAACTCGCAGATTTACTTGGCTTTAAGAGTTTTGCCCAGTTGAGCCTAGCGAGTAAAATGGCTCCCAACGTTGAGGCAGTCAACGCCCTGTTAGAAGAACTACGCGGCGCTAGTTATGATGCTGCTGTTAAAGACTTGGCAGAACTCAAAGCTTTTGCTGCGACACAGGGAGCAGCAGAAGCTACGGATTTAAAACACTGGGATATCAGCTTTTGGGCAGAACGCCAACGAGAAGCAAAATTTGCCTTTACCTCTGAAGAATTGCGTCCCTACTTCCCTCTTCCCCAAGTGTTAGACGGCTTATTTGGACTAGTCAAGCGGCTATTTAGCGTCACTGTCACCTCTGCCGATGGTGAAGCGCCAGTATGGCATGAGGATGTCCGTTATTTCCAAATTGCTGACGAAACTGGTTCTCCCATAGCCTACTTCTACTTAGACCCCTACAGCCGTCCAGCCGAAAAACGCGGTGGTGCTTGGATGGATGTGTGCATCAATCGAGGCAAAATCACTGAAAATGGTGTCACTGCCATCCGCTTACCTGTAGCTTATTTGGTGTGCAATCAAAGTCCTCCCGTAGATGGTAAACCTAGTTTGATGACTTTCTCGGAAGTAGAGACTTTGTTCCACGAGTTTGGTCATGGATTGCACCATATGCTCACCAAGGTTGACTATCCCGGAGCCGCAGGCATCAATAACGTGGAGTGGGATGCAGTAGAACTACCTAGTCAGTTTATGGAAAACTGGTGCTATGAGCGACCCACTTTGTTTGGAATGGCGAAACATTACGAAACTGGTGAAGCCCTACCGGAGCATTATTATCAAAAGCTGCTAGCGGCGCGTAATTATATGAGTGGTACTGCCATGTTGCGGCAGATTCACATGAGCAGTCTTGATTTAGAACTACACTACCGCTATCGCCCTGGTAGTAATGAAACTCCGTCAGATGTACGTCATCGCATAGCCAAGACTACTACCGTTTTACCACCACTTCCAGAAGATTCAATTTTATGTGCTTTTGGACATATTTTTGAGGGTGGTTATGCAGCAGGCTACTACAGTTATAAGTGGGCCGAGGTACTGAGCGCTGATGCTTTTGCCGCTTTTGAAGAAGCTGGGCTAGAAGATGAAGAAGCTATAAAAGCTATAGGTCGGCGTTATCGCGATACGGTGCTGGCTCTTGGTGGGGGTCAGCATCCAATGGAGGTGTTTAAAACTTTCCGGGGTCGTGAACCAAGTACGATCGCTTTACTCAGGCACAATGGTTTAGTCAGTGCTGCTGTAAATTAAAAAGCCTTGCTCTAGTTCCCTCCTTTTTAAGGAGGGTTAGGGAGGATCATTTTTGCGTGGATATCGGCTCAATCCCCATAAGAAACCCCCTCTGCTTTCGTCATAGTAAACTGATTACAAGGCAGAGAGGGTTAATTTTTTATTTTTGTATAGGCAGATTTTAAGGATAATGCTGGCAAAAAACCAGTTTCTCTGATTTAAAACCTGCAAAAACCTATGTTCTGTTTATTTTAACCTGCCTACTCAGTTGAGCCTATTTCCAATCGGGAATCACGGCATCTTCTCCTTCTCCACCAATACCGATTCCAGTGTTAAATATTTTCGCATCAGTGAGATTGAGATCATTCATTGATGCTTGATACACATTAGAATCGTTAATCGTAGCACGAGTAAAATTTACCCCGTTGAGATTGGTTTGCTTCAAATTCACATTGGTTACATAAGCTGATGTTAGGTTAGCACCTGCCAAGTTTGCACCAGTTAAGTCAGCACCTTCGAGGTTAGCCCCTACAAGGTTGGCTCCTTGGAGCTTTGAGCCTCTCAAGTCAGCACCAATTAAATGAGCGCCACTGAGGTTAACTCCCGATAGATTACACTGGATACATTCCCCAGTTGAAAGCAGCTTTTCTAAGTCCTGTGGATTCTCGGCTCTAACCGAGCTAGTGAAAAATAGGGGAGTTGCTAAGGCCATGGCCGCTAATAGCTGGAGTTTCATAATTTTCCCCCTTAATAATCAAGTTGTGTCCGTTCTGTCCCTCACAACTCTATTATCTCACTAAACTTCGTGAGGTCAATCTATCTATGCCCTCAGAAGTTGGTTATGATCTGAAACAGCGATGATGGCGAAGGAAAAAATGCCATTTATTCTGTTTTTGGACGATTTGTAGTCGATAAACCTTAAAAACTGCCAGTGTTAAATCACTGTTAAATCTTTTTAAGAGCTTGCACTACTCGCCATAACTTGGCTATTTTGATGAGTATTTATACTTTATCAATTGATTTCATAACATCTTAGCAAATACTGTTAGGTTAAATCTTCAGAAATTCTCGTATATAGTGATTGACCAACTCAGGCTGTTCTTGCTGCACCCAATGACCACAATTGGGAATGTACTTGATTTGAAAGTCCCTGACATAGGCTGCGGTGTCGTAGGTTAGTTCCTTGCCGAGTGCGGTGTCATTTTCTCCCCAAATCATTAGTGTTAGCACTTCCAGAACGCCCCAATTTGAATTTAGCATTCTCTGTTGAAAAATATTGCGGTAGTAGTTCAACATTGCTGTGAGGGCACCGCGTTTTGCAGCAGCATCTTTATAAGCGTCAATATCCGCTTTGGTAAAAGCACTCTTGTTAACTGCTGTACCTTTAAAAATTGTTTCAATTGCTTGGTAGTCTGAAGATTGTAAAAGTAATTCTGGTATCCACGGTAGTTGAAAGACAAACACGTAGTAACTACGTAGCAACTGTTGGGGAGTGCGTAAGCCTTGGGAAAATTTGGCAGGATGAGGCAGGTTAAGGATAATTAATCGCTCTAGCATTTTAGGGTGAGTATAGGCAAAACTCCAAGCGATCGCACCACCCCAATCATGTCCAACTAAAATACACTTTTGGTATCCTAATGCTTTAATTACTCCTTCAACATCTTTGATAAATTCATCCATTACATAAGCTGATTGCTCATTTGGTTTATCACTCTCGTTGTAGCCACGCAAGTCAAGGGCAACTACTTTAAAATCTTGGGCAAATTCTGGTATTTGATGCCGCCAAGAGTACCAAAACTCAGGAAACCCATGCAACATCAACATTAAGGGGCCTTCACCTTGGGTAACGTAGTGTAGTTTCACCCCATTAGTAGTTATATAATCGTGTTTCCAAGTTAGTTCTATTACAGACATATGTAGTATTTTTTTTGGTGATAGTTATTATGTGTAATGTTTTTCGTAAAAATATCTGTTAACGAGATAGTTTTAAAATAGCAATTCACCTTTGGATAGATATTGGTAATAAATCAGCAGAGTTTCATACAAGTACTAGAATATATCAACCTGGATTAACAAAATACCCTTCATGAAATTTATGATGATTATTTGAGACACAAATAAAATGGGCACAATAGAAACGCGCGGTGTCTGGCTGACGACTACTGATAGTAAAGTTCTCAGGTCAAAGCAACGCATTGCCGAGGCGATGGATTTGCTTGCCGAGACGGGATTTAATGTGGTGTTTCCCGTTGTTTGGAACAAGGCAGTAACTCTGTATCCTAGTCAAACAATGCAGCAGACATTTGGAGTCGAAATTGACCCTCTGTGTGTAGGTCGTGACCCATTAGAAGAAGTGGTGGTTGAAGCGCGGCGAGTTGGGTTAAAAGTCATTCCTTGGTTTGAATACGGCTTTGCTAGTTCCTACAATTTGAATGGTGGTGTACTTTTACAGAAAAAACCGGAATGGGCTGCGCGTGATTGTAACGGTAACTTACTGAAGAAAAACGGCTTTGAGTGGTTGAATGCACTCGACCCCCAGGTGCAGGAATTATTGTTGAACTTGGTGCTGGAAGTTGTGAAGAATTATGATGTGGATGGTGTCCAAGGAGACGATCGCTTCCCGGCGTTACCCTGTGAAGGTGGCTATGATGAGGTAACTGTCACCCGCTATCGCCAGGAATTTGATCACAATCCGCCACAGAACCCCAAGGACAGACAATGGTTACAGTGGCGTGCAGATATTCTCACTGACTTCTTGGCGCGTCTCTACCGGGAGGTGAAAGCGGTGAATCCTAACTTATTGGTAGCGATCGCACCTAATATCTATGATTGGGCATTCCAGGAATATCTGCAAGACTCCCCCGCATGGCTGAAGCGGGGAATAGTTGATATGATTCAGCCGCAGATTTATCGCCGTGACTTTAAAAGTTATCAGGCGATCGCTGATAAACTGGTAAACCAGCAGTTCACAGATGCGACACTGCCGAAGTTAGCGCCAGGAATTCTGATGAAGCTTGGCAGTTATTGTATTAGTCCAGAATATCTGGTGCAGGCAATTGAATACAATCGTCAACTTGGCATTCAAGGAGAGGTATTCTTTTTTTACGAAGGTTTGCGCGAGAATAACAATACCCTAGCTAAAGTTTTGCGAAATGGGCCTTATGCTAAGTCTGCATCATTTCCCACTCTGTCAGATTTGAATGGAGGTGGTGTGAGTAACAAGAGGACATCTTCTATTTGGGAAAGGTTGTTCAAAAAGATTTTTTAAGGAAAAATGCGCGTGGAATCTCAATTATCGGTGGAACGGGTAATTAAAACTCTCAAACAGGATTTACCAACACTTTTTCAAAAAGATATCTCATATCACATCTATACACAAGATATCTATTTTAAAGACCCGGTGAATACATTCCAATACAAATTTAACTATCGCATTATATTTTGGACTTTGCGATTTCACGCTCGGCTATTTTTCACCCAAATTTACTTTGATGTGCATGAGGTTTATCAGTCAGCCGAAGACACTATTTTAGCAAAGTGGACAGTGCGGGGAGTGTTGCGTGTTCCTTGGAAAGCTGATTTGCTTTTTAATGGCTATTCAACGTATAAACTCAACCAAGATAATTTAATATATGAACATATCGACACCTGGGATAGAAAACCAGGGGAGATTTTACGGCAGTTTTGGCAAAGGGGAGAGATGGGTAATTAGATACATGGTGACTTAAAAATTTATCCAGAACAAACTGAGAAACGCCGAAATAAGAAATCAATGCACGTCATCAGTCGGAAAAAGCTACGACAATTCTGCCAAAAACACGCTGATTGCTGTGAAGCACTTGATGACTGGTACATAACTGCTACTAAAGCAGACTGGAGTAATTTGCTAGAAGTTCAAACTATTTATCCTAAAGCCGAAGCAGTAAGCAAGTTTATAGTTTTCAATATCAAAGGTAATAAATACCGCTTAATTGCTAGTATTAACTTTTTAAAGCAGGTTATCTATATAAAATATGTCTTAACTCATGCCGAATATGACAAAGACTCCTGGAAAAATGATCCTTACTTTTAACTCAGACATTTACAGCCAATTGCTGTCTCAATATCAACCTCGGATTATTAAGACAGAAGAGGAAAACGAGAAATTTTTAGAAACTGTTGAAGAACTCCTTTCTCGTTCCCATCTGACTCCTGAAGAAGATGCTTTGTTGGAATTATTAGTAAAACTGATTGAGGATTTTGAAGAAAAACACTATCAGCTTAATGTTTCAACACCTCGTTCAAGACTCAAGCATTTGATGGAAGCTAGGAGTTTGAAACAAGCTGATTTGGTAGAAATTCTTGGTTCAAGCGAGATTTTTGCTAAAATCATGAATGGCGAACTAGAAATCACTAAAAAACAAGCTGAGGGTTTGGGAAAGTTTTTTCATGTTGATGCAAGTTTGTTTCTTTTAGGATGAGCGATCGCTTTTTCCTAGAGGCAACTAATTTATATACATATAGCGATAAGTTGCGTCAGATCATTTTGGAAAGAGGTGCGATGTCCACGACGGGCTACGCCTACGCAATTTTGTTTGAATAATTAAAAAAATACTTTTACGTTTGATAATAAATGGAATTATAAAATTTCCACTTGCGTTTCTTCTGCTATCTTATAAGCCAAATTCTCAAAATCACCATAAACGTTTTTCACTGCCCTAGTATGAGCGCCAATAGCACCATCAGCAGGTTTTAAGTGGAACATAGGTTTATGAGCTTCTTGAGCCATTGGCATCAGGCTTTGGTAGTTTTTGAGTAAAGCTAAACAGTTTGGATCATTTCCGATAGAGAATTGATTTCCACTAGGCTGATTTAAAACCACTTCTTGATAAACTATTGGAATACGAGCAATCCAACGTTCATATGCTTTAACTGGACGATCTAATCTTACTGAGTGTTGTAAAACAATATAACCAACAGGTTGCATTGTTCCATCGGGAAGCTGTAAATCTGTTGCAAAACCTTTCTTATCCGAAGAATTTTTCTTGGCTAATCTTTCTTGCCACTCTTCACGCCAAGTTCGCAATGTAGGGCCAAGGTTACGCAAGCCCTGTAGAGAAAATAAATCTGGTGCAAGAGGAACAACAACATAGTCAGCTGCAATGAGTGCTGCACGATTTAGCGCACCTAAATTAGGCCCTAAATCCATCAATATTACATTTGCATTATGATTAACAGCTGCTTTTTGGAGAATTCTCCAAAAAGCAGAGATTACCCGGAAAGCTCGTTCCTGACCACCTCCACCCAGACAATTAGGCCACTGTGCTGAAAGCTCATCTTCAAAACCAGAAAGCGCTAAATCTCCAACTAAAAGAGCTAATGAATTTAATTCTGGAGACAAGCTTAACTGCCGTGATGACTCAGTTTCTTGAACATATTCTAAATGTGGATTATCAATATCACCAATACCCTTTAACAGGGGTTGTACACAATCAAAAACAGTGGTTGTTTGAACCTTATCTAACCAAATTTGTTCCAAGCGTTCCTCATCTAAGAAAGCAGCAGTGAGGTTAGCTTGAGGATCAAGATCAGC
Source organism: Nostoc sp. NOS(2021) (assembly GCF_017115025.1). Taxonomy (GTDB): domain Bacteria; phylum Cyanobacteriota; class Cyanobacteriia; order Cyanobacteriales; family Nostocaceae; genus Nostoc. The sequence goes on along the minus strand of NZ_JABXKM010000035.1, from coordinate 36,307 downwards.
TGCAACCACCCGCAGTCCTAAATCTTGATACATCCATGCCAAGTGATAAACCAAGGAAGTTTTACCAACTCCTCCTTTATTATTGAAGAAAGCAATAATCTTTGTAGTCATGGTTTTATCTTGAGCGTGACTAAGACATGGGCATCTTTGACAGTAAATTCCAGAGGTGGATTACCATTTTTTTGAAGTTGCTGCCGAGCATATTGAATTCCTATACCAAATCTCTGAACATAGCCTAGATTTTTCATCGCTTCGGCAAGGTGAGGATTGCGATAGTCTGTTATCCCTGGTTGTCCAAAGTTTTGCCGATTTACTTGCCCAAAAGGGCCGCCGGGATTTTGAATTTCGATGCGATCGCTAAACCATGTAATTCTTACTGGGGCATTTGTCCCTTCATAAGTGCGATGCATAACCGCATTTCTTCCTAATTGTTGCAAGGCAACTATTGGATAGTCAGGCTGTCGCAACTCTATTGGTTGAGCAGTGATGTCTGTTGCCACTGAAATATGAACTTGAAAAGTTTCGTCCAGCATCCGCAACAAATCTGGAAGCGGGCCGCCAATTTCTTTCTGGTCTTTAATAGGGTCGGTTAACTCCATGCCATCAATGCGAAGAAATTGAACATAGGCACTGGGAACGAATTGTCTAGGATCGTTACCCACAACTAGCACGCCCAAGATAGTTGGTTTAGGCAACAGATCAACTGTTGCAAAACGCATTGATTGAAGTTGTTGTTCAACAGTGCGTTGATTTTCTTGAAGAATATCGTTTGCCAAGGCAGAAGGCAAATAAACTCGACGAAAAATTTCTAAATCGAGGTCATCTAAACTGGCTGATGATAGGGGTCGTAAATCAAAAGGTAAGTCTTTTGAGCGTCTTTTTTCAGCTAAACGACGTTCTTCTTCTGCTGTAGCAGTAGCTCGACGGGGGCCAACTCTGATCCAAACACGTCCATTAAAGCGTACAGGTGGAGCATCTGATGGTTGTACAATTAAAACAGCTAGTTCACATCCGCCAATAGTCCGTTTTTGGACAATAATTGATGGAAAAGGTAAGATGTTGCCATCAGACCGCATATCGGAGAGTGTAAGCAAAAGCTTATCGTCTATGGCAAGGTCAGCGCATCTGCCATTATCGTGAACACCAATAAACAGGACTCCTGCTTGTTGGTGATTCGGTAAGTCATTGGCAAATGCACAAATAGCCTGACGAATTACATTCCGGTCAGATATCGAAGCCTTACGTTCCACCCGATCTGATTCCAGGTCGTTCAGGAGAATTTCTAACTCCCGATCATTCATTGAGGTTCTCCTTTTAAAGACCCGTCAGCCTGTCTATCTATGTTTTCATAGTAGTTGAATTTGCCGAATACTGTTTCAACACCTGCTGCAAATATTGCCCAGTATAAGACCTGGGATTTTTTGCAACTTCCTCTGGTGTCCCCACAGCAATCAATTCTCCCCCTTTGTCGCCACCTTCTGGCCCCAAATCTATCACCCAGTCAGAACAACGAATTACATCTAAGTTGTGTTCAATTACTAATATTGAATTACCTTTATCTACCAATCTTTGCAACACATCTAACAATTTGTGGACATCGTAAAAAGATAACCCTGTTGTCGGTTCATCGATTAAATAAAGTGTCTTACCTGTAGCGCGTCGAGATAATTCTGTGGCTAATTTCACTCGTTGCGCTTCACCACCAGATAAGGTAGTCGCAGGTTGTCCTAGTTGAACATAACCCAACCCGACATCAAATAAAGTTTGCAAACGCGCGATCGCTTTGGGAATATTCTGGAAAAAGTCTAAACTTTCCTCAACTGTCATTCTCAAAACATCAGAAATTGACTTATCTTTGTACTTCACTTGCAATGTTTCGCGGTTGTATCTTGCACCTTTACAAATTTCGCATTGCACGTAAACATCTGGGAGAAAGTTCATTTCAATAACATTCACACCCTGTCCGCTACAAGCTTCGCAACGTCCACCTTTAACGTTGAAAGAAAATTGTCCGGGTTTGTAACCCCTAGCTTTGGCTTCTACTGTTTGGGAAAATACATCTCGAATGGCATCGAAAATTCCTGTGTAAGTTGCAGGGTTAGAACGTGGTGTGCGTCCAATGGGAGATTGATCGATAACGATCGCTTTATCAATCGCGTTTAATCCCTGAATTTTATCCAAATGTCTGGGTAAGGGAACTTTCTTCGTTAAATGGTGTTGCAGAGATGGGTACAGTAACTCGTTAATCAGGGTAGATTTGCCAGAACCAGACACACCTGTAATGGCGACGAGTTTACCTAGTGGAATTTCTACATCTATATTTCTTAAATTGTTGCGATGGGCATTTTTAATCCCTAAACTGCGCCCATTTCCTTCTCGGCGTTCTGGTGGTGTGGTAATTACTCGCCTTCCTGATAAATATGCACCAGTCAAGGAATCTTCCGCCGCTAATAACGCCTGAAAATCACCTTGGGCGACAATATTTCCGCCGTGAATTCCTGCACCAGGGCCAATATCAACTATGTAGTTGGCTGCACGAATTGTTTCTTCATCATGCTCAACGACAATTAATGTATTACCCAAATCGCGTAATTTAGTTAAGGTTTTGAGCAATCTACCATTATCTCGTTGATGCAAACCAATACTCGGTTCATCTAAAACGTAGAGAACTCCTGTTAAACCAGAACCAATTTGCGTTGCTAGACGTATTCGTTGAGCTTCGCCACCGGAAAGGGTCATTGCGGGACGGTCAAGGGTGAGGTAATCTAAACCTACATCTAACAAAAATTGCAATCTAGCTTTGATTTCTCTCAGGACTAAATCAGCAATTTGCAACTGGCGATCGCTCAACTTGAATTGATCAATTCTCTCCCGACAATCCCGAATTGATACAGTAGTTAATTCTAAAATTCCATATTGTCCCAACTTTACCGCCAACGCTTCCGGTTTTAACCGTTTTCCCTGACAAACTTCACACGGCTGATCAATTAAATACTGCTCTAATTTTTGCTTAACTAGCTCAGAACCACCCTCATATTGTCGTTGCAAAATTGGAATAGCACCTTTAAAACTCTGCTTCCTTTGTGCTTCTGCGGCTCGTTCATCTTTCTCTCCATACAGAACAATTTGCTGCTGTTCTTCTGTTAGCTTGCTCCAATTTGTTTGTAACTCAAACCCATAAATCTGTCCCACACTATAGAGTAATTCCAAATAATAAGAATTATCTTTTTCTGACCAAGGCGCGATCGCAGCATAAACTGGCGCTTCCCAGTCCGGTACGATCAAATCAGGCGCAAATCTTCTTAAAGTCCCGATTCCATGACAGTGCGGACAAGCACCATAAGGCGAGTTAAAGGAGAACAATCGCGGCGACAATTCCTCCATTACCGCGCCATGTTCTGGACAAGCAAAGTTTTCGGAAAATACTAATTCTTCTTCTTTTTCTTGTCCGTCATCACCAAGTAGATTCACCAGAATGGTCGCAATACCACCCGATTGTTTGAGACACGTAGACAAGGAATCAACCAAACGCTCCTGAATATCAGCCTTTTTCACCAAGCGGTCAATTACCACTTCGATGGTGTGGGTAAAATTTTTATCCAATTCAATCGAATCTGAGAGTTCGCGTACCTCGCCATTGATTCGCACCCGCACAAAACCTTGGGATGCCAGACTTGACAAAAGCTTACGGTGTGTGCCTTTTTTACCTCGAACAACGGGTGCAAGGATTTGAAAGCGGGTGCGATCGCTTAATTCCATAATGCGATCGCACATCTCATCGATTGTCTGGGGTGCAATACAGCGATCGCATATCGGACAATGGGGTTCACCAGCCCGACCAAACAACAGTCGCAAATAGTCGTAAATCTCCGTCACCGTACCCACAGTGGAACGGGGGTTATGAGACGTTGACTTTTGGTCAATGGAAATTGCTGGACTTAAACCTTCAATCGCCTCCACATCCGGCTTATCCAACTGTCCGAGAAATTGCCGTGCGTAGGCGCTGAGGGATTCCACATAGCGACGTTGCCCTTCAGCGAAAATGGTATCAAAAGCCAGGGAAGACTTACCAGAACCAGAAACGCCAGTAAACACAATCAGGCGATCGCGTGGCAATTCCAAGTCAATATTTTTCAGATTATGCTGCCTAGCACCCCGAATCCGAATGGTATTCTGGCTGTTGTGGCTGGGGTAGGGAAGATGTCCATTCAAGGATGCTGCTAGCTGTTGGTCTGACATATTGGGCGGCAAAGAAGGAGTTTCTGATGAAACAGTCCTTAATAATACTATCTTTAATCGGTTTATAGTAGAACAGTAGTACTGTTTTAGTTAGTTAACGTTCCTTATATCTTGCACCAGGCGACTAGAAGTCGCGGCTACACAGGCAAAACCCGCCTGCGCGGGTTGAAAATCTTGATTTGACCTTAGTCCGCGTAGGCGGCCTACCCTTCGGGTTCTCCAAAGGAGTACGTTTGTATAGCCGCGATTTCTAATCGCTAGGGCTAGGTGCAAGATGTGAGTTCCAGATTCATGCCGCAGACATCCTTAAGAGTCTGCTAATTTGGAAGCATCCCGATTAAATATCCTTCTGAGGGCGAAGCTATGGTATCGCAAATCCAACCGCCGACCCAGCCAGAGGTCATCTACCCAGATAGTGACGGACAACCAGTGGCTAATAATACCATACAGTTTGGCTGGATTGTAGAAATTAAGCAGAATATAGAGTGGCTATTTGCTGACAATCCAAATGTGTTTGTCGCCGGGGATTTATTTTGGTATCCGGTAGAGGGACGCAACAAAATTGTTAACGCCCCAGACGTGATGGTGGTATTAGGTAGACCAAAAGGCGATCGCCTGTGCTATCAACAATGGAAAGAGGAGGGAGTTACCCCACAAGTGGTGTTTGAAATTCTTTCTCCCAGCAACACCCAAAGTGAAATGGACAAGAAATTACTTTTCTATGACCGTTATGGCGTGGAAGAGTACTACATTTACGATCCTGAGAAAAATAATTTGCACGGTTGGTTGCGTGGTGAAGATGGCTTAGATGTCATCCTCCGAATGAAAGATTGGGTGAGTCCTCGGTTAAAAATTCGGTTTGTTCCATCATCAGAGGGTTTACAGCTATATCGCCCTGATGGAGAACGGTTTTTAACTTATACAGAAATTTCCCGCAACGCTGAACAAGAACGACAACGGGCGGAACTTGAACGACAACGGGCGGAACTTGCAGAACAAGCCAGAAGAGATGCCATACCCCGATTATTGCAAATGAGTTTGAGCATCGAACAGATTGCCCAAGCATTGGGATTGTCAGTAGAAGAAGTGCGAACCCTTGCTCAGGAGTAATGCCGTGTGCAATTTTTTAATCAGGCCATTAGAAATTGAAGTTGTACTTGAGATATTCTGATTATGCTAGCCAATGCCGCCACCCATGATGTCACCTGGGAAAAGTTACCTGATGATTTTGTTTTAGACAACGAGCCAGTGGATAACATTAATCAGCCACTCTTGGCTGCTGCTTTAACAGAAAGCTTGGAACTGGCTGGCAGATTGCCCACCAATGCTTTAACCATCACTAATTACGGCATCTGCGCCACCTTAAATAATCGGTTTGTGATCAAAGCACCAGATTGGGGATATGTATCATCTATTCGAGTCTCACGAGAAGAAGTGAAGCGCAGTTATACCCCACAACTGCAAGGCGATATTCCCGTAATTGTGATGGAATTTATCTCAGATACCGAAGGTGGAGAGTATTCCAGTAAACCGACCTATCCCCCAGGTAAATGGTTCTATTATGAGCAGATTTTACAAGTGCCAAACTATGCCATTTTTGAACCAGAGGGAGGAGTGTTAGAAGTTTATCGGCGAGATGATTTAGGATATTATGAACTGCAAACACCGGATGCAAACAATCGTCACTGGATTGCCGAAATGAACTTGTTTTTAGGTGTATGGCAAGGAAGCCGAGAAAACCGCACAGGTTATTGGTTACGTTGGTGGGATGACAAGGGCGAACTATTACTGTGGGGTTTGGAGTTAGCAGCAAAAGAACGGCAAGAGAAAAACGCTGCTCAACAGCTTGCAGAACAAGAACGCCAGCGTGCAGAACAAGAAAGTCAGCGTGCAGAACAAGAAAGTCAGCGTGCAGAGAGATTGGCAGCTCAGTTAAAAGCGCTAGGAGTGGAACCGGAGGTTTAACTCGAAACTTCGTACTTGGAACTCGAAACTCCGAGCTTGGAACTCGAAACTCCGAGCTTGGAACTCGAAACTCCGAGCCTAGAACTCGACACTTCGAGCTTAGAACTCGACACTTCGAGCTTGGAACTCAAAACTTCGAGCTTGGAACTCAAAACTCCGAGATTAGAACTCGACACTTCGAGATTAGAACTCAAAACTCCGAGATTGGAACTTTGATCGCATTCCTTTTTATCAAGCGATCGCCCTGCCCCTATATTTAAAGTCAGCGAGGTGGTTGAAGTACAATTACTTAGAATCGTGCTGCGCCATATCCTCAGCTTTATTCATGTCTAAACTTGTATTTCTCTGGAAAATTTTCATCCCCAAGCATTTCCATTTTATTTTTACTTGATAAATGACCTCTAAAAGTTTTAACTCCTAACTCCTAACTTTTATTAGATTGGAGATTGATCTTCAGTCGTTTGAGATTCACTCACTAGGGGATTGAGGACTACTTCATTAGCAACGCTATCGGGTTTACGGGAGCGAATGGCAGGACGCGATCGCTTGTAACCTGCTCTTTCAGCTTTTTGGTGTTCGTAATCAATTAATCTGCCATAATATTCGTGCTTGCTTAAATTCATCGACAAGAAAATATGCTGGCGGATATTACCAAAACCTTTGCGGTTAAAAAACTTTAGTGCTGAAGTATTGGTGGGATCAGTGTCTACCAGCATAAACCGCGCCCCATCTTCAATCATCCGGGCGACGACTTTATCAACCAACTTGTCTGCTACTCCCCGACGCTGGAACCTCGGACTAACTCCCAACCATAAAATGTAACCGTAAGTCCAGGATGCTTTGGTGATGATGGTTCCCAAAATGAATCCTGCTAATTCTCCGTCTGTTTCGGCAACGAGGCAATATTCTGGATCGGTGTTGTAAAGTCCAATCACCTCCCATTCGTCCCAGGTACGGTATAAATAAGGATATAAATCGCTGGTAAATAACCCTTCTCCCAAGTGGTAAACGGGAGCAATGTCATCAATTCCTAATTCGCGGACATAAATGGCTTCAGTTTCGTCAAAGCTTGACATAAATTTAGAAGTTGTGATTTATTTATACCCGTATTGAACTTTACAAACATCCTCTAATGTATAGGGTTGAGTGAGACTTCTTGAATGCTGTCAAAATTTGGCAATGAGTCTTTCACCACTTCTTCAGTAGATTGTGTGCGTAGTTTACCACCGTAGGCATCGCATCGTTTGGCAAACTGACAATAATCACAGGTTTTGCTACCCTCCACCACTTGAGGAAACTGCTGGTTATTTTGGTAATTTTCCAGCCAATTAGTTAACTGGCTTAATAGTTGATTAAGTTTCTTTGCTGTTAGTGTGTGTTGAGCAGTATTGTAATTAAATTTAATATTTTGCGGCTTGCCCTCAGATTGGACAAACCAGTAAGTCATCGAAATATTTTTTGGCAAGTATTCGCTAGTTTCTGCCAATACATACAGATAAAGCCGTGTTTGCCAGTTGGATTCTAACTTGCGTTGATTGGGTGGTTTAGGATAAGTTTTCCAGTCGAGAATTTGCGCTTGTTGGTTATCTGCAATCAATAAATCATAGACAACCGTCAGCAAATAGTCCTGAACTTGCAGAGTACGGTAGTGTTCACTTTCACGGAAAGTTTGATTATCAGATGCAGCCGTTAAAATTTCTGGGGCTGCATCGGCAAAACCTAGCATCCAGCTTTGCAGTTGAGCATCTGCTTGCAGGAAACTATCAATTGGTAAACCCATTTCTTGCTGCTGCATTAGCAAGTGAAAGCGGCTACCCAAAGTTTGCCGTTCTTCTTGTTCTGGATTTGAGGGCGAATTGAGTTGTTCTAGGTAGGTATGTTGAAATTTACGCGGACAAACTTCTAATAAGTTCAGTTGTCCTTGAGACAGTCGCAGTAGTTGAGTGGGAGTTGACAGCATTCTTCTATTTTAGAAGCGATCGCTTGATATTCAGCCGCAGCGCAGTTAAGGATTTCCAAGAAATAAACGAACCACTCCAGACGTAGAGAACACAGAGAGAGGAGAAATAGAGAGGATTTTTGCGTCAGTTTTGGGATATTTTTTTATTTGCAAGTCCCTTAGTGACACTGAAAGCTTTAGGGGCACTGGAAGATGGAGAGCAAAAATAAAAGGTAAAAGGATAAACTTTGCGTTTCTTTCATCCTTTTACCTTTTTTATGTACCTGATGCTTATTTCATGTTAGCCCTTGCATCCTTCACTGCGGCAAAGAAAAATAATCCGGTGAGTGGAATGCTCAATGCTAGGATAATCGCCGTGACTGGGACACCAAAATCTGGATGTCCGTAACTGAGTTCAAAAATCGAACCTACAGCGGCGATCGCACTTACACAAGAACCACCCAGAAATAAACCGCTTTTTGGAGTTAAATACACTACTAGCCCCCTATGCTATTGGTTTCACCGCTTGATACGAGAAGCCATTCTTAGATAGCTCTTGGACTAAAGTCAAGGAGTTTTCTACACGGTCTACAAATACCACGCCGTTGAGGTGATCCATCTCGTGCTGAATGCAGCGTCCCAGGAGGTCATTAGCCTTTAATGTCCGGGGACGACCGTACTCGTCTTTATAGGCAATTTCCACGACTTCGGGGCGCTTCACGTTCAGGTATACATTGGGAATACTCAAGCATCCTTCTTCGGCAACAGAGATGTCGCGGCTGACTTGTTTAATGGTGGGGTTAATCAACACCAAGGGGGAATTAGCTGCGTTCTCTGGTTCCAGGTCGATGACAATTAGTTGTTTGTGAATTCCCACTTGGGGTGCAGCCAAACCAATGCCATCTTTGCTGTACATAGTTTGCAGCATTTCGCGCACCAGTTGGCGGAGTTCGTCATCTACTTTAGAAATCCGCTTTGCAGCTTGACGCAGCACGCGATCGCCTAAATAATGAAGCTCCAAAGGTGGATTTTTTAACTTTTTTTTCTCTACAGCAATTTCAGAGGGCATGAGTCTCGATGGCTAGATGGTGAAAATTCCTACTATTTTAATTCTATCAATATCGTCACTAGTCAGTTCTCTCGCTACTAATCATGTTTTTGGCTCTGAGTCTCTCCAAAGTTTGCCCTGTCGAGTATAAAGGGTGGTGTTATCTCACGCAGAGAAGCCAGTGCGTTGGGCGGCGAGCCACTCTTGTTGCACCTAGCGTCGTGCAGACCTAACTTCTAATCAACTGCTGTGATTGCATTCTTTGATTTTGAATTTTGAATTTTGAATTTTGAATTACTTATTGGGGTGATGTGTGTTTAAATCTCTCACGAAACTTGACTACCTGCTCAAAGAAACTTTCCTTGGTTTATTGCGGGGAGGTTGGATGAATTGGGCAGCTATAAGTACTGTGACGGTGTTACTGTTTTTATTCGGCTTGAGTCTGCAAACCTCTTGGCAAGTTGAAAAACTCCTCTACCAGTTTGGTAGTCAGCTAGAAGTATCAGTTTATCTCGAACCGGATACGCAAGTCGAAAGTATTGAGCCACTGATCGCAAAAATGCCAGAGGTGGCGGCGATACAAACCATTACCAAAGAGGAAGCTTGGACTAAGTTAGTTAAGGAAATGAGAATTTCTGATATTGAGGGGGCTACGCAGCAGCTAGGTGATAATCCTCTGGTTGATGAGATGAAGGTAAAAGCTCGTAATTCTCAAGTTGTACCAACTTTAGCAACACAGTTGGCTAAGTTACGGGGAGTTGAGACGGTGCAGTATGTGGATGAAGCAGTTAAACGCATTGCCCAATTGCACCAAGGTCTGAACTGGATTACTTTAACAATTACGATTATTTTGACTTTAACAGCGATCGCAGTCACTACCACGACAATTCGGCTGATTGTTATGGCGCGTCGCCAGGAAATTGAAATTATGCAACTAGTGGGAGCAACTTCTGTTTGGATTTACCTCCCGTTTATTTTACAAGGAATTACCTTTGGTTTAGTTGGTGGTGCGATCGCTTGGAGTTTCATTTCTGTGATTCAACAGTTTCTGGGTAAGTTGCTAGTCAATCAACCTGAGTTTATCCAAGTCATCACCAACAGGGTGCAACTCACTCCAGCAGAAATTTTATTATTGCCCCTGATTCTTTTGAGTTTCGGTGCAGCTGTAGGATTAATGGGGAGCTTATTTGCTGTCCGACGTTTTGCTAAAGGTTAGACATTGGGCATGGGGCATTGGGCATTGGGCATGGGTAAAGGAAGAAATCGCTATGAAATCGCAATGGGAATGTTTTTTGCAGAATCTCGGTGTTTGGGAAGGTTCATTTAGCAATTTTTCTCCCCAAGGGATACTTTTAAACGATACTCCTAGTCGTCTTTCCCTAGAAGCTTTGAACAATAACCAGAAAGTGCGCCTAACTTTGAGCCGTTCGGGACAAGATGTGATTAGAGAATTTAGTTCTGTGGGAGGGGGTCTGCTGTTTTTTGAAAATGGTTCATTTTCTGAAGGTTTAATTCAGCTAGGGCCATTTTCCGAATTCGGTGGAGAACTCGCTTTGGTTCATGAAAATCGCCGCTTGCGTGTGGTGCAACTGTTTGATAAAACTGGTCAGCTAAAGGAATTAATCTTAGTTCGAGAACATCTAGCTGGAACCCCAGCAGCAGAACGTCCAACTTTGCAGTTAGATCAGTTGTTGGGAGAATGGCTTGGACGAGCAGTGACAATATATCCAGATTGGCGTTCGCCTGATACTTACTCTACAATCCTAAAATTACAACTTGATGATGCTGGGCGATTAATTCAAACGACCTCTTTTGCAGAACGCACAATTACCTCAACTGCTACCATCAAAGATCCCATCATCCTTTTTGACCAAGATCCCCAAAAGCAGGTGCAAGTATTACTTTTACCAGATGGCGCTTCTGCAACATCCCCTCTCAAGGTGCAGCTACGTCAACCCTTATTTCTGGAAGTGGGTTGGTTAATTCAAGCAAACCTGCGCCAACGGATGATTCGCAGCTACAACGAGAAAGGCGAATGGGTTAGTCTGACATTAGTTACTGAAGAAAAAGTGTAAGGGATTTGTTAGCCTGCGATCGCTTATCCCCGGTGATTTCTCGCTCAATTGCGCTGCCAACAATATAACTTCAGGACTATCTGACAAATACATTTCAATCACTTCTTCGCCATTCTGAATAGCTTCCTCACGAGTTTTGCCATGAGTGCAAGGCATGATAACACGATCAGCAAACTCTGGAATCGTGACTAAGAAAAGCTGATCTTCATCAGACCATTGAATAATCATGGTGTATCGATTCATGAATCCTCATCCCCCCTTAACTCTTCGAGTTCAGTTAATAACTTGGCTAACTGATTAGATCCATCTGTAGAATAACAAATAGCAGTAGTACAACTTACCCCTAGTAAGGAAACCTTAAATGGTACAGACCCCTGCTAAACCCCTGACTCTAAGTGAATTTCTGGATCTGACAGAGACAGAACCTGCCAGTGAATACATTGATGGGCGTATCATCCAAAAACCGATGCCGCAAGGAGAACACAGCGCCATTCAGACCGAGTTAGCACCTGCAATTAACTTGGTCGTCAAACCCAAACAGATTGCACGGGTTTTCTGTGAGCTGCGCTGTAGTTTTGGCGATAATCGCTCAATTGTGCCTGACATTTCTGTGTTTATGTGGGACAAAATTCCCCGCCAAGAAAATGGTAGGGTTGCTAACATCTTCTCAATTGCCCCAGATTGGACAATTGAAATTTTATCTCCCGATCAAAGTCAAACTAAAGTTACCAAGAATATTCTGCATTGCCTGAAGTATGGAACTCAGATGGGATGGCTGATTGATCCTAAAGAACAATCTGTATTTGTCTACTTGCCAGATCAACCAACCACTTTTTACGAAGCACTAGGAACACAATTACCAGTGCCAGAATTTGCTCAAGATTTCAGCCTAACAGTAGAAGGTTTATTTAGCTGGTTGCTGGACTGATTGTAGAGATCAGGCTTCATTTACCATATCTAAAATCTGATTGTATAGGGCTGGAGAGACTCTAAACTCTGATGTAGTAATCAAGGCATCCATCAACGGTTTGACAGCAACGATGAGATTTTGGTGTTTCGCCTCAATCAAAATACCCAGCAATCCAGTAATCCTCAACCCCAGGCGATTAGCTTCTGCTCAACCTCGACGCTCATCAATCAATAGCAAATCAGCATTCAGTTCTAAGGCGAGGGCGATCGCCTCAGACTCTCCAGGGTCTAATCTCACCTCATCTCGAAGGCGTTCAACAATCTCACGGTTTGCAACTATGCCGAACTTCCAGCCAAGAAGCAGTTTGAACTTCAGAGGTTCCCGGAATAGGAGGAGCGATATCGGTAAGTTCACAATATACTGCTTCTGGAATGGTGACTTGAGTGTAGAGTTGAGGCAGAAGTTGCAAGTGTTGAATTGCTGCCAAATTTGTGATTGCCGACGTATCGCTGATAACAATCACAGCCTTCCAAGCTCTCGCAGGTTTTTCAAATCCAATTCAAAGTCCTCAACGTCGTAGGAGTAGAGAGGGATGTTTCGCTGCTTGAGGAGTTGGCGAAAGGTATTGGGTTGCATATCCGCTAGCTGACTGGCGTAGCCTATCGTTAAGCGTCCTGTCTGGAATAGGAACAGCGCAATTTCTTGACAAAACTCGCTTGGGGTAAGCTGAGATGCTTGTAGAATTTCGTCTGAGATTACAACACTCATAGCAAGGCTAGTTTAGCGATTATAACTTTAAGGTAGCCCAAGAAACCTCAAACTACGTTACGGTGCAGTAGCTTTGTTAAACTGCGATCGCACTTCTCATGGTAGAAGTGTTTAAGATTGTGAGTGGAAAAAGATGTTGGGTAACGCTGTCCCTCTACCTAACCTTATATTTTAAAAGTAAGTGGTAGCGTTTGCTGTAACGCGATCGCTAGTCCGCGCCCCGATTGCCACTATTTTCAATGTAACGGCGCAAAACTGAGTTAATCAGTGTTTTGATACTCTGCACCTTGTTCACGAAACCACGTTATCACTTCTGAATCTAACTGAATCAGATCACTGGCTTGTGTTGCCGGAATCCTCAGCGTGGCATTTTCAAAAAACTCATCGCTTAACGGTGGGATTTCTGAGTAATCAATGTCCTCATCCGTCATTGCCTCTAATGCAGCCCAATCAGTACGTGAGGTATTGTTCAAGTCGTTGACGTTCATATCGGTTTGCCCTTCGTGCTGAGATAATGCGGACTATGTTGTTCTGTCGTTCTGTCCAAACGACAACCGCTACACCGTTGCCTAAAAAGCCGATTCCGATCCAGCGATCTTCGCCATAATCAAAACGCTCATCAGAGCTTTATCAGCATGGAATTGTCAAACATTCCGGGGACATCTGCAAAATCAATTCGATGTTTACGAATATTTTCAAGATTCTTTGTTTCGTCCCACTCAAACTGCATGAAGGCTTAATGAACAATACACAAACAGTTAAGCCTATTATCGCTTATTTCAGATGAATGAGAAATCCTGCGTCACCCAACAGCCCGTCGTAGACATCGCTTCATTACTCATCTGCTAACCACTTTTCGTAGTTGCAACTCATCAGTTTTTGCTTAACCGAATCAATGACCTCAGATGAAAAAGTCGTCATTGACCCAACTCGGTAAACGTCATTTAAGACAACGTGGTAATCTTTTCCCGTATACTCAGCAACAACTTGAGCTAAACTGCGATCGGACATATTTGTGTAGAGTATTGACAGCAAAGGTAAATATCTCTGATCATCAATGCCTTGGGGAAAAGCACACTGGATCAACTGATAAGTACTTGCTAAATGGGTTGGGGCTGTATTCTGCATAATTCAGCTATGTTGATTTACGAAACATAAAAGTCAATGCTCCAGGAGCTGATTCAAAACCATGTTTTTCATACCATTTTTTACGATCAAAACCGTCAGGAGCAGGATTATCTCCTGGCCTTTCTAAAACAATATCTATCTTCTTAATTTCCCAGAGACTTTGGCAAGTTATTTCTAATAATTTACTACCATAGCCTTTCCTTTCAAATTCAGGAAAAATTAAAATGTTATCTAAATACCATGCCTGACCATTATATTTATTAGGATTGCAGATACTTGTACCTAAACGAGTACCATCATCCCTAAAAAGTCCATATACTAGCATTCCTTGCTCATATTCATTAGAAACTTCTTTAAAAATAAGATTTTCGCCGTTAAATTTAAATGTTATCAAAATGATGTTCTTCCTATATAGTTTTATTAGTGGAATAATAGAAGAGAGTTAATCACCTCCATTATCTCCAATACCAAATTGAAACTTTTGTATACCTACAGCTAATATCAAATCCATAGCTGTCTTATAGGTACTCATTACTTCACCGCTCACCTGAGCGGCAGAGCCTTTTTTATGCAAAACATATCCTGCACTGGAATGTGTTACAAGATAGTGTTCATTTTGGAAAGAGAAAAAAGCAGTATCCGCTCTTCTAATCGCTATGTTATGGCCTGCACCTTTTAACAATATATATTCAAGTTCCCTAACACTTTCAGCTAGTGATGACCATTTTAGAGGATGAAGTTTGCCATGACTATTTTCAAATTCCACCCCAAATCGAAAAGCCAGTTCAACGGCATTATCATAATACTTGTACTCCTGTCTTACAGGATCACCGAAACAGTATCCTTCAGGTAAAACAAATTTATTTTCGCTGAAAATTGCAAATTCGCAGACTGTTTCAGTTATTTCTTCAATAATTTGATTGCCATCTACATAGAATTCATGGCAAGTTTTAACTACTGCATTTGGATTATCTTTTCCTTTATATCGGTAAATTTTTTTAACTATTTTATTTTCTGCTACTTCAAAATCCTTGTATGCAAATCCCGAGCTAATTTTTTTTAATTGTTCAAATTGCTGTTGTATCACTTTTTTAAAAGCTCCTATACAATATACAAATTGGATGAATTTAACTTATCTTAGTTCAGAATAACAAAATGTGAGCTTTTTTAATTCAGTGTAATTTATGAATTTAGATATGCCTAGCTGAAATAACCTTATTTTTTCTGTATCGCTAGTTTTTATATGAAAAATTCCCTTACACAACAGAGAAAAGCTGTGTTAAAAAGTCTGTCAGCCTTTACATCAAAGAACAACGACGTTGTAACGCTTGCTTGAGTAAAACTTGATATTCTTTATCCCCAACCCGATAAGCACCAAATCTTTCCAAATGGGGATTCATCATTTGGCCATCAAAAAATACAAATTTCCTCTGACGCAATCTTTCCACCAACTTAACCATCGCCACCTTTGAACCTTCGGGAATGCGGTAAAACATCGATTCGCCAATGAAAGCGCCACCAATGACAATCCCTAAAATTCCCCCAGCTAATTCGTCACCCTGCCAAGTTTCAAAACTATAAGCATAACCATTCTGGTAAAGTAGCCAGTAAATCTTTTGCAATTCCGGTGAAATCCAAGTTGTCTCTCTGTCAGCACACCCAGCCACCACAGCTTGGAAGTCCCGATTAATGTCCACAGTAAACCGTTCTTGATTCAGAACACGCTGCAAAGACTTGGGGTAGCGAAACCGCTCATCCAAAGGAATAAAAGTCCGATCGCGACTTCCATACCAACTCAGGCGATCGCGCTCATCAGCCATGAGAAAATAGCCTTGTGCATAGCCCTCAACAATAACGGCGATATCATATTGCATAAATAAATATAAAAAAAACACTAGAGAAACGCAATTTGATGCTAACAGTCAACCTCAGCGTTCCTCTGCGTTTCCCTCCGCGTCCCTCTGCGTTAAAAAAAAATGACTCAACCAATTCCACCCATCACCCTACCACCGCCTGAAAATCCGCAACTCGAAGGTGAATGGTTACGAGAACGCTTACAACGGTGGCTAGATACAGAATTTATCCCCGAAGCCGTAAACCAAAATATTGCCCAACGAGCCGCACAGATTTTTGTGCGTCAACGGATGGAAGGAGAAAACGACCTTGGTTCTCTGGTAATTGCCATTGTCACAGAGATGCAGTCGTATGATTTTTCTAATAGCTTTTATGGAGAGTTTGCGATCGCCAACGCCGTCAGCGATCTACTCTTAGAAAGTCTGGGAATTGATAAGTGTTGTGGTCAATAATTTTTGTCATTTGTCATTTGTCCTTTGTCATTTGTTCTTTACCAATGACTAATGACTAATGACTAATGACTCTTGTTTACCAACTAGACTTAACAACTCCAGGCAAAAGACCTTCATGCGCCCATTCTCGCAGCACGTTCCGAGACAACCCAAAATCGCGGTAAACACCTCTAGAACGACCAGTCAGCCAGCAACGGTTGCGGTGGCGAGTGGGCGCACTATTCCGGGGTAGCTGTTGAATCTTCCGGTGGATTTCCAGTTTATCCAGAGGAGATGCTGCACTTCTGAACTCTTCTAAAAGAGCTTCCCGCTTGTCAGCATACTTTTCTATCAACCTGGTGCGCTTTTTCTCGCGCTCAATCAAGCTCTTTTTTGCCATATATTCTCTAACTTATTTAAAGACACCATTCCTCATTCTACAGTCTCCCCATCAATTCTGGGGTTACTTGTGTCGCTTACCCTACAACTACTGGCTTATTCGCAGCAGGACATAAATCGGCAAGCTCACAAGCAACGCAAACGGGAGAGCGGGCTTTACAAATAGCACGACCATGATAAATCAGCCGAATTGACCAATTTTCCCAATCAGACTGAGGCAATAAACCCATTAAATCTTGCTCAATCCGAACGGGTTCTGTATGCTCAGTTAAACCCAAACGTTGGCACAGGCGCTTGACGTGAGTATCTACTGTCACGCCAGCATTAATGCCATAAGCATGAGCCAAGACTACATTTGCTGTCTTCCGCGCCACACCTGGAAGCTTTAACAACTGTTCCATTTGGTTGGGGACAACAGAGTTAAACTCAGTGACAATCATCCGACAGGCGGCTTGAATGTTCTTGGCCTTATTGCGATAAAATCCAGTTGAATGCACCAAACTTTCTAATTCTACTAAGTCAGCGATCGCTAAACTCGCAGCATCAGGAAACTTACCAAATAAGGCTGGTGTCACCTTATTTACTCGCTCATCAGTACATTGAGCGGAGAGAATAGTTGCCACCAATAATTGTACAGGCGTTGAGTAGTTCAAAGAGCAAGTAGCATCTGGATAAAGACGCTTCAGACGAGCTAAAATTTCTAGCGATCGCTTCCTTAAAGGTAAAAGTTTCTTTTCCCTACTCCCCACTCCCCAATCCCCACTCCCTATTTTCACTGGAATAATTTTTGCACCCATTCCAATTGGCTAGTTAATTGGGTGGTTTCTTTGACTATCAGAAAAATTCCTAAGCCTAAGAGTAACACCAAACCGGTTTGCATTACACCTTCTTGAATCCGGGCTGGCACCGGCTTACCGCGCAAACCTTCAATCAGCAGAAAAGCGAGTTGTCCGCCATCCAAAGCGGGTAAAGGCAAAATGTTGATAATAGCCAAGTTAATGCTGATAATTGCGGCAAAAGACAACAGATTTGCACTATTATCCTCAGCTAACTTTGCACCTATTTTGACAATATTAACTGGCCCAGAAACTTGTCCAGCAGTTTGTTGAAAGTTGGTAATCAATTGTCCAAAACCGGCGAGTGTCCCAACAAATAATTGTTGAAACCTATTAGCAGCAATGCCGAAAATTTCAAAAGGACTATTAGGACGGCGATAAACTGCTGTAGCATTTGGACTGAGTGCCACACCAACTACACCTTTGCCATCGGCTCCGAGTTTTGGTGTTAACTTCAGGGTTTTTTGTTGGTTTTCACGCTGAATTTTCACTTCAATTTGCTGATTAGGATGAGTTTGAATCTCTTTTGTCAGCAAAGGAGTTGACTTATCAGAAGCCGGGAGTTCCTGACCGTTCACAGCCAGAATAATATCTCCTTCCCGAATTCCTGCTTGATAAGCAACAGATTCTTGATTAACAGGCTGTACAAGGACACCAGCTTGATAGTTTAATTCCTTGGGAATGCCGACAATACCCAATTGCAGAGCCAACACCAAGTAGGCAAATATTAAATTTGCGATCACTCCGGCACTGATGACGATCGCCCGGTCTAAAATTGGACGGTTACGCAGCAGATTCGGGTCATTGGGTGGAACATCGCTATCGGGGTCATCATCGGGAAAGCCGACAAAGCCGCCCAAGGGAAAGGCGCGGACAGCATATTCGGTTTGTGAACCTTGGTACTTCAAAAGAACTGGGCCAAAACCCAAAGAAAAACGGTTAACGAGAATGCCTTGAGAACGTGCTGCAACAAAATGTCCCAACTCGTGTACCAAGATCAAAACAGCCAAGACTGCGATCGCTGCTAAAACTGACATAGAGTAAATTGTGAAGATATTAAGATACGGTTATCTCCATTCTAATTGGGCATTGGGCATTGGGCATGGGGCATGGGGCATTATTTCAAGTCAAAAGATGCATTAACAGTTAGTCAGGTAACTGCTTCTCCTCGTGTAAGGTGCGATCGTGGTTGTGATGATGGAAGGAAGTTGGTCAACAGCTTCACATGCAAAAAAAGTCGCGGCAACACTAATCCAGACTGGATCAAAATCTATAGACTTTACGTCCAAACAGCTTTAGTAGAAATTCCTAGCCAATCACTTTCTTTAGTTCGACCTACAACGTATATCCGAAAGATAGCGCTGTTACCCATTACATAGATTTGACGGTTTCTAAGATTATCAAACATAAACTTTTCTAATGAGTAAAATTCATATTTAACTCCATTGAGATCCCAATTCTTAATCCAATTCTCACTTTCTAATTTTCCATAACCTTCAATTTCGTACTGTTGCCACCATAATTCTTCACCTTCTTCAGACACTTGAATCTCTTGTTCAGGAACTTCATTATCAAAATATTCGTTATCCCTATATCTTTGGCTGTACTCATCGGAGAAACCATGAAATTCCCAGGTCTTCATATATCTGGATGACTCTAGTAGTTGCTCAATAAGTAATGCTTTTGTATGAGCCACTTTCCAAACAATATCCTTTACAGGATAATACCCTCTAGAAGAATCTCCAATAACAAATTGTAATTCTTGTAAAATTGGTTCTAGCTCTGCTTTCAAATCTAAAGCAGCTTGACTAGGCGGTTGAATCTTTCTTTCTAGCCGTTTGCCATAACCACAGGTATGAGGTGCAGACCAAAGAGGAGATAGTCCTACCCAGTCGTTAGCTTTAGTTTGACCAATAAGAATTAAAAATGGTTCATCATCTGAGTAAACTTTATCAAGACAATTACCTTCGTTATCTGTAATTAACTCATATACTTGTAACTCAATAAGATGAGCTTGTAATACTTGAATTAAAGAGGAATATTGTTTACTCATCTGTGACTTAAGAAGATGATTAGGCAACTTTCGCTGCCACTCTTGCAAAAACGTATTTATTTCTACATATCTAAAGTAATTTAGTTTGTGAAGATGCTCAGTGATAGTAAAATTATTCTTATCTGTTGCTTCTTCAAATACGAAGGCTTGAAAAGGTTCATCTCCTTCACTTCCAATCCCAGCACTTAATCCTTCAATAAGAACTTCCACTGTTGCTAATAGTTGCTCGGTTTCAGGTTTCATTAATTTTTCCTTCTATGCTTGAGCTAAACTTGCCATAGCCACTGCTCTAACAATTTGATTGCTATCTTCGGTAAGCTGTTGTTTAATTTCTGTCGATGTCGCTGGATTATCTATTTTCAAAAATTATTTATTACATTTACCTATGTATTGTGACATCAACACCCGCCCAAAGTACTGGCTCACCTTTGCATGAGACAAAAAATTATTTATGCAAGAAGCTATTGGTCAAATGACAAATGACAAATGACCAATGACAAATTACAAAACTTCACGACCCAAATAAGGTTTCAACACTTCTGGTATCCTCACCGTCCCATCAGGTTGTTGATAATTCTCCAAAATTGCTGCCATCGTCCGTCCCACCGCCAAACCCGAACCATTGAGGGTATGAACAAACTGGGTACCTTTTTTCCCCGCCTCTTTGAAGCGAATATCAGCCCGTCGCGCTTGGAAATCTATAGTATTGGAACAGCTAGAAATTTCGCGGTATTTGCCAGAAGAGGGCAACCAAACCTCTAAATCATAAGTTTTGGTAGAGGCAAATCCCAAATCTCCAGTACTTAAATTTACTACTCTGTAAGGCAACTGCAACGCCTGTAAAATTGCTTCTGCATTCCCCACCAATTTCTCCAGTTCATCAAAAGACGTACTGGGTTCGACAAATTTCACCATTTCCACCTTGTTAAATTGATGCAGGCGAATTAATCCCCGCATATCGCGCCCATAACTACCAGCTTCGCGGCGAAAACAGGGAGTAAAAGCACAGTGGTAGATAGGCAAATCTTCAGCAGCCAGAATTTCACCCCGATAGAGATTTGTAACTGGAACCTCTGCCGTAGGAATCAGCCACAAGTCGTCATCAGCGCATTTAAAGCTTTCTTCAGCAAACTTGGGTAACTGACCGGTCGCCGTCAAAGACTCAGTATTCACTAACAGGGGCGGACTAACTTCCACATACCCAGCTTGAGTATGAAGAGTCAGCATAAATTGAATTAATGCCCTCTCCAATGCCGCACCAGCACCTATCAAGGTCACAAAGCGACTTTGGGCAACTTTTACAGCCCGCTCAACATTGAGAATACCTAGCTTTTCGCCAATTTCCCAGTGAGGGAGAATATTCGGATTTTGGGGAATATACTCATCACCCCAACGGCGCACTTCTACGTTATCTTCCTCATTCTTACCAAGGGGTGTAGAGTCGCTTGGTAAGTTGGGAAGTGCCAACACAAGTTGGGCAATTTCAGCTTTCAGTTCTTTTTCCTGGGGTTCCAGTTGGCTCAACGTCGCTTTGACAGAATTACCTTCATCCCGCAAAGCTTGAATTTCTGGGTCTTGAGGATTGATCCCAGATTTAATCTTTTGTCCGACAATTTTACCGATTTCGTTGCTACGGGCTTGGAGTTGACTACGCCTCCCCTCAAGTTCCCGTTGTTGCCGATCTAACTTTAATATCGGTTCGATGTCGTATTTACCACTACGACTATTCAATCGTTCTTGAACTAATTGCGGATTTTCCCGTATTTGCTTGATATCCAGCACAGATTTTTCTCAGTTTTTAGCCTATTATCTACCTGCCAACACATCAGCATATACTGATTTTGGCTTGCCATGAGCAGAAAAGCAACCATAAAAATTTTGCTTTGCCAATCTCGCCAGGGAAAAATTTAAAATCCAAAATTTAGTATTACTCCTCCGATTTTCCAGACTCCTGAGTATTGGCAGGTGATGGTAGCCAGTAAGCAAGTACGCCTGATCAACCAGTCCATTACACTGCCTGATTTTGGCTATTCTCGCGTTAGATAAAGATTAGGGAACTACACAATCCAATTCTTAGTGTACTAAAAAACACTTATATACCAAATTTTCAGATTCTTCCGACTCCCCTATCTAAGGTCGGTTAATGCGATTGAGTAGCCAAAGCGACGCCACAAGCCCTGCAAAGTGGGCTGAAACAGTGTTAGTGTTTGCCTGTACCACAAGCATATCTAGACCGCTAATAATCCGGGTGGGGTCAAAAAATTGGGTAGTTATAGCTTGGGGAGATATGGATCTTGCTACCAGCGTCCCAACGATCGCTTGCGCCCCCAAAAGAGTCACCAGCGTTCCCCCTAAATTCACCCACAGCCCTAAACGTAATACTTGCACAGTCTCGCTTTTCCGAGGGCGGTTGCTGGGATTGGAGGATTCCAATTGCTTGCCGATTCTAGTGTAACGGTAAGCTAAATAAATGCCCGCACCCAAAATAACCAATCCACAAATTGCTAAAAATACGCCAAAGCCAGTCCCAGGATTATTACTAGGACTGCCAGTTTTTTGATTAAAGACGGCGAACAGCAGCACAATTATGCTAGAAACAACGCCTAGTACTAGCTGAATCCAGAAGCTAATCCAACCTGTAAGGCGAAAGGTTTGGGCAATTGCCCTAAGAGTTGAGGAAGATGATGGGGCATCGGGAGTTTGTGACATACTGATCACCAATGTGCTGGGCGCTTTCAAAGGACACAAAAACACGGGGACACGGAAAGCCTTGTTGAGATGTCTCGCACTTTGCGTCTCTCTCTTTCCTAGTCTTTGCGTCTTCTTTGATAAATTTACTATCACACTTGCCAAATAAGATAGGACTTACGCACACTCTACGATTCTTCTCTTCTCTACGAGACGCTACGCGAACGCGTAGCGTCTCGTAGAGATGGCGGTTCGATAAATTAAGCTTTTTGGCGATTTTTGCGTAAGTCCTATAAGACAAGAGATTCTCTTGTCGAGGAAATCAGAAATGGTTACTGTTACTGCTTAGTTATGTCCACAGGCGTAGCCGCTTTAACCCAGAAATATGCATTAGCTTAAGCTCTGAGAATGTGCATTGGGAAAATCACTGTAAAACAAAGTGTTTATTAAGTTTTACAGACAAAATAGCATTTTACCTGTAGAATTTCTTCGATGGCATTTTATTGCTTAAGCAGTTCTAACCAGCCCAGCTTGGCATCACTTAACACCAAGATAGTGACTTCGCCACTGTCTGCTCGCTCCTCACCACACCGTATCGAGCTTGGGTAGGGGTACACTGTTTTGTGCCCCTAAAACTCGCAAACTCGTCCCACAACTTCACAGGCGTGGGTAATTGTTTGGTGTTTACGCAATGGATATCTAGTCTAAGTAGCTTTATATATATTACTCACTTAGGAGTAGCACTGTATACTGACTACAAAGATTGTAGACCTTACCCTAAGGCATTTTTTTAGCCATTCACTAACCATGAAACTTGAGGATATATATCAATTCTTTGAGAATCCTCCGCCAACTTACCTTTGTCAGGAAGTAGCAGTTTGTTACATACTGTCTGTTTTATTACAAGGTGAATCCTACGGAACCGAGTTGATTGAGCAATTAGAAACTGAATATCCCACCTATAGGCTTTCAGATACCGTACTTTATAGTGCAATCAAATTTCTGGAAGACCAAAGGGCAATCACTGGATATTGGAAGAAACTCGAAGGACGGGGCCGCCCCAGGCGGATGTACCAAGTTTCTCCAGAATGGCAAGTTCAAGCGCAGGATTTAGCTTTTCTTTGGCAAGACTACATCAACGGGAGGACAAAGTAACGAATAATTGATAATGAATAAGTCTCCTCCAGTCAAACACTAACAATTAGTTATGGATACTGCTATTCTGCCATCTACGTTCCTGCTAACCTTGTTGTTATCGGTTGGGCTGTTTTTCTTTATTCGTGCCTCGACTAAAGACCGCACAGAAACTGCACAACTGGTATCTGAGCAAGACGAAGCTGCTTTAATGTCTCAATTAAAAGAGTATTTTCGATCGCGGTCTTACCGAGTGGCAGCGGTAGACGGAGAACAAAACCAGGTGATTTTTGAAGGTAATGTTCGCCCCAGTTGGTTCTTAGCCATATTTCTAACTCTTCTAGCAGCTACTGGGATTGTTTGTCTATCACTAGTCGTGTCCCTACTTTTTCCTAGCCTCAGTACCCTTGTTCTGGCTATGGTACTGCTGTCGCCTTTAAGCGGTCTATTTTATTGGCAAAAATCTGGAAGACTTGAGAAGGTGTCGCTCAAAGTAGAAACAACTCAGAGCGAACAAACCTCCTCAAGTAGGATCACTGTAGTTGCCCATCGAGATGAACTCAGTGAGTTACAGAGGACTCTACAGCTAAAGGCTGGTGAATAATTGTTGGTTTTTGTGACCATCTTTTAACTATGATATGCAGACTTCTGACCTGACCTACTCTTTAGGCAATGGAAAGTAGGAAGAAGGAAATCAAGGCTGCTGCTTTGTCAGTTTTCCCCACGACACAAGTCGTGGGGAAAAAATTTAAATTCATTAACTTAAATTTGTTGACAGAGCTTGATTAAGCATCTACGGCATAAGAGCACAACTTCACTAGCGCTTTTGGAGGCGCTTGGCTCTATACCTACTGCCTTCTGCATCATGAGACTACTATCAACCTATGTAACCTAGCGTGGTTTGAGACAAGTTGACTTTCCAATTACCTGGACTAGCTTGACTGGCAAATCAGCTACAAACTAAAAAAAAATTAAATTTTGCATAAACTTAGCAATTTTGCCAGTTAATGATAGTCAGGAGCCACATTCAATGCGTAAGATGACCATTTCTGGTTCACCGACTAGCTAAAGCAAGAGGTTCTTGACCTGGCGAAGGTTCTAACACCCTCAAGCTAGGAAACAAGAAATGGTTTTCCTCTACGTATTGAGCACCAAACAGCCCCTTTTCTGCCCAGAAATAACGGTCTGTGGTGTGTTCATTTCGCTTTACGAGTAGCAACGCCGGTGGCAAAATCCCTTCAGCTTGAATGAATCTTCTCGCTGCTGTCACAGGCTTTTCTTCGCCACTTTCGATACTATATTGAGGCACATGTTCCAGAATCCGCCGTCCTTCCTGACGACGCCGACTTTTCCTTTTGCGTCTCCTTGCCAATCTATTGTCCTCCTCTTTCAAGCTATAGATTGTAGTGATAGCTACAAAATCCGTCGTCATTATATAGGTTCTAGTTCAAAATATCAATAGTTTTTAACCTTTTAATATAAGAAAATTAATATCTTTGAAGATAGATAAAACAAAATCACCATTTGAATATAATCCCCTGGTACAAACCATCACGAAGAAGATTTTAGTTAAGCTTTATTAAATGAGTGAGGTAAAAATTAAGTATCCTCTCTTAATCATGCCTCAAAATCTGTAATCTTGAGCAAAAGCTAAAAAATGTTAATGTCTGCCAGTTCCGATTTTCTGGCTCTGTGTCGAGAGCAAATAGCGCTGCTAACCCAAGGGCTGGGAGCAACTTTAAGTATTGTGTACCTAACACAAGAATTGGTAGAGACTCCTTCAGGTGAGGCCAAACTGATTCCTGTGGTGATTTACCCGGAAACAGCATTATTACGGCCAGGGGAGGAGACTGCTGAAGCGACAGTACACAAACAACTTCAAGTTGGAAATGTGTTTGTATTACCCAATCATCAGAGAAAATTATTGACAGCAGGGCCAGAATCTCCAACCTCGTCACGGGAGTATGAGATACCAGATGCGTCTCAACCCCATCTAAATGAGGAATACTTATTTAGTGGCAACCAAATTGTTTTACCTCTGATTTATGAGGGTGTGATGATGGGGTTACTGGTGACAGCTAGGGAAGACCGCGCATGGAATGAACACGAGGAAAGTCAAATTCAACGGATAGCCCAAACACTGGCGATCGCTTGTATTTTAGATCAGCGGCGAGCATGGTTTGAGCAGCAGTTACGTGAGCAACAAATTCTCCAAGAAAAACAGCGCGATTTGCTGGATAACCTGTTGCATCAGTTTCGTAACCCATTAACGGCGTTGCGGACTTTTGGTAAACTACTATTGAAACGACTACGACCAGCAGACCCTAACCGGGATGTGGCAAATAGTATTGTGCGGGAAAGCGATCGCCTCCAAGAATTGCTGCAACAATTTGAGCAAGTAATTGACTTGACAGAAGCAGATTTAGCACCACTACATCTGACGGAAGATGAAGTATTTGTAGAAGCAACTATTCAAAAATCCGCTAAACCACTGTTATTATTGCCGGGAACAGGAGATAAAGCAGTTGACTGCTCGCTAGCAGATATATTAGAACCATTATTAATATCAGCCAAAGCGATCGCCCAAGAGCGAAAGCTAAAACTAATAACTGAAATTCAACATAATTCACCCCTAGTATGTGTCAATATCAAAGCATTACGAGAAGTATTAACTAACATCATTGATAATGCATTGAAATACACTCCCACTGGTGGCAAAATTTTGATTCAGGCGGGACAAGAAAAAGCTAATTTTCAGGGAATTGTCATCAGTGACAACGGCCCTGGCATTCCACCTCAAGATTTAGAGCATCTTGGAGAACGGCATTATCGGGGTGTACAAGCGCAAACAGAAATCCCTGGTACAGGTTTGGGGTTAGCGATCGCTAAACAATTAATAGAGCAAATGCAGGGCGAAATCGAGGTTTTCAGCCCTGCAATCAACTCTCAGCTAACTTCACCCGATGCGCCGGGGACTACGTTTATTATTTGGTTGCCGCAAGTTCAAAATTAGTCATTTGTCATTTGTCATTTGTCAATTGTAAATACTAATTCCCAATGCCCAATGCCCAATGCCCAATGCCCAATAACTATCTTAGTGAAACCAACAAATTCTGATTGATTGTCATTTGTAAATCGGTATTTGGGTCAATGGCGATTAAGTCAACGCTCTTCTTACCCAAGAACAGACCAACCAATGCACCGATACCAGCGCCACCCAAGACTTCTTCTGTGGCAATGGCGTGATCGCCAGTGACAGCAGATATTGCAGTGGCTGCACCTGCACCCAATACAGTATCCTTGATAATCGCACTAGTACTAATACCCTTCTTGACGGTTTCAGTTTTGGTAATCACTTCAGAAGTAGCGTTCAGCTGATACTCTTGACCACTAGCCAAAACTAGTTTCTGGGCAACGAATTGAGAACCGCCTGTAGCAGGTTTGAGTTGACCAATAATCTGACTACCAGCAGGAATCACTACAGTTCCGTCTTGCGTAACCACGTTTTGGGATACTGTCAATGTCAAAGGCGCTGTTTCATCCTTTGTAACCAGAATTTTTTCTGCCTTGTCATATTTCACAGCAATAGCAGTCCCTTGGGGAATTGTGACTGATCCAGCTGTTGTGGTAGTAGACCCGACAGCCGCCACGACATAGGGCGAGTTAATTGCTGAGACTTGATTAGAACTAACCAACGCTTGATAGATAAAAGCTGCTACCTGGGCGCGAGTAGCAGTTGCGGTTGGATTCAGGAACTTCACATTCGGATAGTTGACCACAATTTGCTTTTCAGTTGCTGCGGCGATCGGGCTACGGGCATAGCTAGCAACGCTAGAGGCATCATTGAAATATTGCAGAGTGCTTTCGGTGTTACCACTAGGAGTATATGCCAAACCGTTAGCGAGGGAAACCAAAACCTGCTCGCGGGGAATAGCTTGGTTAGGCTCAAAGCGATTTCCAGGATAACCAGATAAGAAACCTATAGTGTAGGCTTGCTGAATGGCACTGGATGCCCAATAGTTGCTGGGTACATCAGTAAAATTGATTGCCTGCCGTTGCTGTGCTTTTTGGAAAGCTTTGTTGACCATCGCGGCAAATTGAGCGCGTGTCACCGGTTCTTCAGGGCGGAAGCTACCATCAGGAAATCCGGCAATTACACCTCGCTGTGACAACTGTTGAATAAATTGTGCCGCCCAATAGTTAGATGAAACATCAGAAAAAGTAGTTTGAGCCAAAGATGGCGAAGCTGTAATCAAAGGCGCTACAGTACCGACTGTGACGCTCAAAGCCATGAGTGCAGCTGTTCGAGATTGCCAACGATTTAAAGTAAGCATTATTTGTGACTACAGTACAATTACTGTTTTTACTTGTTAATTAACTAGACATTTACTGAAGTGTTAGGTTCCCAATTATTTCTGCTTGTTGTAAAAACCATTACTTTAGACATACAGTCATGAGCAAAAAATATCTGTCAAAGTAAGTAGGCAAGTAGGCGAGAATAAAACAAAGTATATTAAGTAATATAAAAAAGCTTGATATTATTTTGTAGCAAGGGCTTCAGCCATCTCTTATCTACGAGAGGCTGCGCCAACGAGACGCTACGCAAACAAGTGATAAATATAGAAACCTTTAATTATTTACGCCGCTCTCCTTAGATAATAGAAGTATTCTAATCACCGTATTTTCTCTTAGCACAATTAAATAAGCATTCCAATAAATATGGATACTGAGTGAGACGATACAGAGTATAGAATAGTTGCTGTTAAATAGAATTTTTCGGGTTAAAAATGAAAGCGATCGCACACTATAATTAAAGTGGCGATCGCCCTATCAGGGGTGATTAAAGTCACGACTTGCTGATACAGGTGTTGGGGTCGTAGACCCGACAACCACGACATCGGGCAGTTAATTGCTGAAGTTTGACACGATGTAGGGCGAGTTAATTGCTGGGGCTTGATTAGAACTAACCAACGCCTGGTAAATAAAAGCTGCTACCTGGGCGCGAGTAGCAGTTGCAGTTGGATTCAGCAACTTCACATTCGGATAGTTGACCACAATTTGCTTTTCAGTTGCTGCGGCGATCGGGCTACGGGCATAGCTAGCGATATTAGAGGTATCGTTGAAGTATTGCAGAGTCTTTTCGGTATTGCCGCCAGCAGTATATGCCAGACCGTTAGCGAGGGAAACCAAAACCTGCTCGCGAGGAATAGCCTGGTTAGGCTCAAAGCGCTTTCTAGGATAACCTGATAAGAAACCAATGGTATAAGCTTGCTCAATGGCACTGAATCCCCAATAGTTGCTGGGCACATCAGTAAAATTGATTGCCTGCCGTTCCTGTGTTTTTTGGAAAGCTTTGTTCACCATCGCAGCAAATTGAGCGCGTGTCACCGGTTCTTCAGGGCGGAAGCTACCATCAGGAAATCCGGCAATTACACCTCGCTGTGACAACTGTTGAATAAATTGTGCCGCCCAATAGTTAGATGAAACATCAGAAAAAGTAGTTTGAGTAGTTTGAGTAGTTTGAGCCGTTTCAGCGAAAGATTGCGGGGAGCATCCCACTTTGATGGGTTTCCCTTGTAAACTATAAGTCACTGTCCCACAAACAAAACCTGCTGACTTAGACTCTGCATAAGTCCGCGTTGGCGGATTTTGTTTATCTAGCCGCGTCCAATCGCCAGATATTTTTTCTAGAGTTGGATGCTTACTTAAAAACTGTGAGTCTGCAACAATATCGTGAGGCCCCTTAACACTTATCTTAGAACTATTGATGTAGATATTGTAATCATAAACAACGTTTTTGTTTTGAGTGTTACTATTAATTTCCTTGCCAGGAAAAGCATAGAGAATGTTATTTATAATTTGGACATCAGATGACGTATGAGCATATATTTGCGCGCCTTTAATTTCTGGACTCTGATTATTTAAAACAGCAGTGTTATTTACAATATCAACATGATCGCTAAAAAATGCATGAATACCTGAACCACCATTATTAAATGTCAGATTGTTTTTAACTAAAGTACGTCCTGTATATGCACCCAATTGGGAGTTATTATCATTTCTGGAACTATCGATAATAATGCCATTACCGTCTGTGATCCTTCCGACCGCAATCCAAGGGATGTACATCCGATTGTTGTAGGTCTTGTTGTTGGTCACAAACATCTTGTATCCCCGGTTGTTGTCAGAATTCCAATTGCTCAACATCGAAATACCACTATTACCATAGACTGAGTACCAGGCATTATTGAACACAGTGTTATTATCCACCTTCACATAATCAGCCTCGACTACTGAGATACCTCCTCCTCCACAGTCATGCACTTTGTTGTTCAGAATACGGATGTGATGAACATGACCATTTTTTCGTCCATCAACGTTGATGCCGTTTCCATTCGTCAGTGGGTTTTGTTTATTAGTCTTCTGACTCATCGCATAATCAAGGGTTACATTGGCATTGTTCCCGATGACCTCCAGCCCGTTTATTTCGATATATGAAGCTCCATTTGAAATCACGATACCGTTCCATGTATTGTGCTGAATTTTTGGGAAATGCCCAGGATATGCTTTATACCTAATCCATGCTTTTGCATTTCCAGAACGTTTAATATTTACTACACTCCCAGCTTTGGCTGAATTTGTGTATACTCCGTTCATAATTAATACTGTGTCGCCAGGGTTAGTTACATCTGCTGCCTTTTGAATTGTCCTAAAGGGCGATGAGGACGAAACTCCACTATTTTGGTCGTTTCCAGTACCACTAACATAGTATGTTTTCGGAGTCGCGTTAGTGCTGATTAGCTCGCGGTTGGATAGGATCATTTCCTTGTTAGTGGATACCTGACGGACGTTTTTAACTAAAGATACTTTTATCCCTTCTCCCCCAGCCAAAAGACTTAACGCCACGGGAATTGCCAGATATGCGCTGAAACTGAAACCTGGAATTACCACAATAAAATACTCCTTTATCGGTACTCTTCAATAAAAATATCAGGATATTCAGGAATTTTGAATACCCTTTTGGATACAGAGTACAATAGAGCCGACTTTCCTAGCTCCCCCCATAGCGCAATTAAATAAATATTCCAATAAGTATGGATGCTGAGTAAGACGATATAGAGGTAGAATAGTTGCTGTTAAATAGATTTTGTAGGGTTAAAAATGAAGGCGATCGCACACTATAGTTAAAGTGGCGATCGCCTATGGGGGATGATTAAAGTCACGACTTGAATGGAGTTAAATCTAGTAGCGGGATGGTGATACTAAATTCAAGTTAGAATTCAGTGTCAGCTTTAAATCCTGTGCCGGTCTGAGGACAAAAACATTTGCTTCTTTTTTCCGCAACAGAATACTCGCACCCGCACCCGCACCCGCACCGAGAATAGGTTTTAAATCGTCAATTCTGTGGTTGCCAGTAATTAGTGAACCTAAAAGACCAGCACCTCCACCAATCGCTGCGTCAGTTAAAACCTGATTTGTGCTGGGCCCCTGTGAAACTTTTTCAGTTGTGGTATATGTCCGAGAACTTGCATTAATCGATTGACGCTGACCATTGGAAAATTCTAATTCTTGAGCTACAAACCGCACGCCTTTTCCTTTGTTATCATCTGTATCTCTTGTATCTCTTGAATAACTATCTAGGTCAACAGATTCTAGCCGTCCAATTACTTTAGTACCAGCAGGAATCAAGACATTTCTATTTTTGTCGATAATGTCATTGGCTATTCTCAAGGTTAGAGATTTAGTTTCTCCAGGAGCAATAGTAATTGTCTCTTTTTCGTAGGTAACAGGAAAAGCAACCCCAGAAGGAATGGTAACGTTTCCGTATTGCCCAATTCTGTTTTGGCCAATTCTATATTGAGCATTAGCAGGAGCCAAGCCCAATAAGGGGCTAATGACGCTTGTAGTAACAGCCATTGCCATAAGTGCAGCAGTTCCAAATTTCCATTGATGTAGGCGAGTCATAAGAGGGTTGTCCTTTGTGTATGTGATGTATGTAATGACGAGGATTCACTGAGATTGTTTCTGACTGTTTTTGAACCTATCTATAGCCGTATTCCGAATATGAAGGTGCTTGTATAACGTGGAGTATGTGTTGCAGCTACGCCCATCGGAGATATCGCTCCTGAGAATTTGTATCCCGCTAACTGGACTGACAAGAAATAAATTATCCATCTTGTGGGGTGGGCAGGAAAGCCCGCCCTGAATATGGGACGGGTGTTCGCGTAGCGGCACGTAGTGGGGACACCCATCCCACAAGAAAATTTGGGATATTTTTTTATTTGTCAGTCCCTAATGTGCGTCACCAAATAGGGGATGAGATCCTCACATGACGCAAAATAGGTCTAATAGTTTCCAGAGTTGTTTCATTGTTCACGTTCACATATCTACACCACTGAACAGAGGGGAATGGGCTGACTGCAAACTCTTGCTTCTATTCTAGATTTATTTGCTAGGACTTGGGAAAGATTTTTGCTTTCTTTGTCAGAATTCAGGAACGGGTTATTGACAATAAATTTTGATGCGATCGCAGCAATTCTTCTGCTGGGTTAAAATTTATTCAATTGCTATCAATAAGTATGAAATATGGAGGTATGTAGCGGTTCTCAATTGCGGGGAATACTGGAGCTAGTTGTGTGGGCGGGTTAACAGACTTGAGTCAACTGGCGTGCAGTTCGTAGGGCTTCCCGCAACTACAAGAACCGCTATAAACCTCATATTGGAGCCGGAACAATTCCCTAGTGTAACTACATTCTCAAGGGCGAACAGGAGTAGCTGTTATAACCGCCAAAGCTCTTAGTATTTCTTCTCCAAGAATTTTTTCCGAGATATCAGGTATATCCCTAGCAGGGATAGACCCGCTACTGTTCCAGGTTCGGGTATGGTTTTGATTTTGGCATAAATAGCTGTTGTAGCTGTGGCTCCTTCAAGAGCTTTAATACTTATCTGGGAAACGTCTGGATTAAAGCCAGTTAGCTCAAGCGTGTATTTATTACCTTCAAAGGTGAAACTGCGATTACTCAAATTTGTGTCTATAAATACAAAGTCTGCATTCTCTTCAGGAGCTGTTGCTTGGTTAAGTGTATTTACTAGATGCAACTTGAAGTCAAAAACTTCGCTGATTCCAGTGGGAGAACTGAAGGATACATTCAGATTTAAAGGTAAAAATTCAACGCTTGTACCTTCAAATACCGTTCCATTAAAGTAAGTTAAATCAGCTATTTTGAATACAGAGTTGATGTCAGTTGAAAATGAACTTCCATTAAAGGTTAGTTTATTTGGGCCTGTTATTGTACACCCACTAGGAGTATTTTGACTTGGTGGACACACATTAGAATCACCCCAATTAAATGTGTTGCTTCCGACACCTGTATATATGGGATCGGTATCTACACTTCCGGGAGTAGGTTCTCCCCATGTAGCACTAGAGATACCAGAAAAAGTTAGAGCATGTGCTTGACCAGAGAAACCAAATCCTGTAGTCGCACTCACAAAAAAACTAGATATAGCAGTAGCAAAAACCAAACTTAGTTTCATAACTTAGGTTTCAATTCTCATCCTGGAGCTTCTCTCAACGAGGTCTCCAGTCTACGTTAGTAAATTTACGGAAAATACGCCAAATATTTATTGTATTTTTTATAAGATATTTATAAGATATTCACATATCTTATTGAAACATTTATATTTATGAAGCTGACTTTGTGCAGTGTTCAAATATTTTACCATTTTATAGCAGTTGCCAGGTAGCGGTTGACATCAGCTAATCAGAAAACACTGACACCAAGAGACTTTCAACCCTGTTAAGAGTTCCCTATTAAGAGTTCCCTGCTATATATATAATTTAGTAAAATTTTTTGCGATCGCTATCTGACTTGGTTCCCTGATGAATTGTCAAGTTGATATCAAGTTACTCTTTTTTGACACTCCCCGCGCTATTGGGACGAATGTGATTCGTTGGTCGGATTCTCAGCACTGTTTCGGTGACTCAATTTATTTGAGAAGTTCCTAATCAGATTCATCCTTAAGGGTTTTTGACATATGCTTTATAACTTTGACAAAATCTCTGGCAACAACTTACTAGGAACTTTAGATAAAGCCAGATTTTGTCCCTGTATCCCTAATTCATTATGAAAAGCACGAATAGTTTTCACCAGATAATTGAAGGTGGTTTGATAAGCCTCTGGTTGTTTACTTAATCCGTTTAAGGCTTGCAAATGGTTATCTAATGCTACTTCTAAGTGTTGAGAACGTGTTGCTTTGTCGCCATTAAAAGACTTATCTATTACTAGCTGGTAATGGGCCAGTCCCAGATTATTATAAGAGGCAAGCAAATCAAAACTTAAAGGAATACCGCTAAGTGAGTGAGCCAAAGCTATAGCTTCTTCGTAAGCGCTGATGCATAGTTGCAGATACTTTTGTCGTGCCTCTTTAGTTGTGTGAGATAGGTTTGCTAGATGCCAGTAGGCAGTACCCAAATTATTTTGTGTAGCGGCGCAGGCGCTGGGAACATTAGCAGGAGTGCGATACTTGAGAGCTTCGCTGTAGACATCTATAGCTAGCTGGAGATTTTGGGCAGGTTGTTCGTATTGTGCCAGATTCCAACAGGCAGTGCCGATATTGTTTTGAATCATGCCATACTTGAGCGGTTCCTCTTCGGGGTTGTAGTGTATAAGTGCTTCGTTGTAAGCTGCGATCGCTTTCTTTAAATGCACAATCGGTTGATTGTATTGCCCTAGATGCCAGTAAGCAGTACCCAAATTGTTCTGGCAAGCCGCATACTTTAATGAGTCCATATCGGCTGTACGGTAGCTAAGTGCTTCACTGTAAGCTAAAATTGCTTGCTGCCAATTTTCAGATGGGTGAGAAAAACGAGCTAAATCACCATAAGCTGTCCCCAAATTATTTTGCACACGAGCGTAAGTTTCCGAATGTGTCTGAGGCGAAATCATCTTTAACGCCAACTGATAAAATTCTATTGCCTGCTCTATATAAGTTTGTCCTTCTTCAGAATTGGGTGGTGTGCGGTATAGCATCCAGTAGAGTGTACCCAAATCATTCAAGATATCTGGAAGTTGGGGTGAGGTTTCGTCATAGCTAATTGCCTCCTGATAGGCAATAATCGCCACCATCAGGTTTTCTAGGGTTGACTCTCCTTGCTCAATGCGAAGGCGGTATAAAGTGCCCAAGCGATGATAAGCTTCTGCCAGTACCTCCCCTGAAACTTGCTGTGAATGTAATTTTTCAATCTCCAGCAAAATCTGCTGCGGTTGTAAGTAATCCTCTGTATTTTGAGCAATATTTGTATTGATTGTTGCTATTACTAGCTCCGTTAACTCACTACTAATATAAGATAAAGACGACAGCGATTGATTATTACTCCCACTACCAGACCTATTAGTAGATTCTTGCTGTTGTGACGCAGCCTTGAATAAATCCGCTGTTGACGGCGAAACTTCCGGGGTTTTATGTACGCCATTCCCTTGTATCTCTGCCGGAAAATCGGAATTATTCCCAAACTTTAACTCGCTGGCTGCGGTTCTGAGTTCTGCTTGGTTAACTGATTCATCTAGAATCGACTGCTCAATATTTCCTAAATCCAAGCTTCTAGAACGTGAAAAACGTTCTGGATAGCCCGAATTCTGAGTTGTTGGTGTGGGTTCTCCGGCAAACACAAATACGCCAGTACGGCAACGCCAAAATTGTGGTGCTGATTGCTTGATAGCAGATAACCAAGGACGCGGTATCCACAGCAGCAAGTTAGATTCTAGAAATTGACTGGATTCTTGTGTAGAGAAATATTGTTCACTTAAGCGGAGATAGTGCAAAAATAAACGCTGTGTTGCGACTGGTTGCTTGGTGAGATGCTCCACGCCTACAATCTGAAATGCTGGTACTTGAAAAGGTCTTCCAGGGGTATCTTTTGATGCTCCAACAATAGGCGGTGGATAATTAGCTAACCATTGATTAATCTGGATTATGGGATTGGGATCGTTTAAATTCAAACGCAACGTGACTAATCGTGGATAAGCTGGAGTGCTATTTTCCTGAGTATTTGATGACTGATATAGCACCTGTCCAACAGGATAAGCCAATGTCGAATGCAAACGGGCTGCTACCTGATTTCTTAAGTGTAAATTATCACATACGGCTAAAAAAAATTGTCGTCGTAAGCCAAGACTTAGGGCAAGTTTCAGACGGTGGTATACTTGCCGATTCCAAGTAGAATTATTGTTGTGTGCAGTATCATTCACGCTCATAGCGGCTAAAGAGCCAAAACACAGAATATATCACCTTTATGGGCGCATCCAAGTGGACTAAACTCATAATAAAAATGCTTTTTAAGTAGATGTTGTGCTGCTCAGGATAAATTGAGCCTTCATCTCTAGTAAAAATAATAAAGTATATAATTATACTTTAATTCCTAACTCAATTTTAACAAAAAATAAAAAAGCAGGCCCCTCTTAAAATTGGAACCTGAAAAACTATAAATAAAAGATGAAATTTTATTAAAATGTTTTATGCTCAACTGCTCTTAGAAACAAAGAAGGCGACTAGAATCAAGCCGCTAACCAAAGCTGTCGCGGCGATTGCTAGTAAGATATAAGTTCGCTTTTGCCCTTCCGTAGGAGGTTCTGCTTGATAAATCTTTGGTTCGCGGGCAAAATTATTTAGAAGACCGCCTTCTTCGTTTGTATAGGGCATGAATTAATTCCTTTATCTTTATGTTCATTTGTGATGTTACATAAATGCTATATCTGCTTTCAAACTGCTAGACAAAACGTTACATTGGGCATTGGGCATTGGGCATTGGGCATTGGGCATTGGGCATTGGGCATTGGG
>NZ_JABXKM010000110.1:4281-9699 GCF_017115025.1 Nostoc sp. NOS(2021) | reverse complement strand
GTCCAATAACTAATGACTAATGACCAATGACTAATGACTAATGACTAGATCCGTCGAGATATGGCGATGATTTGGGATAATTAACTGCGTCCATCAACGTTGATCTGCGGTTCAAAATCGCAACTGCCGAAACACGCTGATGATTTTTGGATAGTTATCTGCGTCCATCAGCGAAAAGTTCGATCGCTAGGGATCAGACTTTCAAGAGACAGCGTTGATATGCGGTTCAAAATCCACAATTCACTAAGGGTCATGGGTTCTGAAAATTTGTCACAAGATACACTAGCAGAACAGCTGCTGGAACTAGCTATAAAATCTGGAGCAGAAGCTGCTGAAGTGTATCAGTCGCGATCGCTTTCTCGTCCAGTGTTTTTTGAGGCAAACCGTCTCAAACAGCTAGAAACTAACCAATCTGAAGGCACAGCACTACGGCTTTGGCGAAACGGGCGTCCGGGACTCACGGTGGCTTACGGTTCTGTCCTAGCCGAAGTAATGGTGGAAAAAGCTCTGGCACTAAGTCAACTTAATCATCCAGAAACAGTAGAATTAGGCTCTAACTTTCAGCCCTCTTACCCAGATTTAGGGGAAAGTGTGCCGATAGAGATTTTGGTCGGCTGGGGCGCAGAAGCGATCGCACTTATCCGTGATGCCTATCCCGATGTTGTTTGCAATGGTGACTGGGAATGTGATATTGAAACCACTAGACTAGTCAATACCAAAGGTTTAGATTGTCACTACACCGATACTACCCTCAGTTGCTACATATCAGCAGAATGGGTGCGTGGCGATGATTTTTTGAATGTTGCTGATGGACAAACTCAGCGGGGTGAACTCCACCCTGAGAGATTAGCTAATCAAATTTTACAGAGGTTAATTTGGGCCAGAGAAAATGTCTCACCTCCGACTGGTCGCATCCCGGTTTTGTTCACTTCAAAAGCCGCCGATATGCTTTGGAGTACTGTGCAAGCAGCTTTGAATGGCAAGCGAGTTTTAGAAGTAGCTTCGCCTTGGGCAGAACGCCTCGGGAACCCAGTAGTTGCACCTAGCCTCACCCTCTACCAAGACCCGGAAGCGGGCCCTTACAGTTGTCCTTTCGATGATGAAGGCAGTCCGACTCAATCTTTAGTATTTATCCAAAACGGGACTTTACAGCATTTTTATGGCGATCGCACCACCGGGCACCAACTGGGTACTGACACCACTGGAAATGGTTTTCGCCCTGGTTTAGGTAGCTATCCCATCCCTGGTTTATTTAATTTTCTCATCCAGCCCGGTTCGGCATCGCTACCAGATTTGATTCAACAACTGGATGATGGCTTGATTGTGGATCAAATACTGGGTGATGGCGGCAGTATTTCTGGAGATTTTTCGATCAACGTAGATTTAGGCTACCGCGTCCAAAATGGTCACGTAATTGGGCGCGTTAAGGATACGATGGTTGCAGGTAATGTCTACACAGCCCTGAAGCAATTGGTTACACTGGGCAACGATGCTGATTGGAATGGTTCTTGTTACACTCCATCTCTGATAGTAGAAGGGCTATCCACTACCGGGAGAAGCAATTGAAGAAGAATACAGAATTCAGAATTCTGTATACTCTACCCATAAAGGGATAGAGTTTTAATTAGGAAGAATATTTAATACTAGTTTCGTCCACTAGGGGCGAGATTTTAAGCAATATTCAGACACTCGCTACCGCTACGCTATCACCGACTCGTACACAATTCATACTGAATTCTGACGCCAAGCCGCAGAGCAATCCTAAGCTTTGCTCCTGATTTCTGAATTCTTCTTGATAAATTTGACATCATGTGGTACTCACCTATCTTCCAGCGCTTTCGGCAACAGCTACAACCACGGCGTCGTTTAGCAATTTTTGAAGCTTGTCTGATTGGTTTGGTTTCAGCCCTTGCAGCAGTCTTACTTAAATCGGGGGTGGGATTGCTAGGTGCCTGGCGAGTGCAGACATCGCTGCTGCTACCAGCTTGGTTCGTGCTACCAGGTATCGGACTCACCTTTGGATTCCTAGCAGGATGGCTGGTTGAGCGCGTAGCCCCAGAAACTTCCGGGAGCGGTATTCCTCAAGTCAAAGCAGTGCTAGCCCGTATACCAATTGCTTTAGATTTGCGGGTTGCTCTGGTCAAGCTAATCGGTGGTATTCTGGCACTAGGTTCTGGGCTAGCTTTAGGGCGGGAAGGCCCAACAGTTCAGGTCAGCGCCGCTTTAGCCGCTCAACTAAGTCGGTGGTTTCCGACTTCACCAGACCACCGCCGCCAGTTGATTGCTGCTGGTGCAGGAGCAGGGTTAGCGGCTGCCTTCAATACGCCAATTGCAGGTGTGTTGTTTGTCGTCGAAGAACTGTTACAGGATTTCTCTGAATTTACTCTAGGCACTGCGATTCTGGCTTCTTTTATCGGTGCCGTGGTCTCCCGCTTATTGGGTGGTCGCAGCCTGGATCTGAATCTAGCATTAACTGCTTCCAAGACAGAGTTTTTGGTTCAAGATATTCCCTTCTATTTGGTGTTGGGGGTTCTGGCTGGCTTGATGGGGGCGCTGTTCAATCGTGGGATTATTACCAGCTTAACTGTTTACCGACGCTCGCTGCGTTTTGGATTACCTGCTCGTGTGGCACTAGCTGGGTTAGTGTCTGGGATGATTGTGGCATTACTACCGCTAGCATTTCGAGACAACACAGGACTACGGGAAATTTTAATTACAGGTGAGGCTAGCTGGTCAATGGCCGCGATCGCCTTTTTATCCCAGTTTATCCTGACCCTGGTAGCCTATGGCTCTGGTGTGCCCGGAGGATTGTTTGCTCCCGCTTTGACCCTTGGGGCTGCCCTTGGCTACTTGGTGGGTATAGGAGAACACAGTCTGCTTCTTCCTTTCGGGATAGCGACTGGATTACCAATTACCTATGCCTTGGCAGGAATGGGCGCATTTTTTACTGCGGTCGCCAGAGTGCCAATCACAGGGATAATAATTGTGTTTGAAATGACTACAGATTTCAACTTAGTGCTGCCCTTAATGATTGGCTGTGCAACGTCGTATCTAGTCGCCGAAAAGTTAGAGCCAGGATCACTATACGACAAACTTTTGGCGTGGAATGGCATAACTATCGAAAAAGCACCACCTGCGGGGGGGATAATGACAAATTTGACAGCCAAAGATGTCATGCAGCAACAAGTAGAAACTCTGGATACAGAGATGCCTTTAGATGAAGTGATGCAGGCATTTGCCCGTTCTCACCATCGGGGCTTTCCAGTGGTAGAGGAGAGCAAGCTTGTCGGAATTGTGACGCAATCAGATTTACTAAATATCCGCGATCGCAACTTAGCAAACGATACTCCCTTACGGGAAATAATGACCACCACTCCGATGAGCGTAACATCGATCCACAGCCTGAGCAATGTGCTGTATTTACTCGATCGCTATCAAATCAGTCGTTTACCAGTGGTAGATGGACGGAAACTGATTGGAATTATTACCCGTGGAGATATTATTCGGGCGGAAGCAGACCATCTCAATGGTGAAAATGCCACCCCAAGACTGCGACCAGAACCTTCATATGTAGTTTACCAAACGCGATCGCCCAGCACCGGCAGAGGTAGATTATTAGTACCCGTAGCAAATCCCGAAACAGCGGGTATTTTATTACAAATGGCAGCAGCTATTGCCCGCGATCGCCATTATGAAATAGATTGCGTGCAAGTGATGCTGATACCCCGCCACAGTTCCCCATCGGAAACACAGGTAAGAACGGCAAAAAGTCGCCGCTTGCTACGACAGGCGGAAGTCTTAGCAAAAAAATGGCAAATTCCCCTGCACACGCAGATTCGAGTTACCCATGATGTAGCCCAGTCCATTTTGGAGACAATCAACGAAGAACACATCGACCTGATTTTAATGGGATGGAAAGGTGGCACATCTACCCCTGGTCGGATTTTTGGCAACGTTGTAGACACCATAATTCGCCAAGCCACCTGCGAAGTAGTCTTAGTAAAATTAGGCACCACTCAGCAATCTCCAGTAGAGACGCGATTAATCGCGTCTCTGCCTACTCAACACTCCTTCAATCGCTGGCTAGTTCCAATGGCTGGTGGCCCCAATTCCCGGCTAGCGATTAAATTGCTTCCAGCTTTACTGACATTGGGAAATGAACCACAAATTCGCCTAACACAGGTGTTTAAGCCATCTGAATTAAAGCCAGACATGACAATTTCAGAACAAGCCATCCGCCATTTGATGCGTCGCCGCAAATTGTCCAGTACTGTAGTTGCTCTCCCAGTCCAAGCTAATTCAGTAGCTGAAGGAGTGATTAACCTAGTGAAAACCGAAGGTTACGATGTTGTCGTTTTGGGAGCTTCGCGCGAGGGATTGTTGCAGCAGGCGATTCAAGGTAATATTCCCGAAGCGATCGCCTCTGGTGTAGAAAGTACAGTGATTTTGGTTAGGGGTGCAATTAACAAGTGAACAAACAGGGATTGTAAGATAAATATTGATTCTACTAACGATAAAATATACCAATAATCAGAGAAAAAATTATTGGTATTAGGATTGGAATAGCAACTATAAGTCCCCACTTCCCAAACTTAATTTCCTCACCCTCAGATTTTAAAAACGCAATCCAACCTACAACTCCCATCAATATCCAAATACACCCAAAGGCAAGAAATATAACAAACACTGAATCTTCCATTTTTAATCAATTAAATTTATACAAAAAACTGGAAAATAAATTTTAATTCATTTCGTTCAATAGGTCTGCTAAACTTGCACGAAACTGGCTAAAATCAAAAGCTTCAATAGTTGTTTGTTGCAAGTATTATGGTTGCTAAATTACTGGATTAGAGCAATCACCTTGCAAGATTTGAATTAGATTGTCAGCAATTTATTCTACGTTATCAGGGTCAACTAAATATCCCAATTTCTCCTCAATATTCTGGGGTGAAACGCGAAAAAGTGGCAACCTATCCCGAATCACCCCGACCAGCACTTTTCAGTGAATCATCTGCCAAACCTTGAGAATGTTCTCACCACTCCCACCACCGGCAATAGTTTGTCCATCTGGGCTGATGGCAATGGCATAAATATATCCAGAACCAGTTTCTAAAGTGTGGATTTCCTTTCCTGTTACCGAATTCCACAGTTTAATTGTCTTGTCACTACTACCGCTGACAAGGTTGACACCATTTGGAGTTGCACTGGGCAAAAAGGCAACGGAATTAACCTTATCATTATGTCCCTTTAAAGTGTGGATTAACTTGCCTGTCTCCAGATTCCACAATTTAATTGTTTTGTCTTTACTACCACTGGCAAGGGTCTTCCCATCGGGAGCAAAAGCAACCGAAAGAATCCGCTCACTATGTCCCTGCAAGGTGCGGATTAACTTTCCTGTCTCCAGATTCCACAATTTAA
>NZ_JABXKM010000110.1:0-4271 GCF_017115025.1 Nostoc sp. NOS(2021) | reverse complement strand
CTATGTCCCTGCAAGGTGCGGATTAACTTTCCTGTCTCCAGATTCCACAATTTAATTGTCTTGTCCTTACTAGCACCGCCACTAGCAAGGGTTTTGCCATCAGGACTGAAAGCTACGGAACTAACTCCGTCGCTATGTCCCTCTAAGGTGCGGATTAACTTTCCTGTCTCCAAATTCCACAGTTTGATTGTCTTGTCCG
Source organism: Nostoc sp. NOS(2021) (assembly GCF_017115025.1). Lineage (GTDB taxonomy): Bacteria > Cyanobacteriota > Cyanobacteriia > Cyanobacteriales > Nostocaceae > Nostoc. The sequence continues at coordinate 4,072 of NZ_JABXKM010000110.1, read as the reverse complement.
CACTACCACTGGCAAGGGTTTTGCTATCAGGACTGAAAGCTACAGTCCAAATCCAATCGGAATTTCCTTCTAAAGTGTGGATTTCCTGTCCACTTGCCAAATTCCATAGCTTGATAGTCTTATCATCACTGCCACTAGCAAGAGTTTTACCATCAGGACTGAAAGCTACGGAATTCACATCGCTGGAATGCCCCTTGAGGGGTTTGGGCAGAAAATAATTTTCCGAGACGTTTTTTTGTGGTTGAATCGGCTGAGAAATCGGCTGAGAAATCGGCTGAGGAATTGGTGGAGAAAACTCCCTCATTGTATGGGGGCGAGTCTGGAAATACCAAACTCCTCCCAATCCCAACACCAAAATGCTAGTACCTAAAAGCAGTTGACTTGTTAACTTGTTATTTGGTTTTGGTGAAATGGACCCTTTGTTTGCTGGGGTGGCTGTAAATGTTGGTGTAATTAGAGTTGGGGGCACTGATGACAACGGTGGTAGCCGACGTGTCAAGTCAGTGATGACTTCATCAGCCGATTGGTAACGCTTTTGGATATCTAGTTGCAACAGCTTATCCAAAACTTCACCCAACTCTATAGACACAGAAACCCCGTTCCTACCTGGACTAATCAAATATTGTCGCCAAGATGCAACCCAACTATAGCCCTGCTGTATCCACAGTTGAGATGGGCGAACCCCAGTCAGTAGATGAAAACAAGTCGCCCCCAAACTGAATAAATCACTGGCTGGGTAAGCTTTTCCATCTTGCATCTGTTCAAGTGCAGTGTAACCGTGTGAGCCAATAACAGTACCCATTTTAGTCTGCACTGTTGCCGTCAGCAGCTTGGAGGCTCCAAAATCAATTAGCACTAATCGCCCGTCACTTTGACGGCGAATAATATTTTGTGGTTTGATATCCCGATGAATCACTCCCCGTACATGGATAAACTTCAGCACGGGCAGTAAATCTAGCAAAAGTTCGCGAATCTCTGTTTCGCTATAGCTTCCCCGCGTCTCCCATTCCTTAAGCAAGTTGTGCCCATCGATAAACTGCTGCACCAAAAACAGATAGCCATTTTGCTCAAAATAAGCCAATAAAGTTGGAATTTGCGGATGTTCTGCGAGTTCTTGCAGTCGCCTAGCTTCTTGTTTAAATAGCTCAACCGCTTTTGTTAGTGGCCCAGTTCCTTGAAGTTTTGGTGCGAATTGCTTAACAACACAGCATTCATTCAGTTTGTGTACATCTTCTGCCAAATAGGTTCTACCAAATCCGCCCTCATCTGACAACACCTGCGTGGGGCGATAGCGACCTCCCAGCAGGGGTATCAATTCCGCTCTACAACTTTGGCAATAGTTGTTTTTATGAGGATTTAAGGGTTTTTGGCAATCGGGATTCACACAACAGAGCATACTGGGAATCCATTTCAATTGGGGTATATATTCATCTTAAGTCATGCAGTATAATCTCTCTTGTTAGTCAATATCACTGAGATACTATACAAATCCCCAATTTCCTTACCTGATCAGGTATTGAACAATTTAAAAAACTTGAAAAAAGTTGTGCTTGACCAATGCCTTTTAAGGAATTGATTGGCGTCAATTCAATATATATATTCTCGATTTAGTAGTTCGGCAGCATCTGGCTCAGTTTGGCAAAAATATTTCGGCCAAAATCCGAAAAGCAGCAATTTCAGCTTGTAGCTCAGTATATACTGACAAAATTGACATTCACTCTAGTACAGTTTGGCAAAAATCTAGCTACCATCTCAAACCAGACAAGTTGTTCTGAGCAACTGGTTAAAGGTAGGCAAACTGACGCCACAGTGTACTAGTAGTCTAAATTGGAATATAAATTTTTAGACTTAAAATTTGTCTATCTCTTAAATACAAAATCATCAGCAAAATTAGGAGCGTAATTATGCTAGTAGAAAACAAGACCTCTCGTCGCAAATTAAGCCACATTTTCATTTGTTGCTTGAGTAGTAGTTTTTTGATCACGACTAATGTGCTACCTATAAGTGCTTTGGGAAAACCTCAAAATTCTCAATACTTCATAATTGCCAAATCACCCGATGAGAGACAACCAGAAGCAGTAAAAAAAGCAATTGAGCAAATTCCTGCTTTGCCAGCATCAGTATCTCCAAGACGGAAGACATCTATTGAGTCACCAATACAAACTCGTCGGATATCGTCTAACACAGAAAATTCCCAGCGAACCTCCAACGCTTCAAATGATGACTCTACTCCTAGATCATCTGGACGTAGGGCTTCTAACTCAAACTCCAATCGTTCTAATGGTGACTCTACTTCTAGATCATCTGCACATAGAGCTTCTAACTCAAACTCCAATCGTTCCAATGGCGGCTCTGGGAGAGTTCGCAAGCCAAGTTCTAATATAGCTACAAGTGGGAACCAAAATCTCGACAATTCAGCGCTTTCTTCGTCCGCGACACCTACTTTTAAGGAAATTAACTTTGTAGATGTTGAGTTGGGTATTCTGAGTAAGCGTGACTTTCGAGATCAAGGTAGATATTTTCATTTCTACCAGTTTGAGGGTAGAGAAAATCAATTAGTCCAAATTAGGCTTATTGGCAGTAATGATACACGTAGATCAAATAACTTGAGTTTAAAACCCTTGTTGTTTTTGCACGATCCTGATAATAATATCATCGTCAAAAAAGGCGCTTTGGATAAAAGCAGTGGTGGCGATGATGCATTCATTTTTGCACGACTGCCTAAGAATGGCACTTACAAAATCGCAGTTACTAGTCGAGATCCTGGAGAGATAGGTCGCTATAGTTTGGCTCTGAGGAATGACAGAGCTAGCTATACTTTAGATGAATCAGGTCAACTAAGTGCCAAAAGCTCAACCCTGAAACAAAATGGAGGCGCTTACAATGTTTCTAATTTTCAAGGGAGAAAAAATCAGCTTGTAAGTATTCGTGTAGATAGTGTTGATGAAGAATTTTCTCCTTACGTAGCTTTGCTAAATTCTCAAGGACGGACGATCGCTATATATAAAGACAAAGACAAAGATGGTGTGTACAGTGCTTTAATTGACCGAGCTAGGTTGCCTGAAGATGATACTTACTATATAGTTGTTACTTCCAAGAATCCACAGGAACTCGGTAAATACAGATTGACTATCTTCTGATAATTTAGGTTACTTGAAACTACTGCTTTCTTGCCGTGGGCTGGGAGGATATGAGAAGTTGTTTGAAAAGTCTAATTTATTATTTGCCTTGACGACTGGAAGTCGTGACTACACAGACAAAACCCTTGATTTCTAATCCTTTGGCGGTAGGACGACGAGAGTTTGTGTAGTAGCGAATTATATTCGCCCAGTACTTTTTAAACATCCTTTTGGAGGGATAAACACATCTAACCGAACCGTTAGATTCTATGCAAAAATTGGGTCTAAATCTAATAAAAATCCCGGCAATACATCTTCACCTGATAGATTTCGGGGAGATTGTAAAACTTCCACTGGTTGGTTAGAGCGATAAATTTCTACTTGCCTATTTTTAGGATTAATCAACCAACCTAGACGCAAACCGTTCTTGATATATTCCCACATTTTTGCTTGAGTATCTTCTAAATCATCAGTTTCAGAAACCAATTCCACTACAAAATCAGGACATAAGGGTGGGAATTTCTTTCTTTGCTCTGGCGTGAGAGCTTCCCATCTTTCCATCTTTACCCAAGACGCATCCGGGGAACGAGTTGCACCATTTGGCAATTTAAAACCTGTAGAAGAATTAAACGCTTTTCCGAGCTTATTTTGACGGTTCCATAACCATAATTGACCTTCTATATCCAAGTTACGCTCTCCAGTTTCTCCCCCGGTAGGTGACATAATAACTAATTCTCCTTGAGCGGTTAATTCCAGTCGTAATTCTTGATTAACAGCAATAAGCTGTTCAAATTCTTCGTCTGTCAATTTCAGCGCCGGGGGGAACTGTAAAGTTAGAGAACTCATACCAATTTTGGATTTTAGATTTTGGATTTTGGATTTTGGATTACAGCAATTTTCAGGTAAATGTTTCTAACCGCCGATTTCACTGAGACAACCGCCAAATCTTAATA
>NZ_JABXKM010000247.1 GCF_017115025.1 Nostoc sp. NOS(2021) | reverse complement strand
CCCCCAGCCCCTAAGAGCCGACGGGGTGGGGTTCTTTTTTTGATTTATGCAAGAAGTCTATTGTATTGAGCGATCATAGGTGTTCAATAATTTAAGATAGCGATCGCACTCATTCATCTTTGCTTACTATGAAAAAAGTTCTCTCATCAGGTTGAGAGCGATCGCCTGCGGCAATCCCTGCGGTGTACGCTTATATTTATCCGCCATAATAATGACTTAACCTACAAGTATTTTTGTTGATATATTCTCACCCTTCAAAGTTCACATGACCAAAAATATGCAACGCGAATTTACCAACCGCTATGAGTTGGTAGCCTACCTGAACGAACAATTCCCAGATGCGGCACAATGCGATGACCACATCAGCGAAACTCTGGGAGGACGTAAAGCGGTACAAAAAGCGCAATACCAAAACGATGCTACTAAACTAATTAAGGAGTTAGGCTGGCGCGACTACTGGCAACGGTTGTATGTCAAGTTAGGGGATGGAATCTGGGAAGATCAGGAAGAGTACAAAACTGGTTACACTGTAGGTGAATATGCACCCGAATTGCCGCAAGATATCAGACAAGGAACCTCGACATCAATACTTAACGCGCCAAAAGTTATAGAAATGAAAAATATTATCTCGATTGGTTGGAATAGCTGGTTAAAACGACACAAAGAATCTGTTTTACTATTTGACTCAATTGCTGCCGCTAGTGAGATTGCCCTTATGCTTAACGGTCAGTGGGATGGGTGCAATGGTGTGATAATAGTTAAATGTGATGAAATAGCTGTTAACACTGCTACTAAACTATTAGAAGCTGGATGGTGTTATCAAGGCGCATCAAAAGCTGTTTTAGACAGAGTAACAACTGATGAAATTTTACGCCGTTATGCAATGGGAGAAAGAAATTTTATTAATGCTAATTTGAGGTGTGCAGTACTTGCATCAGTGAACCTGAGTGAAATTAATCTAAGTTATGCAAAGTTGAGTTGGGCAGACCTAAGTCAAGCCAATCTAAGTTTTGCTGATTTAACAGCGGCAGATTTAAGTAAAGCTAATTTAAGTGGAGCCGACCTGAGTAAGACATACCTAATGAGGACAAACCTAAAGGGGGCAGACCTGCAACTAGCAGATATGAGAGGGGCTAACCTAAGTAGCGCTAACTTAAGTGAAGTTAACCTCACTGATGCTGACCTAAGAGGAGCCAATCTAGCACTAGCAGACCTAAGAGGGGCAAATTTTCACTTCTGCAATTTGAATGGGGCTAACCTAACAGGTGCCAAGTTAATTGAAAGTGATTTGGCTTTTGCTAGACAATGAGCACGCCTTGGACTTAGGTGCGGTTTAACTTAAGTAACCAATGATAATAATGTGCGCTCGCGTACCCGCCCACCGTAGGCATCGCGCAGTACTCAGGGTAAGGATTTTCAGCACTTTATTGCTTATATGACTTACGCATTGACAGAATGGTAAAATGATGCGGATAAAAATGAGAGTCGTCAACAAAGAGGTATCGGACAATTAGAGAAATCAGCAAAACCTCAACAGGGCAGTGCAATCTAGAACACTACATCCTATTTCTGCACTTCAGTTCCGAAGCACAGGGGGTGCAGTAGATTAGCAGAAATACTTGGAGACGTTTCACATGATAGTGTGAATCGCTTTTTGTTGAGAGAAAGATACGAACCGAAAGATTTGTTAATTAAGCTTTTTGGCGATTTTTGCATAAGTCCTAATTATCAGATTTAAACTAGGTTTTTGCAATGATTTATATTCAAATACAGCAACGTTGAAATTTTACTTAGTTTGAAAGATATTTTGTACCATTTTTTTGTCTGCATTCGCCGCCGCCCTATCCAACTCTGCAATCTCACTGGCGTTTAATTGCCAACCCAATGCACCAATATTCTCCCTCGCCTGTTCGACGCTCTTTGCTCCAGGGATAGGAATGGTTCCTTTACAGATGCACCAATTAATTGCTACCTGTGACATAGTTTTGTTTCTAAACTGTGCCACCTCTTGCAAACATGCTAAAAGCGATGCCTGCGGCGGGCTACGCCTACGCATTCCTGGTAATATCTGCCTAAACAGCAGACCTCGGATGCCTTTGGGCAAAGGGCCTTGCTCAGAGTATTTTCCTGTCAGTAGTCCCAAGGCTAGAGGGCTGTAGGCAATCAATTTGATTCCCAACTCATCACAAAGGTCTTTGAGCTTTAGTTGGGTGACAGGATATGTAGACAACAAAGAGTATTGAACTTGCAGAGTTGTAATAGGAACGCCCCGTGCAGCAAACTTTTTCTGCACTTGCTTAAGCCGTTTCGGGCCATAATTGGATAGTCCCACTCCTTTGACCAGTCCTTACTCATACACATCGGCAAGACCATCTAACAGCCCTCCCTCTTGCCAAGGAGCATAATTCGCTGTAGACCAGTGCATCTGTACCAAATCTACGTTTTTTCCCAGACGATGGGCAGATGACTTGCAAGCCCTTACCATTGATTGACGTGTCCATCTCCACGGATAAGCAGCAAGCTTAGTAGCAATACAAATATTTTCTTTGCCTGAACCTAGATATTCTCGATTGAATCGTCCCAGGAGTAACTCACTCCGACCATTCAATCTCCCAGTTCCGTAAGAATCACCTGTATCAAATAAAGTCACACCGTTGCTTACACAAAGGTTAAAGACGGCTTGTAACTGGTCATCCATACTTTCGTCATATCCCCAAAGCAGTTGGTTGCCCCATGCCCAAGTCCCGCAGCCCATACTTGGGAGGGAGAGTTTTTGGAGAATCTGCATCTTTGCTCTCTGTAGATTGCCTTAGTGAACTACCCCAACCTCTAGACGGACGAGGCTTCCCAATTCATCAGGAATAACCTCTCTTGTCTCCGTAGTTATATTGGTCTTACATTCCCTCCTCTTGTCAGGACTCCTGGTTCCCAAGACCCAAATCTTTTATCCTGAGCGACCCCTGCCGACTTGTACTGAGCGCAGCCGAAGTAGCGGAGTCGAGGTAAGTCGAAGGGTTTTCTTGCAACATATACTTATCAGCTTGGTTTTCGCTTATGGCATTGATGGTCAACACACTAACTATTTTACCAGAAATTGGTGAGGTGATTCGCGGTCACTGAGCTTGCGTTGCACTGAGCTTTGTCGTACCACTTCGTGGAAGCAAGCTACGCGCATCGTCTCGTAGAGAAGGGTCGAAGTGTCATATATCTAGTATCTGTTTTTGCTTTGCAAAAAATGAATACGCTTATACAATAGACATCTCCAAAAATGATGTAGGCACAATTCATGAATTGTGCCTACCAAGGATTTTGGACAACGCATAATTAATTTCACCAGATGTCTATTGGGCAAACTTAGCCAAGCACATATATTTTTTGTCAGTTGCTAAAAGAGCGATTAGCACCAACCATTAGGATATTCTCGGATTTGCAAGGAGCCAAGCTTTCTGAGTCCATGCGTTATTAAAGAACCCAACCTCTGGCGCTTTTAATTCAAATGAATGAGGTGGTAATTGTAGCAATAAAGGCGAACCTTTGTCATGAGCTTCAACTAAGTTAACTATCCAGGGAAGAAAGTCTAAGATTTCTTTTGGTAGTACAGTTAACTCAAAATCCCACACCAAATTAAGACCTCGGCATACTTGTCCTTTTCTTAACACCGTCACTCTACCAGCACTCTTGTTAATAGCCAGTCGAAGAATGAAGGGGCGGAATGGGACAAATTCATCAGGGGCTGTATAAGCGTATACATTTACATAGTTCAGTCTTTGCCTATGATCCATCCAAGATGCGATCGGTGAATTACTACTATAAGATGCACCAGTTATGATCACCGGCATATTCATAGCAGCAGCAAAGTTAGAGTAGAACTTATGCCTTAGTTCGCTAACAATATGTTTAGCTTCTGGGTTCATGGTTCCTACACCTCTTACAAAAACGATACCTACAATCAGCTACGCTAACGCATGGCTTTATAAGAGACAATTATTATCAATTGCGGAAACTTCTCTTACGCTGTTTGTGCTTGGCAATTGCTTTGCGTTTGCACTTTTGCAGGGGCGTTTCAAAGTGACGGTGCTTTCTGATATCTGGAAAAATTCCCGCTTTGGATACTTATCACTTAAATCGACGTAAGGCTGATTCAATCCCTTCACTTTCGCCTACGATTCTTTGGGTCATACTATATTTCTACTAAATAGACTTAATTAGTGGTTGGGTTGTGGTAAACACTCCAGTCAACCGAAGCACAAAAAAAGGCAGACGCCTTGTCTGCCCTCAAGACCTTAGAGTTAAATTCTTGGTTTTAGACCTTAATAGGGGCGAGAGGAGCCACCACCACCACCACCATAGTTTCCTCGTCTACCACCAGAGGAACCTCCGTCTGTCTTCGGCTTGGCTTTATTAACTTTTAAACTCCGACCCATCCACTCAGCATTATCAAGGGCCTCAATTGCTGCTGTTTCTTGTGCGTCTGATTCCATTTCTACAAAACCAAAACCTCTCACCCGACCTGTTTCTCGGTCAATAGGCAATTGAACATTTTTTACAGTTCCGTATTCTGCAAAGACCTGCCGGAGGTCATCTTCTTTAACCTCATAAGATAAGTTCCCGACGTAAATTGACATAATAGAATGTCTCCAGAATCAGGGGGTGTAGAGATTTACATCCGGAGAGGTCTGTAATACAAGTATATATAAAAACAAACTACACAGCCGAATTTAATCTTCCATGCATACTTTAACATAAATTGAGAAGTTATGTTCATAAGCAACACTATACTTATCTATTGTTCTAAATACTCGGACAATTGGCAAAACTCGTTTAAAATCAACTTACCAGCGATCGCATTGAATTTGAAGTCACCAAAAAATTCAATCACTGAATATTTTATCCTCAGAGATAGGACTCGTATTTGATTTTTGAAATAACTCAGTACACATCTATTCCCTATTCCCTGTTCCCTATTCCCTTCTTTCCTATTCCCTGTTCCCTGTTCCCTCCCTACGCAAGTAAGTTCAGGAATCAAATCGGATTCCTATAGTATTAGTAATTGTTCAATTTTATTCACTCAAAATTTCGAGAGAGTGCAATTAAATGAAACCAGTGCGATCGCTTGTAACGTAAAATTAATTTCCATCCGGCATTTGCTAACACCTTGACGCCCATGTATTGCGACTACCTCATCCAAATTCTGACTGCCCGTGTGTATGATGTTGCCCAGGAAACACCATTGGAGTATGCCCCAAATTTGTCTGCGCGGCTGAATAATCAACTCCTGCTGAAACGTGAGGATATGCAGTCAGTATTTTCCTTTAAACTGCGGGGTGCTTATAACAAAATGGTGCAACTGCCACCAGAGATATTGGCGCATGGTGTAATCGCAGCGTCTGCGGGAAACCATGCTCAGGGAGTCGCCCTTGCAGCCCAACGCTTGGGAACTAAAGCGATTATCGTCATGCCAATAACCACACCCCAAGTCAAGGTAGACGCGGTGAGAATGAGGGGTGGAGCAGTCGTGTTACATGGAAACACCTACGACGATGCTTATAGCTATGCCCGTGAATTAGAAGTAGAAAAAGGATTGACCTTTATTCACCCCTTTGATGATCCGCATGTCATTGCTGGACAGGGAACAATCGGGATGGAAATTTTACGGCAATATCAGCAACCCATCCATGCGATTTTTGTGGCAATTGGAGGGGGCGGATTAATTTCTGGGATTGGAGCTTATGTGAAACGGTTGCGTCCCGAAATCAAGATTATTGGCGTTGAGCCAGTAGATGCTGATGCTATGTCTCAATCGCTGAAAGCCGGACATCGGGTGCGCTTGTCTCAAGTGGGGTTATTTGCTGATGGGGTAGCAGTGCGGGAAGTAGGTGAAGAAACTTTTCGTTTATGTCAGCAGTATGTAGATGAAATCATTCTGGTGGATACAGACGATACTTGTGCTGCGATTAAAGATGTGTTTGAGGATACGCGATCCATTTTAGAACCAGCCGGTGCATTAGCGATCGCAGCTGCCAAAGCCTACGTAGAACGAGAACAAATCGCAGGACAAACCTTAATTGCTGTCGCCTGCGGTGCAAACATGAACTTTGATCGCCTCCGCTTTGTGGCAGAACGGGCAGAGTTGGGCGAACGTCGCGAAGCGATCTTTGCAGTCACAATTCCTGAGCAACGGGGAAGTATTCGCCAGTTTTGTGAATGTATTGGCAACCGTAATCTTACCGAGTTTAATTATCGCATTGCCGATGAAAAAACAGCCCATATTTTTGTCGGTGTGCAAATTCAAAACCGTGCCGATGCTGCAAAGATGGTAGAAACCTTTGAAGCTCAGGGATTTGAAACCCTTGATTTAACGGACGACGAACTAACTAAATTACATCTGCGGCACATGGTGGGTGGGCACTCTCCCCTGGCTCACAATGAATTGCTCTACCGTTTTGAGTTTCCCGAACGTCCCGGCGCATTGATGAAATTTGTTACTTCCATGAGTCCCAACTGGAATATTAGTCTTTTTCATTACCGCAACAACGGCGCAGACTACGGGCGAATCGTTGTCGGTATCCAGGTTCCCCGCCATGAGATGGAAGAGTGGCAAGCTTTTCTCGATCACCTGGGCTATCGCTATTGGGATGAAAACAAAAATCCGGCATACAAGTTGTTTTTGGGATAGGCGAGGAGTGGGGAGTAAGAATTTTAGATTTTGGATTTTGGATTAAAGAATTGAAATTTAATCCAAAAGACGCTCTCTACGAGATCAAGGCGTAGCTTGCTTCTGGGCAGGAGTACGCGGACTCGCTCTCCGTGGCGCTATCGTCAATCCAAAATCTAAAATTGAATTGCCCAATACCAATTTAGCGAGAACTTCTCTTTGGTATCAGATTGGAGTCCCAAGTATAGAAGCCGATTTGGTCAGGAATCCTAGAGAATCTGCCCGTCCGATAGCCTCTAGATAATTCATTCAGCACCTTATTTTTGATCTCTCTAAGTTGCTGAGAATCTAGTTCTCCATAAATTCCGGCGATGACTTCAGCGACGCTGAAAACTTTACCTGGATTTTGTTCTAACAGGGAGGTGAGGGCATCAATTAAGAATAGACCCTCAAAGGCTTTGAGCATTGGTACTGTTTTTGTCGGGGGTACGAAAGGTTTCTTCTTTTTGCTTTTGATGCTTTTATAAGCATTATTGCCATTACTTGGGACTACCAAACTTAAATCCAGAGTATAACAACCTGGCTCATCGGGAATAGTTACCCAGTAATTCCTTTCTCTGCCTTGGGTGAGGGAAGATTGAACCCTACCTTTAACTACTTTGAATAGATTGGAATCTAACTCTCCATAAAGCGATCGCACGATAAAATCGATATGACAGACAGTGCCTATATTCTCTTGCAATAGCTGTTTTATGGCTTCCATTCGCGAGAGAGCGTGCTGATATTGAGGTAGCATCGGGATTTCCGCCACCTTCGTTGAACTATCGTTGTTCTCTGGAGGTGTCTCGATATCTGGCGATGTAGTTAGAGGTTGACTCTTTTTTGTATCAACAGCAGCAGAAAAGGAATTATCTATCTCAACCAAGTCTTTGTCTTTTCGTTCTGATTGTAAAGACTCCACCAAGTTGATTTCGTCAATGTCATCAAGGGGTGATAAAAACAGCAGAGAGCCTTCTTGAGAAAGATTTGAGGTTTCATCAGCCGCCGTCAGTCTTGATATCTGCTTGTCGGGATCAGAAAAAGACCAGTTAGACAACAATGCTTCTACATGATCGAGCTGCGATCGCGCCTGCACAAAGAGGCGTTCATACTCTTCTGTAAGACGAGCATAATAGTCTCGTAATTCCAACAGTGGTGAGAGAAAGGTACCCGGAGGCGGTTCTAATTGTCCATTTTGAGTCATAAGGCTTTAATTAATTTAAATCGATGTCACTTTTGTAAGACATTGCTCTGGGTTTTGCTTTGTGAGATGTTGGCTGGGATTTCTTAGGCGGTTGGGGAGGGCGACATCTCTCACAATATAAGGGTCGAGGCCCGAAAGTCTCGCGCTTTGTCACATCGTTACACTCTTTACAGACAAACTGGAAAACACGAGTATGAATCTGTCTTTTGTGCGCCCTGACAGTATATTCCCTAACATCAATGAATTTACTTGCCATAATCAGGAATTGTGAATTGCCGTCGGATCAATGTCTTATCAATATAGCTATTCAAGCAAATCAAACTGCATCAGTGTGTGTTTATGTAGAAGTTTTATTCAAATCAGTGAATTTGACGCCTAGCATAAAGTGCAGATGAGCAACTTGAGAGTTAGCCATTGACTATCCTCTCACCATATAATTGGTGATGAGCAAACACTACTACCTTTATTTTAGGCGCAGGCGATTTTCATCGCCCTGATCAGAGAAATGGGTAGGGGAAAGTACGGGATTATTCACTTCCACTTCCATTGATTGGCAAAGGGCGCGATCGCCAGTGTGTCTAATTGCCCATCATAAAATTACCGCACTCGCAGATGGAAGAGGTGAAACGCTTAACAAAGGCATTCCTGTCTAAAGAAAAACCGCCTCCTAAAAGCAGGAGGCGGTGCGCGATCGCTAATCAAAGTATGATTCCAGCAAGTTTTGTCGCTCTACTAGTTGTCCACCAAGACAACTTTGCTGAGTCAATAAGTTCGTAGCCAGGACTTTAGTCCTTGCCTTACAGCAGTTTTCATTTATTTGAACCACATCTGTCGTCGGGGCACAGCAATGCTGTGCCCTTACTGCGTGGTCTATTTACCTGAAAATAGCCTTAAGCGCTCAAGCGCTTACTACGAACCCATCAATTTCAACTTGACAAACTACTACTGCTGACTGGGAGCAGCAGGTTGCGGTTGCGATTCAGATTGCGATTGAGGTTGTGGGCGTAAACGGCGCAAAGACTCCCGCAACTTGTTCTGGCTAGTGTTATCTTTTCGCCGCCGTCGATTTGTGGTTGCTTGTGGGTTTTGTGATGAATCAGTAGCCGTTGCTTCAGGCTTGATGCGGCGTAAGGACTCTGTTGCACTTCCTTGAGTGCGAGTTGTGCTAGATCCAGATGATGAGCTTGTAGCAGGACTTTCCCCTCTTTGAGGTTCCAACCGTCTACTCAATCCAGATATTGCTGGTCTTGTGGCTGTAGCTTCATTAGATGGGGGTGTCAATTCTCTGCGTCTACGTCTTGGATTTTCTGGTGTGGAGTTAGCAGCAGCTGCTGCCTGCTGGGTTCTTTCTTCTGCTTCTCTTTGTGCTTGCCGTTCTTGAACTTGGCGCGATCGCCGTGAACCTTTTATAGCAAATTCAGTGGCGATCGATACCCCTTGTCTACCACCTTCTGCGGGTTTTAATTTCCAGTCACGCGCTTGTCTGGCGGTTTCTTCATCTAAGTCGCGGTTTCCACTGGAGCGAGCAATCCGCACATTGGTAACATTGCCTTGTGAGTCAGTATCTACAGCTACTTCTACTCTGCCTTCAACTCCTCCCCGTCTTGCTGCATCTGGATACTTGGCATTACATTCGCGGCAGGCTGCACGACCATTACCATCACCTGAGCTATTAATTTTTGGCGGTGTTGGCACTGTTGGCGCTGTTGCTACTGTTGGACGGTTTCCTACTCCATTGCCAATTCCACTGCCAGTGCCACTACCAATTCCATTACCGGTGCCACTACCAGTTCCACTGCCAATGCCACTACCTGTGCCACTA
>NZ_JABXKM010000176.1 GCF_017115025.1 Nostoc sp. NOS(2021) | reverse complement strand
GGGGAGTGGGGAGTGGGGAGTGGAGAAGAAATAACCAATGCCCAATGCCCAATGCCCAATGCCCCACTCTAATAGAGCTTGTGCCAAAATTAAATCAAACTTGAGAGCAAAAGCGAAGTGGGGTTTGTACCCATCTCATGAGAAGCAAAACTATGCAAGCAATTCGTCAAGGTGATGTAATTTTACTACCTGTGCAGCAGGTTGAAGGAGAAAAAATACCTCATTTAACTTTGGCAGAAGGCGAAGTTACGGGTCATAAACATCGGATTACTGAGGGAAAGGCGGAATTATACGAAAAAGATAGCACACTTTATTTGCGTGTGTTTTCAGAGACGGCATTGCTAGCTCATGAGGAGCATAAAGCTATTTCTATTCCCCAAGGTCATTGGATGGTGAAAATTCAACGGGAATATGAGCCTGAAGGTTGGCGTTATGTCGCTGATTGAAAAGTTAACGCCTGAGCAAGAAGCTTTGATTCCAGTTTATCGCCAGAAGTGGAGAGCGATCGCGCTTTCAACTGAGCGAATTGATCGTGAAAAATCGGCAGAAGTTGTTAAAGCTGCATATACAGCTATCGGTAAACAACAACCGGAAATTATTTTTTGTGACAGTCCTCATGCTGGTTTAACAAAAATTCTTAAAAAGTATCCTAAATTAAATTCAAACAACATAGATGTCATAAATTTAAATAATGAGTTTATGAACTATATTTTTACAGTTTTAACTAATAAAAATTTAGAATTATCATACCAAATAGACACACCGCTTATGAGACAATTAACTATCTTCAACCGAGATTTTGTTATATTTGAATATGTATTAGAAAAGAAATCAAAATTCAAAATTCATAAAATTAATTTAGATCGTCTTTGGTTTAAATCGCAATATTTGGCTAGCCGTTGTTGTTGGGTAGATTTTTATGTGTCTGTATTAAATTGTTCTTACAACAAAATGAGATGGAAGAGCTTACAGTCTCTATCAAGGTTTTGTGGTTGGATTTCTCCATTTGAAAAAATTTGTATAATATGCGATCGCCCGCTTCACCTGCGCTTCGACAATGAAAATCGCCTCCACGCTGAAGGCGAACCCGCCATTGAATTTATTGATGGATATAGCCTTTACTCATATCACGGTGTAACCTTGCCTGAAAAGTACGGTAAAATCCACCCGCAGCAATGGCAAGCTGAATGGCTTTTATCAGAGGAAAACGCCGAACTCCGCCGAGTGTTAATTCAGGGTATTGGTTACACCCGAATTTGCAAAGAATTGCAAGCTATTGAATTAGATACTTGGGCTGAATACACACTATTAAAAATTGATGCTGATGTTGACGAAGAACCAATTTATTTATTAAAAATGACTTGCCCCACTACAAGATTCATTCACGCCTTGCGAGTTCCACCAAATATGAACTCAGCGCGTGAAGCAATTCGCTGGGTAAATTGGGATGTAGATCCAGAAGAATTTGGTGTGCAAACATAATTGCTTAAGGGACTTTCCCATTTATAAATTGTTCAAATAGATGAAAATTTTTGATTAGTAAAAATGATTTACACGCTAACACCTGAGCAAGAGGCTTTAATTCCAGTTTATCGGGAAAAGTGGAGAGCGATCGCGCTTTCAACTGAGCGAATCGATCGTGAAACAGCGGCGGAAGCGGTCAAAGCTACTTATGTTTTGATTGGTATGGAAGAACCTGAGATAGTTTTTTATGATAGCCCGAATGCTGCTTTGATAACTACTTTAAGCAAATTATCACAAGATTTAAGCAAATTATCACAAGAACTTGGTAGCGGTTGGTTTGGTAGTAGTTGGGATGGTTCGGATCTGTGGGGGGAATTAGGTATTTATGAACTACCGCCTGCAAACGTATGTAACGACCTAGAGGATGAATTATATAAACAAATTGATAGCGAACTTCTTTCTCTACTGAACTTTGAATTAGCAAGGAAACTAGAGAATAGTATGAATAATTGTACCCATTGCTGGGAATTGTGGAGCGAATTAGACAGACAATTGGAAAGTCAACTACAACTTGAAGTGGAAAATGCCAAGGAGGACTGCATTCACTATGAAATATTAGCTTGCGGTGCAAGTTTCAAGGATTTTTGTATTTCGGTTTTGAATTGTGTGTACGATCAAGTTAAATGGAATTCCTTTGAGTCAGTAGTCAAAGAGTGCGGCTGGATTTTCGCAGGTAAATATACTTGTATAGTATGCGATCGCCCGCTTCATCTTCGCTTCGACAATCAAAATCGCCTTCATGCTGAAGGCGAACCCGCCATTGAATTTATTGATGGATATAGTCTATATTCCTACCACGGTGTAACCTTGCCTGAAAAATACGGTAAAATCCACCCGCAGCAATGGCAAGCTGAATGGCTTTTATCAGAGGGAAATGCCGAACTACGGCGAGTACTAATTCAGGGTATTGGTTACGCCAGAATTTGCGAAGAATTACAAGCTATTGAATTAGATAATTGGCAAGAATATACACTATTAAAAATTGATAATAATGTGGATATCGAGCCAATTTATTTATTAAAAATGACTTGCCCCAGTACAAGCTTTATTCACGCCTTGCGAGTTCCACCGAATATGAACTCAGCGCATGAAGCAATTAGCTGGGTAAATTGGGGTGTTGATCCAGAAGAATTTGCTGTGCAAACCTGAGTTTTGAGTTGGACAACAAACTAAAAAAATAGTAAGTATAGACACAAACGATGCATCTTACTATACATCAGTAAAATTGACTGCACAGGAGCCAACTCTACACTTCAACATGATTTAATCTGATGGTAACGATAGTAGACTGGTGTAGCAACAAGTCGCTACTCTTTGTTGGAGCCGTAGAAAAGACGCAAATTTATCCTTTGCGTCTTCAGATAAGGGACTGACAAATAAAAAAAATCCCAAATTTTCTTGTGGGATGGGTGTCCGCACTACGTGCCGCTACGCGAACACCCGTCCCATATTCAGGGCGGGCTTTCCTGCCCACCCCACAAGATGGATAATTTATTTCTTGTCAGTCCCTAAGATTTTAAAGATTAGAAAGTGAATGTGGTTCTCACTGTACCAATCACAATATCATCGTTTTGATTGTCATGATCTGGCGATGTTAGCCAGATAACTCCTGGGGTAATGCTGATATTGTCACTCAGTTGATATTGATAGAAACCTTCAATGTGATATGAAGTGTCTGGATCTTTGTTGATACCTGCATTGCTGAGAGAACTGCTCACGCTGGTAACTTTAGGTTCCATAGCGACAATAATGCCTGCAATGTTATCTTTTTTACCAAGATGCGGGAAAGCCAGTGTGACGGCATAGTTCCAGATGTCATATTAAATAATTATACAACCTTCATATTTAACTACGTATATACATAGAGATTTTTTCGGACGCAATCGCCTTCACATCCTTTATTTTAAACATCTTTTTGCCATCTTCAGATTTATTGGCTCAATAAATTGTTTTGGTAAAAATGATTGCTGCCCACTACACAAATACCAGGATGATCTGCCAAAGTATGGGTATCAAATGCTTAAGGAAATAAATCAATGTCTACTGTGCAAAAACTATCATTAGCCTTAGTTGGAACAGCAGTTCTTTTGATGAGTGCTAACCCAGCTAGCGCTGTTAGCCTGAGTACAGGAAACTCCATATCTGTTCCAGGAGAAGGTCAAAAGACTAATATTCAAGGAGCTACAACGATCGACTTCAATTCAGGGACAGCAACCGATCCAAACGGATTTGCTACTTACTCTACAACCAATGGAATTGTCCAAGGGACTCAACCTAATCAATATGCTGCACCGGCTGGTGATACAAGCAATTATTTAACTATTTCTCCCATAGGCTCCAGCGTTGCAGGCAGCACTGGTTCTGTGACAATTAATTTTGCTAAAGCACTTGATTACTTTGGCTTGTACTGGGGTTCAGTTGACAAGTCTAATTCAAATTTGAATTCGATCGCATTTTTTAACGGCGATACTCTGTTGAATACCTTTACTGGACTCAGTGTTCCTGGAACTACTACTAACGGTGGTGATCAGACTAGTCCTAAAGACAATGTTTTCGTTAATTTCCTCGCAGATCCGGGACAGACTTTTAACAAGGTAGTTCTAAGTTCTAGCGGTGTTGCATTTGAAAGTGATAACCATGCCTACAGAGCAGCTAGTGTCCCTGAACCTACTTCTATGTTGGGTTTACTAGCCTTTGGTGCTGTGAGTGCGGGGTCATTTATCAAACGGAAATCAAAATTAGTTTAAAATAATCTATTTACCTCGTCTGAAAAACTAACAATCTCGTTCTCGTTTTAAGAAATAAAACCCAGCATTTTTTGCTGGGTTTTTATTTTTGAAATCACACATAAAAGCGAAGACGCAAAGATTGAAGAAGAATGCAGAATTCAGAATTAACACGCTCTCTACGAGACGCTGCGCTATCCGTCAGAGTTCATTCTGAATTCTGACTTCTGACTCCTGAATTCTGTTTCGATAAATTTGCGTCTTCAAGCAAAATTGTGAAAATTAAAAAGTGAATGTGGTTCTCACTGTACCAATCACAATATCATCGTTTTGATTGTTATGATCTGGCGCTGTTAGCCAGATAACTCCTGGGGTAATGCTGATATTGTCACTCAGCTGATATTGATAAAAACCTTCAATGTGATATGAAGTGTCTGGATCTTTGTTGATACCTGCATTGCTGAGAGAACTGCTCACACTGGTAACTTTAGGTTCCATACCGACAACAATGCCTGCAATGTTACCTTTTTTACCAAGATCCGGGAAAGCCAGTGTGACGGCATAGTTCCAGATGTCAGCATCGCCAGGAGTAACTGAAAGGATGCGAGCTTTGGTCAAGCCAGCCCAACCGCCAATCACAAATTTTGAGCTAGGTTGAAAGGATGCTTCTATACCGTAGGAGTTAGTAGAAGCATTCTGCAATATGTCATTAGCGTTATTGCTACCACCACTACCATTGGCAAAAAAAGTATTTTTGTAGGCGTTAATGTAGGTCAAACCAAGGGTAATTTGGTTACTAGGCTTAACAGTTAACTGCCCCATAGCACCATAAGCACCGTTGAACAGTCCAGAGCCTAGCTGAGGGTTAGCGGCATCATTCGCTAAATACCCGAAGCTTAGTTCCAGCTTATCACTGAACTCGTGTTTGATTCCTATACCAGTACCATTGACTAGATAATAAATTGGGTTGCGAGTCCCAAAATGGGAAAGGGCACCGCTACCACCGTCCCCATCTAGGTACGGGTTGACTGTGTTGGTGAAATCATCAATTGCACCTGCATTTGCTTCCAGGGTGACGCCTGTTTTTTTACCGAGAGGGAATTGATATAACAGCGCGTCTATCACAACTCCATTACTGTTGTTACCACCAGCAAATCGGAAGTCACCTTCTGGTGTAAAGGTAGCAGTCTGAGAGAAGGGGTCTAGGTTTGTTGCCTGAAGTCGTGTTCTGAGTAAATCTTGACCTGTGAAACTGGTGTCGAGGTTCAGACGCACCCGGTCTGCAAGGACAACATTTTGGTTGACTTTTTGACCATTAACTGTATTTCCACTTATGACACCTGCGATCGCCATTACCACTTCCCCATTCAGTTTGGTTGTGGTTGAAAACCGATTCGCCTCCAATTCAGCAGTACGTACTTCTACTGAATCTACACGACCCCGGAGTGTCGCCAGTTCGGCTGAAAAGTCTTCTTGCAACTTTTGTAATGTGGCTAAATCTTCTTTTTTAACTAAATCGCCAGTGGCTGTAGCAATTAGTTCGTTAACCCGATCAAGACAAGCATTCAAACCAGCAGCAAACTCATATCGCGTTAATGCCCGATTACCACGATAAGTGCTATTTGGGTATCCTGCAATACAGCCATAGCGCTCAACCAAGGACTGCAATGCTTGGAATGCCCAGTCAGTGGGTTGTACGTCAGAAAATTGAGACACGGAGGTAACTTGCCCCATTCTCTGATCTGGCGCTAAGTTCGTAGCTCTTGTGTCTGGATTAGCTAAAACTTGCGGTTGATTGATTTCAGACGTGCTGGATGTTTCACCTGCAAATGCAGCAGTATTCACAAATAGTATTACACCGCAGACTGCTGGACTAAATAGCAGATATTTACAGAATTTTTGCATTTTTTTCCTCACACCGATCTCCAATTCACACCCAAACCACGTTTAAAAAAACGTGGCTTTCTAAGAATATTTGTCAGTAATTTTATCAGAAGTTAGGAAACTTTTTAACAAAAAAAGTCAACAAATCCTAATTATTCAGGGAAAACTAAATTGCAGAGGGCTGTACCATCTGAAAAAGTTTTGTTGTTACTCATTACACATCAAACCCAGAATGATATTATGTGTCTTGAATGAGAATGAGAATTATTATAGTATAAAATGCAGAATAGGAATTGTGACAGAAGCAGACTTGCATCCGCTTTGAGGAGAAAACACCGTGATTGTGAATTGCACAGGACTTAGAACAGGCAGGCAAAGAAGCGGCATTTTGCCCATAATTGCTTTGCTAATGTTGTCAATGGCGACTGGCTGTAGTCAATCGAATAGGAATCAGGGAACAACTTCCGAACAGTCGCCGCAAGCACAGGAAGCTGTATCTACCCCACGGTTGCAGTCAGGAAAAACTAAAATAGTGACGACATTTTTGCCGATATATTTGTTTACTAAGGCAGTGGCTGGAAATGTCGCAGATGTAGAAATTCTAGTGCCACCTGGTACGGAGGTACATGAATATCAAGCGACACCAGAAAATGTCAAAGCGATCGCCACTGCGAATGTGTTAGTAAAAAATGGTTTAGGTTTGGAGGTATTTCTGGAAAATACTGTCAAAAATGCCCAAAATCCCAAATTAACTGAAATTGATGCTAGTAAAGGTATTAAACCCTTAAATGAAATTTCACCTGTTGTGAAAACGACGCAAGAGGAAAAAGACCAGGAACATACCCAAGGTAATCCTCACGTTTGGTTAGATCCAATTTTGGCAAAACAGCAGGTAACAAATATTCGGGATGGATTAATTGCTGCTGACCCCGCGAACAAAGCTACTTATGAGGCCAATGCTGCGGCTTATGTTAAAGAATTAGAAAGTTTAAACAGCGAATTTCAGCAGACTTTGCAGAAAACTCCTAGTTGTACTTTTATTACCTTTCATGATGCATTTCCATATTTAGCTAAACGTTATAACCTCAAGCAAGTTGCTGTGGTGCAAATTCCCGAAGATCAACTTTCACCAACGGATGTACAAAATGCAGTCAATGCAGTGAAAAAGTACAAAGTTAAAGCCTTATTTAGTGAACCAGGAGTAGATAATAAACTGCTGGTTAGCCTCTCCAAAGACTTGAAGTTAACTTTGCGTCCTCTGGATTCTCTGGAAACTGGCGAAACAGATCCGCAACATTATTTTCAGGCGATGAAAGCTAATTTACAAACTCTAGAAACGGCGTGTAAATAGGTTTGTCATTTGTTAGTTGTCCTTTGTCCTTTGCAAATGACCAATGACTAATGACCAATAACCAATAACCAATGACCAATGACCAATGACTAATGACTAATAATATTTTGAAAGTAGAAGGATTAACTGTCTATCAAGGCAGCTATCTAGCTGTTCGAGATGTTTCCTTTGAATTGTTGCCAGGAACAGATACAGCCATCGTCGGCCCCAATGGCGCTGGTAAAAGTACTTTGGTAAAAGCGGTTTTAGATTTGATACCTCGAAGTGCTGGTACGATTGAAATATTGGGTCGTCCAATTGCAAGGCTGGGGCGTTTACGTCACCTGTTGGGCTATATGCCGCAAAACTTCATCTTTGACCGCAGCTTTCCCATTTCTGTCAAGGAATTAGTGGGGCTAGGATGGGCTAATGAAGGGAAAAGAAAGAATTCATTTTTCTCCAAGCTGTGGAGACAAGACCGAGAAAAATCGGCAGCAGTAGGAGAAGCTTTACGGCGAACTGATGCTTATCATTTAGAGCATCAAGCTATTGGTACTCTTAGCGGTGGTCAACTGAAGCGGGTTTTATTAGCTTATTGTTTGGTAATGCCTCGGAAACTGTTGGTACTAGATGAAGCCTTTGCTGGTGTTGATGTGCAAGGTACAGCAGATTTTTATGCTTTGCTAAATGAATTAAAGCGGGAGGAAGGTTGGACGGTATTGCAAGTTTCTCATGATATTGATATGGTAAATCGCCATTGCGATCGCGTGCTTTGCCTGAATCAAAGCATTGTTTGTACTGGTAAGCCGGAAATTGCCCTTTCACCGCAAAACCTGTTAGCAACCTATGGCCCAGGTTTCAGTCGCTACCAGCACCAACATTAATGCCCATAAGTATGAATTTCTTCAATGATTGTCAGATAGCAAGGCTAGCGATCGCCAATAGCAATGACTTGGTAAGCTTGTTACAATTTCCCTTTATGCAGCGTGCGATCGTAGGTGCTGTATTAATGGGAATACTTGGTGGGATGTTGGGCAGTTTTGTCACCTTGCGCCAGTTGTCCTTTTTTAGCCACGCGGTTGGTCATGCAGCATTAGTAGGTGTGGCGTTAGGTGTGCTGCTACAAATAAATCCTACTTGGATGCTGTTACCTTTTACCTTAGTTTTTGGCGTTATTGTCCTCTACTTTATCGACAAAACCGACTTAGCTAGCGATAGCGTACTTAGCATAGTGCTATCTGGGGCATTAGCGATCGGTGTGATTCTCACGAGCCAGATTAAAGGATATCGTGGCAACTTGATGGCTGTGCTGTTCGGCGATATTCTAGCGATCGATACCACAGATTTAATTTTGACGCTGCTAGTACTTGTGGGAGGTAGCATATTTTTACTGTCAACCCTGCGGCAGCAAATTTTATTGACCCTTAACCCGGATGTAGCGCAAGTTCAAGGTATTCCCGTCCAGTTGTACCGCTACGTGTTTGTGGTCTTGCTTTCACTCGCCGTTGCTGTAGCGATTAAAGCTGTCGGGGTTTTATTGGTGAACGCCTTTTTGGTTATTCCCGCCTCTACTGCCAAACTGATGAGTCATCACTTTAGCCGTTTTCTGGTCATATCGGTGATAGTTGGTTCCATCAGCAGCATTGTTGGCATTATGTTATCAGGTATTTTCAACCTTGCTTCTGGCCCAAGTATTGTTCTTGTCCAGTTTTTGCTATTTGTAGCCGTTTTCATCTGGTTCAAGTTGAGCTTGAAAGCTGCATAAATATTTTTCTCCAAGGTCTTGCTATATTCTTTGATGTTTGCTATATTTATTAATCGTGGCTCACAAAAGCCCCAGCCGGGATAGCTCAGTTGGTAGAGCAGAGGACTGAAAATCCTCGTGTCACCGGTTCAAGTCCGGTTCCTGGCATACTTTACAGCTAAAAACCTGTCTGGCATAAGGCATAAACTGGCATAAAACTGGCATAAGCCAAAAGCCTTATATCCTACATAATCGCTAGGAGGCTTACGGGTTATAGTTCCCGATCGAAAGCGCTACCTCATAACTGATAGCACAAACATCACCACCTTCTGTTTATCGTCATCGGGCTTTGCGATCGCATCCTCGTGTCACCGGTTCAAGTCCGGTTCCTGGCATAATTAAAAAAAAAATTATATATATCAAGCATTTCAGCAGATTTAGGCTGTTTGAGAAGCTTAGTAGATATCAATCTCTACTAACCTTCTGTCTACTAAAACTCTACTAAAGCTCTACCTCCTGAACTTCTCCTAATTACAAGCTTTTTTAAATTTATATTAATAAATCTAATTTAATCAGGACTTACGCATTGACAATAAATAGTAAATATGTGTAACGTGAATAACCACATCTTTCGTAGGGGTAAAGC
>NZ_JABXKM010000303.1 GCF_017115025.1 Nostoc sp. NOS(2021) | reverse complement strand
ACTCTTAACAATGTATTGTATATAACTTTAGTTTTAAAGCAACTAACTGTTTATATGCAGATTAAGAAACTTTTCATCGCATCTGCTCTGTTAATTACTAATCTTTTTATACCGAATGCTGCTATTGCTCAAAATCGCGGTACTCCGGGTAAATTTGACTTTTATGTACTGACACTCTCTTGGTCGCCGGATTATTGTGCGACAAATGGCACCCGTGATCAGCAGCAGTGCGGTTCTGGAAGGAAACTTGGTTTTGTACTACATGGTTTGTGGCCGCAGTACCAAACTGGTTATCCAGCTAATTGTTCCACGCAAAAATTACCCTCGGAAGTAAAGCAGCAGTTTGCCAATTTGTATCCTAGTAATAAACTTTACGATCATGAATGGGAAAAACATGGTACTTGTTCGGGGAAAACTCCTGCGGAATACTTGGGATTGAGTAAAAAGTTAAAAGATGCGATCGCTATTCCCGCAGCTTATAATAGTCCTGATAAACCCTTGCGTACCACAATTACAAATTTTAAAAATTCATTTGTGAGTGCTAATAATCAAGTTACTGCTGATGGTATAGCACCTTTTTGTTCTGGTTCGGGAAGATTTTTGCAAGAAGTCTTCTTTTGTTATTCCAAAAACGGTGAACCTGGTATTTGTAGCGCGGAGATTTTGAAGCGATCGCAAAAAAGTTGTGGTCAGCCAGATTTCTTACTGAGAAATGTTAGATAACAGTGATCAAGTCCTACTGGGTAATTGCGATCGCCCAGGTTAAATAAGGGACTGACAACAAATAAATTATCCAATCTTGTAGGGTGGGCATCTTCCCCGCCTCTGGCTAAGGGCGGGCGAGACGCCCACCCCACAATAAGTAGTTGAGTATTTTTTTATTTGGAAGTCCCTTAGATTTTTTCAGAAATCAAATCGGATTCCTATATGATTTAAGTTACTTAATTTATTCTTTACCGTTACTTATTTATTTCTTAACTTATCTATCCTAATCTTCAAGTGTAATTAGAACCCATTCTTATTTCGAGATAGTAGATGTAATCAGAGAATCTGTTCAGGGAAAGGTTGTATTTATAACCATAATTTTTTGAGTAGTTTACTGAATTGCAATAATCCCAGGTTTTTTTCCTAGTTTTAATAGTTTTTTTGTCACACAACTTGTTTTTGTCAGACTGCATTCTTGTCTTTTACTGGGAGTGCTAAATGGAATATTTATTTCTGGCTTTGGCGCTGGGTCTAGCACTCAGCTTTGAATTTGTCAATGGTTTTCATGATACTGCAAATGCAGTTGCTACAGTCATTTACACTCATACCCTGAAGCCAAACATCGCCGTCGTTTGGTCAGGCTGTTGGAACCTAATTGGTGTACTGACATCAACTGGAGCCGTTGCTTTTGGCATTGTTGCCCTGCTTCCTGTTGAGTTGGTACTGAATGTTGGCTCAGGTGCAGGCTTTGCAATGGTGTTTGCACTTTTGATTTCGGCGATCATGTGGAACTTGGGAACTTGGTACTTGGGCTTACCTGCATCCAGTTCACATACGCTGATTGGCTCGATCATGGGTGTTGGTTTAGCAAATTCAATGTTGTCTAAGGGTCATGTCTTTGGCGAGGGCGTGAATTGGGCAAAGACGCAGGAAGTTTTCACATCTCTATTGGTTTCGCCAATTGTTGGATTCACCTGCGCTGCACTGCTGTTACTCCTAGCGAAGAGACTGATCAGACGGCCAGAGTTGTACCGTGCGCCAGAAGGGAATAAAGCACCACCGCCTTGGATACGTGCTTTGTTAATCTTGACATGTACTGGTGTGAGCTTTGCCCACGGTTCAAATGATGGTCAAAAAGGTATGGGTCTGATCATGCTCATCTTAGTGGGCATTCTACCAGGTATGTTTGCACTGAATATAGATACCAATGCCGGAGCGATCGCTCAGTTGGCCGCTACGTCCAACTCTGTGATTCCGGTGCTGCAACAACAAGGAAGAGGAACATTCTTAAACAGCCAAAACATCACAGATGAGCTTTCCAAGTTCCTCAAACCAACTGGCGAAGCCAACGAGAAAACATTCGCAGCCCTTGCTACCAAAAGTCGTACAATTGGAGACAAGCTTGCTGGTAAAACTAGTTTCAAGCAGCTTTCAAGCGATGAGCTTGGCTCATTACGAACCGATATGTATCTAGTCGCTGGAACAATTGGCAAGCTAGACAACCAGAAAAAATTAACCGATGCCAAACAAGAAGAGGTGCTTATCAGCTATAAGAAGCAATTGGATAAAGTAACCAAATTCATTCCTAATTGGGTGAAATTTGCCGTTG
The DNA here is from genome assembly GCF_017115025.1 of Nostoc sp. NOS(2021). Classification (GTDB taxonomy): domain Bacteria; phylum Cyanobacteriota; class Cyanobacteriia; order Cyanobacteriales; family Nostocaceae; genus Nostoc. The sequence continues at coordinate 7,594 of NZ_JABXKM010000303.1, read as the reverse complement.
CCATTGCACTGGGTCTTGGCACAATGATTGGTTGGAAGCGCATCGTGGTAACAGTGGGTGAAAAGATTGGCAAAGACCACCTTACCTACGCTCAAGGCGCTTCCGCCGAGTTAGTAGCTATGACAACTATTGGTGCTGCGGATTACTTCGGTCTGCCAGTCAGCACCACTCACGTGCTGTCATCTGGTGTAGCGGGTACAATGGCGGCGAACCATTCTGGTTTACAAATGGACACCTTGAGAAATCTGCTGCTAGCCTGGGTGCTGACACTGCCAGTTTGCGTACTGCTTGGTTCTGCTACATACGCCGGGGGCTTGTACATAGTCTTTAATATTCTGGGTTTGAAGTAAGACAACGGGCATGGGGCATGGGGCATTGGGCATTGGGCATTGGTTTGATTAATTCTTCTCCCTCACTCCCCCCACTCCCCACTCCCCACTCCCTAAGCGATCGTCACATCTGGCGACAAGTAAACATCTTGAATAGTGTGAAATAGCTTCACACCTTCCTCAAAGGGACGCTGGAAGGTCTTCCGCCCAGAAATTAATCCCGAACCACCAGCACGTTTGTTAATTACAGCCGTGCGAACTGCTTCGGCGAAGTCGTTTTTACCAGTCGCCCCACCAGAATTAATCAGCCCCACACGCCCAGAGTAGCAATTCAGCACCTGGTAACGAGTTAAATCAATTGGGTGATCAGTTGTCAATTCTGTGTAAACGCGCTCATCGCTTTTGCCGTAACTCTTACCTGTGGCTTTGGCGACTGCACCGTAACCATTGTTATTTTCGGGTAACTTTTGTTTGATGATATCGGCTTCAATCGTTACACCCAAATGATTCGCCTGTCCGGTGAGGTCAGCCGCAAGGTGGTAATCTTTATCTTGTTTAAAAGCGTTGTTCCGCAGATAGCACCAGAGAATTGTGACCATCCCCAGTTCATGGGCGCGTTTAAAAGCTTGGCTGATTTCGTGAATTTGTCTGGTAGACTGTTCTGAACCAAAGTAAATTGTCGCACCTACCGCCGCCGCCCCTAAATTCCAAGCTTGTTCCACATCAGCAAACAATACCTGGTCAAATTGATTGGGGAAAGTCAGCAATTCGTTGTGATTGATTTTGGCAATAAAGGGTATTTTGTGGGCATATTTGCGCGATATGATACCTAATGTTCCCAAAGTGGTAGCAACAGCATTGCAACCTGCGGTGATCGCTAGCTTGATAATATTTTCTGGGTCAAAGTAAATCGGATTGGGCGCAAAAGACGCACCTGCTGAGTGTTCAATCCCTTGGTCTACTGGTAAGATAGACAGATATCCTGTGTTTGCCAGACGACCAGTAGAGTAAAGTAGCTGGAGATTACGCAATACTTGGGGATTGCGATCGCTGTTAAGCCAGATTCGATCTACAAAGTCTGGCCCAGGCAAATGTATTAAATCACGAGAAACTTTTGCTTTGTGGGTAAGCAGGTCTTCTGCCTCTTTACCTAGCAATGACTCAATAGAATTAGCCTCTTTGAGCGTTGTAGTCATAGTATTATCCTCAAAATTTGAGCAAATGACCTTGCTTTTAAGATAGCATTTCTAATATTGCTAACTTGGTTGTACGGTCATTAATTATGTGTATTCTTTCTGAATATATAGCAATCTTCTTTTATAAATGAAAATCAAAAGGCTGAGATTTCCCACTTGTTTTAAGAAGTCGGGAATCTTGTTGTGAATGATTAAGTAGGGCTATACTACTGGAAGTATTCAATCAACTTTCGGAATTGATATTTTCAAGTTCAGTTACCAACATCAAACAGTACAATCATACTATATTAAGCTTATAGCTGAATATTGAAAACCATCTTCCCCGATTGGGGTGATAATTTTGAACAGAATAAATACAATTGTATGAGTAAGTTTCAAATCGATATCGACTTCAGCAATATAGATTTAGTTTCTCTTGAGACAGAAGAAGATTTTCAACGAGAGGCAAAAATGTTACTCCCAAAGGCACTGGTCAAACTAGGTGAAAGTGTGGGTGAAAAAACTTGGGAAGAATTACAGCAAAAGCTGCAAGGAACTGGAGGTAAACTCAAATCTTCTCCCAGCGAGAAACGTAGGTTTATTCAAGAAACCGGAAGAACTTATCAACGAAATGCTAGTAACAGAGAAAAACAAGAACTAGAAGAATATATAGTAGAGCAATTACGCCAGCGTAAGTAGTATTTGTCATAAGTTAACTTACCGGACATGATTCAAATAAACCAGCGGCGAATCAACTCCACCTGGAAGCCATAGCCGTCGTCAACTTCCTCAATTAACTCACGTTGCAACAGCAAGTTGAAAGTAATATCAGCATCGGGGAACTGTTGCAATAGAGTTTGGCGGCTAACTATACCCTCTTCCCCTTGAGCGGCGATAAAACGTAGAATAGCTTGTCCAGTCGCATCAACTTGATTGTTTTGAATGTCAGCAAAGAAAAAGCCGCCACTTTGCAAAGCTTCTGGTATCGCGGCTTCTACATCCGCTAAAGTTGCCAATCGCCGGATAGAGGGGTCTTGCTCGTTTTTGAGAACGATAATTTCTGCACAGAGTAGTTGTACTAAGAATGGGTGACAGCGCGTGAGTTGCAGTACTCGCTCAACGGCGTCAGATTCATAGCGGAGAGTAAAATCTTTGACAGGACGTTCAATTAATTGTCGTGCTTCCGCTTCTTTGAGGTAGGAGATATGCACTACTTGGACATTAATGAGATAACTAGCCCAGCGCTGATATTCTTCGATAGTATGAGAGCCAGCCAGTAACACCTTGAAGCGGGGACGATGTTGGATGAGGTGACGCAGCATTCCCAAAACATCTTGTTCATCAAAGCGACCTTTGGCTATGGCGTTGTCTAGTACCTCGAATTCATCTAGCGCTAGTAAGGCGGTATTTTCTTCTAGAGCCTGTTCTACTTTATCTAGCCATTCATCGAAATAAGTGAAGGGGTCAGATTTTAACACTTCGCGGGTTAGGGACGGTAGAGTTAAACCTTGCTTTTTCGCTGACTTCTCCATATCTCTAGCCAGGTTGTAGAGAAAACCTGCATGGTCACTAGCTGATGAAGGTGCGCCTTGCAAGTCCACAAATATGGGAATGATGTTATTAGGTAGTAACTTTCCAATGTTGTTGAGGAGGGAAGTTTTACCCATACGTCGCTGACCGTATAGTAGCAGAGGTGGGCGACGGCGATCGCGCAGTAGTTGCTCAATGCGTAAGCCGATGTCATCACGCCCCGTAAAAATTTCTTGTTCTCGTGTCAGGGGTACGCCGATGATGTAAGGCGAGTCAATTTCTTGGCGGAGTTCAGTAATTTTAGCCAGTTCATCTGCATAGTTAGTTGCTATCTCACGCCAACTTTTGATAATGGGGTAGAAACGAACTGTGTATTTGTCGCTGCTACGAGCGAAGTTCTCCAACTGTAAATTTAATTTATCTGCAAAAGCTCTCAGAGCTAAACGCTGATTATAAGCACTTGCTTGATTGAGAGCAGCATCAACATCCTCGCTGATACGGCTAAAGATTTTTAGTATGAAGCTAGAGCTAAGTTCATTCTCTAGTTCATCAATTATTAAAATGCGATGAGCTTCACGGATAGCTTCAACATCAGCACAGTCTTGTAAACTGCGTGCATCCAGTTCAATTTGTACAGCTTGCGCTGCCCAGCGCTGGGGGCTGCTATTAAGGTAATCCATAGCTGCTCGTCCCTCAACTTGCTTGTGCTTCATAACTTCAAGCAAATGCTTGTCCAACCCTATTAGAGGTATCCTCTGCCATTCATCCCAAAAAGCGGAGTGATAGCGTAATAAAGATAAAGTTCGTTTGTTGGCTATGGTTGGTTTATCAAGGTAGTACAATAAAGCATTCCATACTGTCAAAAAAGGGTAAAGCAGGATAGGTAAGTATAAGTTGATGGTCAATCCCAGAATAATAGTTGGAAATGCGTTTCTAAACTGTGGATTGATAAAAAATAACCGCACGATAATCAGAAAAAGAATCAGAGCCGAGAACACAATAATTAACAAAGGTAAGGATTTTAATCTCCTTACGTTGGTAGGCATCGTTGTACTCACCTCTTGATTCTCTTTCTTCTTGTCCAACTCCACAAAATATGAAGAATATGCAGATGTGACACCTAAGCCAAGACCGAAAGGCAAGCTTAAAGCCAAAACTGATGCAATGTCAAAATTAAGACTAAAACCTACGCCAAACGCTACACTAAAACCTACGTCAAAAGATATTCCAAATATCAAACCCTGTGTGAACGCTATGCCAAAGGATTGACCTATACCCATCCCTGCACCGAAAACAGATCCAAATGCAGTTACAAAAAGCAAGCCTAAGAATGCGCTCAATGGAAAATTTCCTAATGGCGTACCTAGTACTGCTAGAACAAGACTAACTATGAAGTAGTTGAGAAAAGGTAATATTAAAAAAGTTTGTAAGAATAATTTATATAAAGCAGAGTTTTTCCAACGTAAGCGATTTATATTCAAGAAGTTTATTTCTAACGAATGGTCAATACGCTTTAGATGATTATGAAAAGCTTGAGGACGGAAAACAAACCAAAATAGCAGTTGTAGGCTACCGAGTATTAAGTTGGGGTGCTGCTGGGGTGCATTGGTGTAGGCGTTGGGGGGTAGTTGTGGTGAGGTCAACGTTTTTGCACTCCTATTTAAAACTCGGCTTTGCTGAATCAGGATATTAAAGAGCTTCACGCAAAGACGCAAAGAACAATTCATAGGTTAATTCAGCAAGGCAAACTTTATCTTTCACTTTTTGAGAGTTTGCACCCCAGGATATGCCAGAATTTTGGCGTCAACAGTTAGTAACGGACAGCTGTAAATTCTGGCAGTGGCTACAATAACTTGATCAAATGGATCTCTGTGAAAACCTGTGAGTTGGGTTGATTCAACGATAATTGGAATTGTCAGTTCGAGTAGCTGCACTCCTGGATAAGCTAAAGCTCCTGTTAACCACTCGTCAACCGGATACGGTAGAGTTAGCTTGCCAATCTCTACCAATTTGGCAACTTCCCAACAAGACATTATGCTGACTCCTAACCCTTGGGGTTCATATTGTTGCAGCCAGTTCTGATGTTGTTTAGTCAGTTTTGCATCACCTTGAACCCACCAAACCCATATATGAGTATCCAGTATGATCATTGCAAAACTTCCCAATCTTCCAGAGGCACAGCAGGTTCAAAAGGATCATCATAACGGTACGGCTGTTTGCCACGCAAAGGATACAAATCCGCTTCTTGGGGATGAGTGTGACTTTCTAGAATGATAATTTCAACGGCTTCGCCTGCTTGAAACGGTAAATCTTCAAGAATCAAGGTTCCGTTTTTAGTTAACTTTGTTTCAATTCGGTGTGCTTTCATAGTTACTCTGCTAGTTTTGAATCTAATAAATCAGCAAACGGTTTCATTTGTCGTAAACCTTCCTCACGCCAATTATCATCATTCTCCTCTTCTTCTAAGTTAAATAATCTTTCTCTACATAGAATTTGTAACAACAGTGGCCAGCAGCAACTTTGTGTCAAAATCCACTCTATATCTCCGTCAGTGAAGGGAATAGGCGAACTTGCAATCAATTCTCGCGCTTCTGTCTCAGTCAATACTCCCAGATATGCGATGTAGCCGAAAATATTGAAAAAGGGTGAACTGTGTCCTGTGTTTCGCGCCATTTCAATCGGTGATTCGGGGGTAGCCAAGATAAATGCTAGATTCCCTCCTGTGTGGTTAGTCGCTAAGGAACGCAAACTTTCCCAAAAGCCATCATCTAATTCTGGACAGCGTTGCAAGCCAACACTAATCTCATCTAATAAGATGACTGTGGGAAAATGCAAATTATCGCTGACTACATCCATAAAATGATCTAAATCGCAAGGTGTCGGCACTTGCATCTTCAGTGATTCTAGGATGTACTTTAATAAACCTTCTCGGCTTTGCATTCGTGCGTCTTGCAAGTCTACAAAAATCCAACAGTAATTTTCTGGATGCGGTAGCCAGTCAAATTTTTGCTCAGGACGCAGTTGTTGTGCTGGGGTAGTGGTGATATTTTTTAAGTAGTGCAGCAGGGATGTTTTACCACTGCGCTTTTTGCCAATAATGGCGGCGTTTTGCAGGGGATGGCGTTTGAGTAAGTTGAAGAGGCGTTTTAATTCTTTTTCGCGTCCAAAAAAGTAACGGGGTTGGGTGATGGGTGCGCCAGTGATGAAGGGTGATGCTTCCCCGTTAGTTGGCTGAGGTTTAGGCGTTTGAATTTCTGGTTTTTTGTATGCAATGTCTTGCCAGTCTAACCCCAGTTTTTTGCAAAGTTCTACAAAATTCAGATAGTCAACAGGTTTACCAGTGAGAAAGCTTTTGACTGTGGAGAGAGAAATTACTATATCAGTAGCCAAGGACTGCTGGCTAGGATAGCCGTTACGCCCAAGTGCTGACTTTACTTTTTCAATATACTCTGGGGCTACTCGGAGCGATCGCGCCATCATTCCTCATCGAGAAATTGCTGTGAGTATATCAGATTTTTATACTAGCTAAACAGCAAAGCTGTTTAGCTATAACGTGCTGCACCCTAGAAATTATACTCATCCTGAAGTTAACTGAGTAATCAACTAAAACTCGTCTAATCAGTGGCTACTTCTCAACTCAGTTCTCATACCGCACCAAATTTTAATGATGAATATAAGAGATTAGGGCTTTGAAAATGAAACGAGTACTGGGAGTTTTGCAAATTACTTTATCACTTTGCGGGGTGATGATGTTTGGTACAGTAACTTACGCCGCTATTAATATGGTGAATGGTCAATACCGAGTTGAAATAGCGCTCAATACTAAGGGACTCATTATTAAGTCAGATATTGACAAAAGGCAATGCAAAGCAGTAGAAGACATTGCCCAAAAGCAAGAAAGTACAAATTTAGACCGGAAGACAATTAATTAGGAGTAAAAATCAGTAATGAGTTAGAAGTTATTAATCCTAACTGATTGTGAATGAAGTTCTGAGCTTTGTCGATGAACCTCTGAGCTTCGTCGATAAACCTTTGAGCTTCGTGGTTTTTTTTACGAACCGCCTTCGCAAAGCGTCTCGAAGAGAAGAACGCAAAGGACGCAAAGAAAGAGAAGAAATATATCTATAAATCAAGTGAAGTAAAGCGGTGCGTTAGTCCTTGGTGTAACGCACCCTACCAAAACACTAAAGGAGTACAAATTAATAAGGAGTTAGGAATAAATAACTCCGTGCGATTCGTTGATTAGTGAATCACGGTAATCAGTCCGTAAATAACTAATCCAGCCCGACAGCAGATTACTGTCATTAAAGGCTGAACTCTCGGTCAGATGCAGGTGCAAGTCCTGCCATTCAGACTCAGAATTGACTCCCTATCTGCCCACACCGAACAAGCTCGGTTCTTGTAGAGTGAAGCTCTTAACTGGGCGCAATCAGACGACCGTTGCGGGTTGACACTGGTGCTAACGGGGAGTTCCTACGATGAAACAAAGCCTAAAAAAGCGACTTATCTATGGGAAAGGGCGCAAATAAAAAACTCCCCTTATTCCGACTGGAGTTTATT
>NZ_JABXKM010000202.1 GCF_017115025.1 Nostoc sp. NOS(2021) | reverse complement strand
GCCCAATGCCCAATGCCCAATGCCCCATTCCCCATTGCCCATTCCCCATTCCCCATGACTTCCGCTATTCTTAAGGCAGTTACCGAGTTAGCTACAGAACATTGAACCAGACTACATCCAAATCCAGTTTAGGAGAATGGAGTCAGCGGTTGCTGGCGGCGATTTTTCTGGGTGGGCAAGTACTAGTTCACCTATTGAGGGGCAAAATCCATCGGCGCAACACCTTAGAACAAATGGCAGCAGTTGGGCCAGATTCCTTATTTATTGCCCTATTGACGGCTATTTTTGTTGGCGCGGTGTTTACCATTCAGGTGGCGCGGGAATTTATCAACTTTGGCGCAGGAAACATTATCGGCGGAGTGCTTTCTGTAGCGTTGACACGAGAACTCTCTCCCGTGTTGACAGCAGTGGTTTTGGCCGGGCGAGTCGGTTCTGCTTTTGCAGCCGAAATCGGTACCATGCGGGTCTCAGAACAAATCGATGCCATGTTGATGTTAAGAACAGATCCAATCGATTACTTAGTTATCCCCCGCGTCCTTGCTTGCTGTTTAATGCTACCAATTTTAACCCTCCTGTCTTTGCTAACAGGGATGTTCGGAGGATTCATAATTGCGACAAATATCTACAACCTGTCTGATACGGTATTTCTAGACTCAGCCCGTAACTTTCTTGGGATCTGGGATATTTTGAGCGCCATGATTAAGGCGTGTTGCTTTGGTATTTTAATCGCTGTAATTGGTTGCAGTTGGGGGTTAACGACAACAGGAGGAGCCAAAGGTGTAGGACAGTCAACCACAACTGCGGTTGTGACTGCCTTGCTGATTATATTTGTTAGCAATTTCTTTCTTTCTTGGTTAATGTTTCAGGGGACTGGCAGTGCATTCCTGCAAGGTCTATAAAACTGATGAGTTAGGAGCGGAGCCGGAGACGCTCCGCCTCCGGTTAAGAGTGAGGAGTGAGGAGTTTTAACTCATAACTCCTAACTCCTGACTCCTAACTCATAACTCCTAAAATAGGAGAGATGCCTACTAAATAAAGCAGGATTGAAGATTGTGACGAGTTCATTTGCTTCTAACTCCACATCAACTGTGGAACTCAAGCCTAGTTACAATATACCTATAGTGTTGGTGATTGCCGCTATTCCACTACTGTTGGTACAACCGTGGGTAGGCTTGATTTTCACACTGTTTGGTTTGTTTCTTATGTTTCAGGCGTTAACGCTGCGTTTGCAATTTACCGCCACCGACTTAGATATTTACAGAGGCGAAAAATTGATTCGGCGCTTTCCCTACCAGGAATGGCAAAACTGGCGGATATTTTGGAATGTAGTCCCCATCCTGTTTTACTTTAAAGAAATTAAAAGTATTCACTTTTTGCCGATTTTATTTGACCCCAACACCTTGAAAACTTGCTTAGAACAACGTTGTCCGCGTATTTAGTGCTGAGTGCCATCTGTGCTGAGTCGTTTTGCTTTAGACTCATAACTCAGCACTCATGACTCAGGACTTTTATGGCAGGTCAATTGTAATATTTCTGAAAGCTATTTATTCGCGTCATCGGAATTACACTATTGTTTATGAACCCAGAGGCATCTCAAACCCCAGAACCAATTGATGAGCGGTTGGCAGAAAAACAAGAACAGAACAATGCAGTTGAACATCCAGTAAATCCATCTGTTGAGTTGGTGGTAGAAGCAGGAGCCATTAGCTCCTCAGAAGACTACACAACTTTTGAGCCACTCATTTCCAATGCAGAAGTGGTAGATTCGACAGTAGAGTTAACAGAAAATTCAAATGGCGAGTTTGTCGCGCAGTTAGAAGCGGAAAATGTCGCACTGGGGTCAGAAATAGGATCAGGAAATAATTCATTATATGCAGAAGCAGAGCAGCGATTGGCAAAGTTGCAGAGCGCTGAAGCAGCCCTAAAGGAAGAAATAGCCAATCTGCAAGCTTCTTACAAAAACCTTCAGGCACAAGTGAGTGAAACTCAAACTTCACTGGGGCGAATCGTGCAAGAGTCGCTGGTGCAGTTAGAACAACGCAAACAAACCCTGCAAATTTCTGTAGAACAACTAGAACGCCGTCAAGAACGTATTCGCAACGAGATGCGAACCACTTTTGCTGGTGCATCCCAAGACTTGGCAATTCGGGTGCAGGGTTTTAAAGACTATCTCACGGGTAGCTTACAAGATTTGGCCTCTGCTGCTGAACAGTTACAACTGGCGCCAAATGTGGTGGAACGAGAAAAACCATCTGTAAAAGAGGCTAAACCAGTTGAACCCCAACCTGGAATACCGCAATTTGCCCAACAGCAGTTTCAAGATACTACAAAGCAAATTCGCCGCCTAATTGACCAATACCGCAATAAACCAGATTACTACGGCCCGGCGTGGCAACTGCGTCGCACTTTTGAACCAGTCCACGCTGAACGAGTCTCCAACTGGTTTTTTACCCAAGGGGGACGGGGTGGTTTGCGGACAATGGGTAGCCGCTTACAGAATATTTTGATTGCCTCAGCCGCAATTTCGATATTACACAAGCTGTATGGCGATCGCGTCCGTACTTTAGTCTTAGCTAATACACCGGAGCGATTAGGTGAATGGCGGCGCGGCTTGCAAGACTGTCTGGGAATCGGTCGCCCAGATTTCGGGCCAGACCGAGGTGTGGTATTATTTGAGGCATCTGATGCTGTCGCTCAGAAAGCAGACCGATTGACGAAAGCCAATCAACTGCCCTTAATTATCATTGATGATTCAGAAGAGCAAATCAGTTTGTCACTGCTGCAATTTCCCCTGTGGTTAGCCTTTGCTCCTGACCCCAAAATAGTGAGAAACTATGATGATGACTTTTAAATGAGTCATTGGTCATTAGTCATTGGTCATTGGTCAAGAGGTATTACTCTTGACTTTTTTAAATTTTGAATTTTGAATTTTGAATTTTGAATTGTATTATGGCTATTTGGTTAACTCTGTGCGGGGCAATTGTTATCACAGCTTACCTATTGGGTTCTTTTCCCACTGGCTACATTGCTGTGAAGCAGTTAAAGGGTATTGATATTCGGGAAATTGGTTCAGGTTCCACTGGCGCAACTAATGTACTAAGAACCTTGGGGAAAGGGCCAGGAGCATTGGTTTTAGTACTTGATTCTTTAAAGGGAGTATTAGCGATCGCTCTAGTTTATTGGTTGTTCAATTTTGCCCAGATTCAAAATTATATCCCTCCAACGGTAGATGCACAACTGTGGCAACCGTGGGTAGTAACTTTAGCTGGGTTAGCTGCCATCTTGGGACATAGTAAATCAATTTTTTTGGGCTTTACCGGTGGTAAATCTGTTGCTATCAGCTTGGGGATTTTGTTGGCAATGAGTTGGCAGCTAGGTTTAGCAACAGCAGGTGTGTTTGCCGCCGTTGTGGCGATATCGCGGATTGTCTCTTTGAGTTCAATTGCAGGTGCGATCGCAGTTGCCATTTTCATGGTACTTTTGCATCAACCCTTACCCTATATTCTGTTTGGGATTGCCGGTGGCTTATATGTGATTTTGCGCCATCGCACTAATATTGAACGACTGCTTGCGGGAACGGAACCAAAAATTGGGCAAAATGTAGCGACAGAACCAAAACAAACTGCATAATTGATCAACCCGCAAATAGATATATTTTTTGCTCCCGTGCTTCAGTCGGGGCTAGGCTTAGGAACGAACGTTGCCTTTAATTAAACGGTGGAAAAGGCGGCAAGGCCACAAAAAAGCTCCACAGATACTTACTGAGGCGATCGCGGCCACAACACGACAACTTGAACTAGGCCCAGTGGTAGACTCTGAAGGATTAGCTTGTGTACTTTTAGCTAGTTCTGGCATTGAATGAGATAGGTGACTGGCTGTACTCACCCCTTCAATCGCTGCTCCAATTAGATAAGCTACCAGGGCAATTACTAGTCAGTGATTCATAATATTCCACTGTTTGAACTCTGAGCGTATTTGGCAGTGAGCAATCATTTGATTTCTCGTGCTAATGATTGCTCATTGCCCGAAGGATAATCGACCTTCAGCTGTATCGCGAATGAGGGGCAGTTTAGATTTTATATAACTATTCAGGGTGTTATCTGACTGGGCATCAATCCCCTGCTTAACTTTTAACTGTTGAAGGAGCAATTGTACTAAAGCAGCATCGTCAAACTGGAGCAGGGTGCTGACCTGGGTAGACTCGATTACAGCCCAGAGCTGTTGCATCATTTTGGCACTGACCATGAGTCTGTAACCTCTTAAGCTTTTCTTTATATTTGCACGAATTTAAAATTTGTGGTTAGTTCTTGTCTGAAGATTTATAAAGATGTCGGTTGAAAATGCCTGAGTAAGCCAATACGGTTATGTCTAAAGATTTATAAAGATGTCGGTTGATAAATGCCTGAATAAGCCAATACGGTTAAGTTATGGCGTTTTTCAATTGATTTAAATACAACATTCCCCATTTCCTGCCCTAACCGTGGTTTATAGCGGGGTTCTCAATTGTATGGAATACAGACCATTCGTAAGTCGTTTTGGCTGTCGAGTACTTTTGCTAGAAGTTTATTGTGAAACTCTTACACAAGATCCTTCCTGACCAGAATCGGGAAAAATTGCTAAAGTGTGATATTCAGGGTTATCTGTTCCATATAGCACTCGAAAAGTATACAACTTGTTTCTACCTTGCCCTTCGGTAACAACTGTTAAAAGTGTATTGCTAGTGGGAGGAAGTCCCGGAATGTCCAGTTTTTTAATTCGCCTGAGTTGAATTACATTCGCTGCGGAGTTTTTACAATCTCCTGAACTAGTATTAGCTTGTTGACCAAACTGCATACATACCGGCCCATCAAAATCTATAGTTACCTGTGATGGATCGTTTAACCAAACTTTTTTAATTACTTCTCCAGCCGGAATAAAGCTTAAGTTTGTTCCTTCTTGATACCAAATCTTGATCGTAGGTATTGCTCCCCCTAAACCCTGTGCTTGGCAGGAAAATATGGAACGCAGAACGGCGTTATTAGCTACAGCACGACCTACTAACAAGAACATAGCAACCGATAAAGTTAAGGAAGCTATAGGTAGGAAATAAAAATTATGTGGGGTATTTCCTGACAAGTTAGTATTATTTTTCATGGTTGCAAATGGGGAGATTGGTATAGAGTACAAGGGGAGATGGGAAAGATGGAAAGAAAACTAATTACCAATTACCATTACCCAATCCCAAATCTAAAATTGGTATAAATCCTACCTCCTAAAACTGGGTTACTTGATTAACGTACATTTCAATATTTGTGCCTGCTGGCAAAAACCAAACACCAGTTTGTTGTGACATTTGGGCGATCGCCTGTTGATTACGTTGGGCAATTTGGGGTACTACAGAGTTCAAACCACCTTCCACAAGCCCAGCTGCAAGGTTGCGTCTAGGCTCAGTGACAGTAGTAATAGTTGTGCTGCTAGTGGTTGTGCTGCCAGTGGGGGTGCTGCCAGTGGTGGTGCTGTTGGGGGTACTACTGCTAGTAGTAAGTGGTACCAATTGAGTATCAGGGAGATTTACTAACTCTGCGGCTTTACCAATACCTCCCAAAATGAATAGTCCTGCATCCATTGATGCTATGGATGAACTTTGACTGGGAAATTTATTTGCAATTAAAGGTTTACCTTGGGTAGCGCGAATAATAATTGCATTGTTGGGTAAGCTTTGTTCTGTAGGGTTGCCATTATTTTGCGAGATAACTTTAACTACGTTCATCTGCAAAAGACCTTGTTCGGAAAGGGAACGAATTTCAGCTAGAAATTCGGTGTTTGCAGGTACAGCGATCGCACCATCCGTAGATTTTAACGGTTCTTGCAATCGGATCACAAATACGTTTTTATCTTCGCCTCCTTCATTACCATTACCACCGTTTGACTTAGTAGTTTCCCCAAATATCGCTGTCGCCAACACACCTTTAGCAGTACTCCCGACTGCTACGGTTTTCTGTCCCTGCGGTTGCGCTTGGCTCACCGCAGGAGCAGCAGTGGTTTGGTTAGGATTGGGGTTTGTCTGTTGCTGCGTATTGTTTACAGGTTCAGGAGCCGCTGCGATCGGTTGATTGGTAACATTTACTTGACCATAGCTACCTAACTTTGCTAACCTTGTCCACTCTTCAAACGGGCTTGGTGGAGATGGTGGAGTTATATTGACTACCGGTTGAGTGTTTGGATTGACAACTGGTAGCTGGGGTGATGGCAAAGGTTGAGAAGTAGGTACGGGAGCAATGCGCTCAACTGTCACTGTCCGAGGTACGTAAACTGTTGGTGCGGGTGTTGGTATCACTTGCTGTTTACCTCTGGAAGAAACTGACGGTTGTTGTAAGGCTACTGTCGGCGTTGATTTGGCAATTCTGAGCTGTTGTTGGGCGGCTTTTACCAACTGTGCTTGTTCAGTCAGGGCTAATTTCGTTTTCAGAGTATCTACTTCAGCTCCTAGCTGTTGAGAGCTAGATTCATTAGTGGGCTGCGATCGCGCTTCTGGAGAAACAATATTTTTTGGTTTTTGACTGCTGGTAGTCATCAACTTGGACAAAAACACACCACCGACCAAAACTATCACTAAGGTTGCGGCCCCTACCAAGGCTAACTTTGCAAAGGGATTAGATGAGAAGGGTTGCTTAGTCTGAACTTCTTGTGGTTGAGAAAGAAACTCTTGCGCCGTTGCAGAGTTTTCTGATCCTTGGATATCGGGAGAAGAAGATTTTTCTTCAAAGCCGACCAACCTTGACATCTGTGATTCCCAATCTAAAGATTCTACTTCTGGTTGGCGATCGTCGGTGGTTAGAGTAAATCCATTTTGGGGAGGCGTTTCCGCAGGAATTGAGTATCTAGTCATGGTAGAGCTTGGTTTGGATTTACAGAACAATTTTTATCTTCGATTTCACATATATTATAAATTTCTAGTCTAGCTTCACCAAGGCGGTAAGCTGCGAAGTGCAATGGTAGTGCTGCATTTGGTAATGAAGTTGCTGGTTGATCTATTGCTCTAACTAAAATTTGTTTATTAAAGGAAACTGATTTTCCCAATTTATCATAGCTGCTAAAAACTAATTGATTGGCAAACATCTCCACTTTCCACTTTCCATTGTCTATTTCTGTAGGTTGAGAAATTTTTTGGATTACTAAGACATTCTCCGCTCCTCTGTTAACATTTTCAAATTGGCTATCTGGATTTAAATTAGTAAGTTCTGACTTAAGTTTTTGTTTAAAATCATCAGCTACCAGTTGGGAGGTAATTTCCCAGACTTGTGTTGGCGGCTGTTGTTGTGACCAGGTAAGCATTAAGCTCATAGTTTCACCCACAAAGCGCCGAATAGCCTCTGGCTGTCGCCCTAAATTTGGTTGGGGGTCTACGGTTATAGTGCGACCATCAACAAGTTGCACTAAACTTTGAGGTGTGAGTTGCCTACTTAACTGTTGTAACATAGACCCGTTAAATATTAGTAAAAGCAAGGTAAATAGATGTAAACCAAATGTTCCTACTACCAATAGTGGCAATGGGCTATTTTTCGTATTTTCCGGTTTGAGTAACTGCATCAATAATTAAACAAATTGAGCTATCAGCCAGTGAATTAGAAATCGACTATCTTATAAAGCTATCAGATGTTTGTCCAGATCCGCATTGCTTGAATTTATCTTCGTTCAGGTTGTTGTAGCCATCTAGCAAACATAAGTTCCGAATTTCATAAATTTCTAATCTATCAGCGCGGACACTATAAATTGCTTTTTGCAGGTTGGTGCCATTGTCGGCTTGTGGATTACCGAAATAATCTGCTGCACGTACAAGGAAATCTTTGTTAAAAGGAGTTATGAGTTTTGCACCACCAACTCGGTTTTTTTGAATTAAGTCGGCTACCATACCGACTCGCCACTTACCTGGTGCAATTTGTTTTGGCGGATAAACCCGTTTAATAACTAATTGTGATGTCATCATTTGGTTGGGATTTTCAGAGAAAACTTCTGGCGGTGTCATCTCTGCAACTGTGCTTAAAAAACCTTTGCGAAAGTCTTCTGATAAGGCAAAACTAGCTATCCAACTGGTGGTACTAATTTTTTGGCTACTCCCTTGAGGTGTTTGAATCAGAATTCCTAAATCTGATTTGGGATTTGCAACTTCTTCGATAGTTTGTGGTGGTAAGGTTCCAGACCAGCTAAACATTGATATCATCGTTTTGCTGATGAATTGGCGAATTGCTTCTGGTTGTCTTGCTAAATCATCAATATTACCTACTGGTTTACCGTCGATTAATTGCACAAAGTTGGGAGGTTTTCTCAGACTGAGTTGGCGAATATTTATCCCTTGGAATAAGAATAAAAGTAAAACTAATATATGTAAACTGAAGCTAGCGATCGCAAAAACTGTCAAAACACTTGCCGTTCTTTGTCTTTTTTCCAGTAAACGCACCATTTACTCACCTCCTTCTGCAAAAAACTTCAGTTATTATATATGATGATTTGCATCTAGTCAGCAGTCACGGCACTTGCCTAAATTGAGCTTATTCATTTTGAATTTTGAATTTCTTATATCCTCTCCTTTACTAAAGAAGCCGTATTGCTGATAGCACTGAAGACTGCAAAACCGCCAGCAGCAGCCACAAGTAGCGATAAAATTGGTGCTAAAATTCCCAGAAAAATTATGAACCACATTAAGTCTGGATCAACATTAACATCTTGACCTGGCCCATTCACAATAACTGAGGCAGTCAGCACAGCAATAATATTAAATGAAATCTTGGCGATTCCAATAGATAAAAATCCGGTCAACCATGCAAAAATTGGTTTACCAGCTACAGGCAGTAAAGATCCACCCACAGCCAGTGGCCCTAAAGCTGCTATCAGCAACATAGTAGCTTCTATCAAATTCTGGAAGGCATATTGTAAGGAAACTAAAAAGTTTTTGATGTTCGTTTGGACTGTAGAACCTAACAAAGAATTAAATGAGGTTTCTGATACAATGCCAGTGCCATATCTGATATTATCTACCTTAGTTTGTAGTCTATTTATCCAGCTTTTATTTCCGTATGTATTTCTATATTTCTGCCAGAGAATGTTAACTTTTTCGGCAGCTTTGATAAAGCATTGACTTTGTTGTTCGCCAGTAAGCGACTGACAAGGACGCAGGAAAGAACCAGCGACTTCTTCGGCAACACTCATATTCAGTGCTTGCTGGTATATTTTATTCGCATCTGATGTTACCAATACTTGCTGATTCACAGTGTTTAGAAAATTCCGCACTCCTAGTGTCAGATTAGAAAGGATACTTCCATTGCCTGAATTATTTAAGAGGATCACCACAATAAAAGGCCAAATTAAAGCTGATATGGGACGGGTATATTCGTAGGATATTAAGTCTTTGAGGAATTGTATCATAAAAAATAACAGGGTTCCTACTGCAAAAAAAATACCCAGATTTGTCAGCGCTCCATACAAATTATTACTGGTATTATTTTGTAATAAATCCAGCCATTGTTTGTCCCAACCTGCGGCAATACTTTGGGAAGTTGCGGCACCGTTATCGAGAATCTGATCAATGCCTACTTGGGCTAAAATTAGTTGAATAGCAAGTTGCATTTTGAGTTGATGGGCTGTTTTTTTAGATTTCGTAGGGTGCGTTACGTTCCTAACGCACCATCCCGGATGCTTTCGGTGCGTTACGCTGTCGCTAACGCACCCTACAAAACTGGTTTTTAGATTTGCTCTTGGTTTGTCAAAAGTTTAGAGGATGTTTTAAAAGTCCTCTTGTCGGTAGCAAAACATTCTAGATCCCCCTAAATACCCCGATAAATTGGGGGACTTTGATTCCGGTTCCCCCCTTTTTAAGGCTACGGTGTACACACAAGTCTGAAATAGCTGATTAACCAAGGTTTTACCCCACCCTAACCCTCCCCTTATAAAGGGGAG
>NZ_JABXKM010000058.1 GCF_017115025.1 Nostoc sp. NOS(2021) | reverse complement strand
GTGTGGCGTTCGGCGTGGCGGTAGGCGTGGCAGTAGTGCGTCCAGATACCTGGCTTATTGGCTCACCTTTAAACTTGCGAATCATCCAAAACACTAGTTGGCTACTCCCCCGTATCACTCCGCTTCCTCTTCCTAATCTTGTTTGGCGCTTGCAAAATTGGTTGCAAAATGATTGGGAAATAGGTTTACATAATACTAACGAACTGCTGGCATATACCCTACAATTCATTCCTGTTGTCCAAGCAGTCAATAGAGTACTTGCCAAAATCCCCTCAGAGCAACTTATTTGGACTGTCTCTCGACTGGCGGCAAATCCTTTTGATTGGAATATAGTACGTTTTGCTTCAGCTTCTCTAGATGAAACCCTAAAGTCAACGTTTATCAAAAATTTCTTCCTCTTCCCTCGTTCTTGGGGAGAAGGTTTACAGGCTCGTTTTAATACAGACACTCGCTTAGATACTCCTGCTCGTGCTGCTGCTGCTGGTTTCTGGCATCTGCATGAAAAAGAACCAGCCAGAGCAATAGAGGCTTTTGCTATAGTGCGTTCTTTACTTTATGGCGAGGAAATTTATACCCTTGCCCAAACTTTAGCGGCCTTTAATAAAGCTCAAAAACCAGCTTCTATTGCTGCTATCCAAGTTCCTCCTTTTCCCCAGGAACCGCTTTTACGTCCAATTACTTGGAAAGTCCTTGCTAATCTGCGTCGAGTTGTTGAGGATGTGCAGTTTGTTAATCGCAGCGTCTCACGTTCAGCCAGGTCTTTAGCTCTTAATCGAGCATTGGGCGAACTGACAAAAATCCTAAATCAAGCTGACACCTTGCCGCAAGCAGAGCAAGGGTTAATCATAGATATCGCTCAAACTTGGAAAGAAAGCCTTTTACAAATCACTGGTGAAGTGGGAGAAATTTCCATCACCAAACCTGTGGTTAATCCTTATGTTGTAGGCGACCCTGTTCAAAGTCATCTCTTTGTTGGGCGAGAAGATATCATCAGACAGTTAGAAGAACTCTGGGTGATGGGTAATCAACTCCAGTCTGTAGTTCTCTACGGTCATAGGCGGATGGGTAAAACTTCTATTTTGCTTAACGCTACTAACTGTCTAGGCTCACAAATACAGCTAGCCTATGTCAACTTGCTACGTTTGGGAGATAGCCCCCAAGGTGTAGGTGAGGTGCTAATGGCAATTTGTGATGAAATTTCTCAAACTGTAAAACTTCCATCACCAGCTGACGCTGATTTACTAAATCTCCCCTACCGGACTTTTGAACGCTATTTAAAACAGGTTGAAGCAAACCTAGAAGGTGGGTTAATTATCGCCTTAGACGAATTCGAGAAAATTGAAGATTTAATTGAAGCGAAAAAAATCCCTATCGACTTTATGGGCTTTCTGCGCGGTTTGGTGCAAATGAGTTCTAAAATCGCCTTTGCCTTTGCTGGTTTGCACACTTTAGAAGAAATGACAGCAGATTATTTTCAACCCTTCTTTGCCAGTGTCATTCCTATCCATGTTGGCTTTCAAGAACGTGCAGCTACCCGCCAAATTCTCGCTAACCCAGGTAATGAAGACTTCCCCCTCGACTACATCCCCGAAGCTTTAGATGAAATTTATGCTTTGACACACGGTCAACCATATTTAGTGCAACTGCTGGGTTTTCAGCTAGTGCGCCGCTACAATGACTTTGTTTTTGAGCAAGGGCGATCGCGTGACCCAGTTTTCACAGTAGAAGATGTGGAAGCAGTTATCAATGACCCTGAGTTTTTCAAGCGGGGACGCTACTACTTTGATGGGGTTTGGGGTCAGGCGGCGCGGGGTGGTGAGGGTCAACAGGTAATTCTACAAGTGCTTGCACCTCACCCAGAGGGGCTAAGTCTAGATGCCTTAGCTCAGTCTACAGGTCTGAACGACAGCAATTTACAGGAAGCGCTGAATACTCTGAAGCGTCATGATGTAGTTGAGGAAACTCAGGGAAGCTGGCGGATTATGGTAGAACTTTTTCGCCGTTGGGTTTTGCAACAGTAGCGAATAGAAGGCGAATGGAAGGCGAACGGAATTCGCGCCTACACAGGCAAAGTCCGCCTTCGCGGACTAATTTTAGTGATCGCATTTGCTATTTCGGCGATCGCATTTGTGATTTCGGCGACTCCATTTGCTATTTCGGCGATCGCATTTGCTATTTCAGCGATCGCATTTGTGATTTCGGCGATCGCATTTGTTATTTCAGTGATCGCATTTGCTACTATAAAGGCTTATCTTCTTAAACTACGAGGATCAAGTGCATCTCTCAGCCCATCACCGAGTAAGTTGAATGCCAGCACTGTGAGGATAATCAGCACAGCCGGCGGCCAGATTAGCCAAGGTTGCAATACCAAAATTGAAGCATTGCTAGCCAGAGAAAGCATATTTCCCCAAGAGGGGTCTGGTTGTTGAATTCCCAAGCCGATGAGACTCAGTATCGCTTCTGCACCAATAAAGCTGGGAACTGCAAGAGTCGCAGAGATAACTATATAACTAGCCGTTTGCGGCAAAACGTGGCGGAGGATGATATAAAGTGGGTTCCCGCCCATTGCGCGTGCCGCTTGGACAAATTCTCGCTCTTTAATTGATAGTACCTGTCCTCGAATCACCCGTGCTAAACCAGCCCAGCCAATAATCGAAGTAATTACCACAATCAACAAAAAGCGCTGAGTACTGCTTAAACCAGCTGGCAACACTGCCCCCAAGGTAACCAAAAGATAAATACTGGGGAAAGTCATTAGCACTTCTGCCAAGCGCATTATGATGCTATCAGTCCAACCACCGAAGTAGCCGGAAATTCCACCTACTAGCAAACCGAGGGGAAAGGAAATGGCAACGCCAAAAATCCCGATAAACATACTGATGCGGCCGCCATGCAGCAGGCGACTAAATTGGTCGCGGCCTTGGTCATCAGTGCCCAAGATGTTGAATTTTGCGCCACTTGTTGTGCCAAATAAATGCCAATTTAAGGGAATACCAGCAAAGATTGTGACCTCATCCCACTTCGGGGGTAATGGCAAGCTCATCTGCAACAATCGGTATTCTGACCCGGAGACAAATAAACGCAAAGGCGAGGGCTTTGTCAAGTCTACAATGACTTGGCGATCGCCTGTTTCTAAATTCGTGTCTCCCTGAGTCGTCGGATAAATATGAGGCCCGATAAACTGCCCCGACTGAGAAACCCAGTGTATCTTAGTTGGTGGCAGCAGTGAACCATTGGCCTGTGAAGCATAGGGGTCATAAGGAGCCACGAAATCAGCTGCAATTACCGCTATATAGAAAACTAACAGCAAAATTGCCCCAAATCGTGCCAAAGGATTTTTCTTCAGTCGTCGCCACCAATCCATAGTAGTTATGAGTTATGAGTTATCTGAACTTTTCACGTCGTCTGGAAAAACCCACGAAAAACCTAACCGCCTAACCCCCTTCCCGAAGCGGGAAGGGGGAAAATTCAAAGTCTCTCTCCTTTTAGGAGAGAGAAATAGAAGAGAGGTTTTCCAGATACAGTGAAAAGTCAGATGAGTTAT
Organism: Nostoc sp. NOS(2021); assembly: GCF_017115025.1. Classification (GTDB taxonomy): domain Bacteria; phylum Cyanobacteriota; class Cyanobacteriia; order Cyanobacteriales; family Nostocaceae; genus Nostoc. The sequence goes on along the minus strand of NZ_JABXKM010000058.1, from coordinate 6,557 downwards.
GAGTTATTAAGCTTTTATCTTAACTCCTAACTCCTAACTCCTAACTCCTAACTCCTAACTCCTAACTTCCCACTCCCCACTCCCCACTCCTAACTCGCAACTCCTAACTTCTCTAAATAGCGCTGCTGTTCTTGCTGTTGTTTTTCGTGTTCTACAACAAACACGTTTGAGTAGAGATTAGCGAGAATTTGTTTTCCCTGTTGTGTCAGTGATAGATAATGCAGTCCCTCTTGGATATAGGGATAGACACCATTCCAGTAAAATTTAGCGTAGTTATTACGTAAATCGGCAGGGGTTTTATAGCCCAAAACTTTATTTACACCAGTTTCTTCAAACTCGTAAAATAAAGAAGTAATTTTCTTCAAGTAACGCGGGTCGCTTAGTTGCCCAATCAAATCAGCAGCACGTACTATTCCTGCAAAGCACTTTGTATCTTGCTGATCCTCTGCCGCAGGCACCGGAAATCGAGTCAATTCAATATTGCTCTTAATTGCTTCAGCATCTATTAACTTGTGACCTCCAAAACGCTCATCAATAAAAAGCTTGGCTCTATCGACATGATACGGCGTGAGACTGGCATCAGAAGCGCCAGAAGCTACAGAAATCATTCTGCCATTTTTACCTGTGGCATATAAGTCTGCTGCTTCTCGGTCTTGTCGGCAAACTCCCTTAACGTAGCCAATATCATGACACACTAAGGAAATGATACAATGCAACCAGTCTTCACTGGAAACACCGCCTTCTCTAATGTGTTTGCCACGTAAGATTTCTTGCCCCACTAGGGTGACAAGGACAGTATGTTCAACATTGTGATAAAGAGCGTCGCTATTGGCAATGTTTTCCAAAGCCATGTTACCAGCCCAAGCGATAATGTCCTGATAATCATTTTTGAAGCAGCCATAGGTGCGACGGTAGCCTTCTCGAATTTCATCTACAAAGGCATCAATTAAAATTTCAGTGGCATTGAACATATCTGGTTACTCTGGTAAATACCAATTATTGATTTGATTGATTTCAAAATTCCATAATCAGGGCCACCCTTGCTGGAATTTAGGGCAATGGAATTTGCTCCTTTGTAACTCACGTGTAGCTGTGGACGCTAGCTTAACCTATGCCTGAATTACAATGGCATGGCTTCCTGGCAACACAAAAGCTTCAGAGGAATTATCGGTTGCGTAAAAATTATATGTTTTAAGTATAATAGAATGCATTTTGATTTTGATTTTAATTTAGATAAATCTACATTAGCTTCACTAGTCTTTCATATCTAACCACTGGTTGACGGTGATCTAAATACATATAGTGTGTGATCTAGAGTAGTTAGATGAGATGAGATAATTTTTTGGATCATAATCTACATAAAAATTTTAAGCAGTTATTACTAGTAATTACTCTTAGGAAAAATGTTTTATTACATACTGGTATAAATGAAAGACATTTACTATGAAATGCGTCATAGTTGATATGAAGTAAATAAATTTCAAGTTTTCTTAAGAAAATACCAAGATTGGTATGCATAGACAGAAAGTGGAGGTGGAGTGTGGGCGATGAAAGTGTTTCAGAAGTCGAGGTGGAAGAACCTATAACCTTTGAAGATGCTAGCTTTTTGAGCAAATCAGATCAAAAATCAACCAGGGTATGGTTGAAGCCATTATTCTTGGGTGCTGGTTTAGGAATCGCGATCGCCTTGGGTGGGATGGGTGTATTAAATCGTCTTCCGGCTCGTCAACAAAGTGCGATCGCGGATAAAAAAGTCAACCCAGCGATGACAGTCACCATCGCCACAGTAGAAACCGCCCGTGTTGTCCGTACCCTCAAAACTACTGGGACTGTAGCAGCGAGTGATTTAATTCCGGTGCTGCCGCAGACAAACGGCTTACAAATCAAAAGCATCCCCGAAAATGTCAAAGAAGGAGCTTTTGTCAAAAAAGGTCAAGTGTTGGCGGTGTTGGATGATTCCATACTGCAAAACCAAATTAGTCAAGCAAAAGCAGATGTGGAATCTAAACAAGCAGATGTGGAATCTAAACAAGCGGATTTGGCATCTAAGCAAGCAGATTTGGCATCAAATAAAGCAATAGTTCAGCAAAAACAAGCCGATTTAGCTCAAGCTAAGGCAAGGCGAGAGGAAGCAGCCAAGAATTATCAGCGCTATCAACAACTTGCTGACTCTGGGGCGATTAGTAACCAAGAACTTGATACTCGTTCCTACACTTTGAAAACTGCCATACAAGTTGTGAACCTGGGCCAAGAAAATGTGCGTAGCGCCCAGGCTAATATCGGCAGCGCCCAGGCCAATATTGGTAACGCTCAAGCTACCATCAACAGAGCCAAAGCCGATGTCCGCAGCAGTGCTGCTAAGGTGCAACAACTGCAAACTCAGTTGGGACAAACTGTGGTGCGTGCGCCGGTTTCGGGAGCGATCGCCGAGAAACTGGCTAGAGTAGGTGATGTCACAGGTGTGCCGCCGCAAACCCAGGTGGGAACTGTGATTGGTGGCACACAAAAGCTATTTTCGATTATCCGAGATCAAAAATTAGAACTTCAGGCGAAGGTGCCCGAAACTCAACTAAATCAAGTGAAAATTGGCGCATCGGTGGAAATTACTTCAGATGTCGATCAGCGCGTGCGATCGCAGGGACGAGTCAGGGACATACAACCACAGGTGAACGATCAAAGACGTGAAGCTACAGTAAAAATTGACTTGCCGCCAACAACTTTACTTCAACCAGGGATGTTTGCTAGTGCTGCAATTACTACTAACTCAGGGATGAGGATGGTAGTGCCGCAAAAAGCAGTGCAGTCCCAAGGAGACGCAAGTGTAATTGTATTCATTTTATCGGGTGAAAATACAGTCCGCAGCCAGAAAGTAGAGTTAGGAGATCCTGGTAATGGCGACATAGTGGAAATCAAGAGTGGGTTGCAGTTAGGCGATCGCGTCGTAGTTGATGGTGCAGGCTATCTCAAAGATGGCGACAAAGTTCGAGTTGCAAATTGAACAAGAATTCAGAAGTCAGAATGCAAGACGCTCTCTACGAGACGCTAAAAGCGAACGCAGACTCGCTCTAAGCCTTCGCCTAGCGTCTCGTAGAGAAGCTATGCCGTTGGCGTTGGCGTAGCCTCTCGTAGAGAAGCCTCTCGTTCGCGGTAGCGTCTCCTCTTGGGAGAAGAGAAGGCTTTACGCTGCGCTATCAGTGGCAATACTGCGTAGGTTTTGCCTAAAAAAGCACTCCGGTGTAGGTTTGGTTAAGGAACGAAACCCAACATTTTCAGGGATTTGTTGGGTTTCACGACCTTCAACCCAACCTACAAATCTACTGAGATGTCGAATCCAAAATCTAAAATCTAAAATCTAAAATTTCCCAATGTCCTTTAATATCTCAGCCTGGTCAATTAAAAAACCTGTTCCCACAATAGTTTTATTTTTAATTTTAACAGTAGTCGGTTGGTTCTCCTTCATATCCTTGGGGATTGATACTAATCCAAATATTGATATACCAACAGTTTTGGTAAACGTCACTCAACCAGGTGCAGGCCCGGCAGAACTAGAATCCCAAGTGACGAAAAAAATTGAAGATGCCGTCGCGGGGTTGGGCAATATCGATTATATGATTTCCACCGTCAGCGATGGGAATTCTAAGACGACAATCAATTTTGTTTTGGGTACAAATAGCGATCGCGCCACCAATGATGTTCGGAATGCGATCGCTCAAATTCGCCAAGATTTACCCCAAGATATCAACGATCCAATTGTGGAACGCCTGCAATTTTCCGGCGGCCCGGTGATCACCTACGCAGTTAAATCAGATCAGCGTTCTGTAGAAGAATTAAGCAACCTCGTAGACCAAACCATTAGCCGCGCCTTATTGGGAGTCCGTGGGGTGGCACAAATTCAGCGTGTGGGTGGGGTTGACCGAGAAATTCGGATTAATCTTAATCCAAACCGCTTACAATCTCTAGCGATCACCGCCACCCAGGTAAACGACCAAATCCGCGCTTTCAACATTAACTTACCTGGCGGACGTGCCGAAGTTGGTGGTAGCGAACAAAGTATTCGTACTTTAGGAAGTGCCACCAGTGTGGATATTTTGAAAACCTATGAAATCCTCTTACCACAAGGTGGTTCCGTACCCTTATCCAGCTTGGGAACCGTAGAAGATAAATTTGGCGACGTGCGTCAAGCCGCCCGCTTGAATAATCAACCCGTGGTAGCTTTCCAAGTGTTGCGTAGTACTGGCAGCGTTCTGGTGACTGTGGAAGAAGGAGTGAAAGCAGCAGTCAAACAACTGGAAAAAACACTTCCCGCAGATGTCAAGCTAGATTTAATTTTTACTAGAGCCGATATTGTCCGCCAATCCTACCAAACCACCATTGACGAATTGATTCAAGCTTCGGTGTTGGCGGTCATCGTTATTTTAGTGTTTTTGCGGAACTGGCGAGCAACATTAATTACGGCTGTTGCCTTGCCCCTATCAATAATTCCCACCTTCGCAGTCCAGCAAGCCCTTGGTTATACACTCAACAACATGACTTTGTTGGCATTGGCGCTGGCGGTGGGCAACTTGGTAGATGATGCCGTTGTGGAAATTGAAAACATGGAACGGCACATGGCTATGGGCAAGTCAGCTTGGAAAGCTGCTTTTGACTCTTCTGACGAAGTAGGATTAGCGGTAATCGCAAGTTCCGCGACGATTATTGCGGTGTTTCTGCCCGTTGCCTTTATGGGTGGGATTCCGGGGCAGTTTTTCCAACCATTTGGTGTTACCGTTGCCGTTTCCACAATTTTCTCAACTCTTGTCGCGCGGATGGTTACACCCATGATGGGGGCGTATCTTTTAAAGGAGAAAGAGGAGAGTAGGGGAGTAGTAATAAAATTTTTCAATTTTAAATTTATACTTCCAGGTAGCGGGAACGGAAGTAGAAAACTCATCACTGAAAAGCGTCGGCGTTTTCAACCTTATAGATCACTCCTAGAGTGGGCGTTACGCCATAGATTGACAACAATGGCGATCGCCTTAGTTTTCTTTATTGCTAGTCTGACGCTGGTTCCCTTAATTCCCAAGGGTTTCGTTGATGATGGCGACTTCGGATTTTCTAATGTATCTATAGAACTAGCTCCTGGTTCCACTTTAGAAGACGTTAACAAGGTAGTCACACAAGCAACTAACATCATCCGGCAAAACCCAGTAGTTGAAAGGGTGCTAGCCACAGAAGAGATCAATTCTGCAACCCTTAGCATTAATCTCAAACCCAGAGAAGAACGGAATATTTCCCAAAAACAGTTTGAGGAACAAGTGCGCCCTTCCTTTGGGCAAATACCGGGAGCGAGAATTAGTTTTCAAAGTCAGTCACCAGGTGACACTGGCAAAGGTTTATCAATTGTCCTCAGAAGTGAAAATCCTCAAGCATTGAATCAAGCTGCTGATGCCCTAGAAAAGCAGATGCGATCTATAACCGGATTGGTAGAAGTGTCTTCGACTGCGAGTTTGGTTAAACCAGAGATTTTGATAATTCCCAACCCACAACGGGCAGCAGATTTGGGCGTGACAGTGCAAGCGATCGCTCGTACTGCTTCCCTTGCTACCATCGGCGACAATGAGGCCAATTTGGCAAAATTTAATTTGAGCGATCGGCAAATCCCCATTCGTGTCCAAATCGACCCAAAAGCGCGGGCTGACATCAACACAATCACAAATCTCCAAGTCCCCAGTCAAAATGGCAGATTGGTTCCCCTTGTGGCAGTGGCAGATATCCGCTTTGGTAGCGGCCCAGCTACCATTAACCGCTACGATCGCGCTCGTCAAGTTGCCGTAGAAGCCAACTTACAAGGGATTTCTTTAGGACAGGCAGTCGAGACAATCAACAAACTACCTGTGATGCGAAACTTACCGCCAGGAGTAGTACAGCAACCTTCAGGCAGTGCCAAAATTATGCAAGAAATTTTCGGTCGCTTTGGCGGTGCATTAGGGCTGGGATTAATGTGTATCTATGCAATTCTGGTGCTGCTGTATAACAACTTCCTGCATCCATTGTCGATCATGGCAGCTTTGCCCTTTTGTTTAGGTGGCGCACTGGTAGCGTTGATGCTTGCCCAAAAACCCTTGGGACTTTATGCCCTGATTGGTATCGTGTTGCTGTTGGGGATTGTTACCAAAAACTCGATTCTGTTAGTTGACTATACAATCATCAACATGCAAGAAGGTAAAACCCAACGTCAGGCACTCATAGAATCAGGCGTGTCACGTCTGCGCCCGATTTTAATGACTTCTCTGGCAACGATCGCAGGTATTCTGCCCCTAGCATTAGGAATTGGTGCGGGTTCTGAAGTTCGCCAACCAATGGGAATTGCCATTATGGGCGGTTTCACAACTTCCACCCTGCTGACACTGGTGGTAGTACCAGTGATATTTAGCTACATTGACAACTTCCAGAATTGGATTATGGATAGATTGCGCTATGGCTTTAGCAAAAAACCATCGCGCCCATAATGCCCAATACCTAAATTTGTGCGATCGCATTTCCCAGTGGGAATCATAATAAACACCCCACCCCCAACC
>NZ_JABXKM010000180.1 GCF_017115025.1 Nostoc sp. NOS(2021) | reverse complement strand
GGGAGCATCTCAATGAGTGTAAAAAGCCTTGTAAAACCTCACCCCAACCCTCTCCTTGGTAAGGAGAGGGAGCAAGAATCTTGTTTCTCGTCTGGTATATTTGCAAAACTGAGATGCTCCCAATTATTACAAAACTGAATTACGAATTATTTTAAATTGTTGTTTGCCGTCTAAAAATCACTATTTCAGTACCAACAATTGGGTTACGCGCTATCAGCCTATTTTGGGAGTCGATAATTTCTAAATGGGTAAAATCAAGTTCTTGAGAACGTTGTAATATCTCCGCAGCTAATTTGTCCTGCTGAGATTCTTTGAGAGTGTACCAATCGTCACTAATTTTGACAGTCAAGTTACTCGTGCGGAAGTTAGCTTGAATTGACTTTATCAGACCAGAGGCAATGCGATCGCTAATTTCAGCTACCCGATTTTCAATAGCCGCAATCAAGGCTTGTTCTGGTGTCAATTCTATGATTGGTGTCGGCGTTGGCGTTGGCGTGGGAATTGGTTCTGGTTCCGGCGTTGGCGGAGTTTGTACTTCTGGCGGCGGCGTAATTTCCTCTGGTGGCTGTGGTTGTGGTGCGACTGACTCCGGTGGAATAGTTATCGTTGGTGTCGGTGCAGGAACCTCCACAATTGGGGGAACTGTTGCTATTTCAGTAGGTTTACCAGTAAAGACAGTCGCAGTTGTCCAAACGAGAATTACAGCAATTCCAGTAACAATTCCCGTCAAAGCTGTATCTGATAACTTTGTTGACAAATTTGATGGTAAAAACAAGCGGATTGTCCTTAACAATCCACCCCATCGCAACTGAAGCTGCTGGAAAAAACTGGGTTTTTCCTGAGTACCCGGTGCTGGTGCTGTCTCCAGTTTCTCCACCGTTACTTCTAAAACCCCAATCGTCCCTTGGAGAAGTTGGATAATTTTAGCCTTCCAAAATGGCTGAACTCTCTGGTAAGGTTTTTGGGGAGGTTGAGTTACCTGCTCATCTGTCGGTTTTGACTGATTGTCTTGTGACATGGAACTTTCACCAAAAGCAGCGAATCAAAGACAAACAACGTACATTATTACTGGTGCTGCCTCTTTTGCCTTAATGTATCACTTCATTGCACATTCCTTCCGCTAAACTGACTATTTATTAAATTTGGTGAATTATGAACTTGAAACGCCGTCAATTTTTAACTAGCCTCAGCGCCTTTGGTACAGGATTTTTAGGCTGGATGTTAGCTCATCAAAATCATCAAAGTGCTGAGATTACGGATTCAACAACAGCTATAGCCGCCAAACCAGCCAAAAAAGACTTGTTATTACGTTTTGTGTCTGTAGCTGATACGGGGACTGGCGCTAAAGGACAGTATGCTGTGGCTGGAGCGATGAATGCATATCACAAGCAAAATCCTTATGATTTAGTCGTTTTAGCTGGAGACAATATTTACAATAACGGCGAAATTGAAAAAATAGGCGAAGTTTTTGAGCGTCCCTATCAAGCTTTGCTAAAGCTTGGTGTGAAATTTCAGGCTTGTTTAGGTAATCACGATATTCGTACTGCCAATGGTGATCTACAAGTCAAGTATGTCGGCTTTAATATGAAGGGACATTACTATACATTTAAACGTAATCAAGTACAATTTTTCGCTTTAAATACTAACAGTAATGCTGATTGGGAAACCCAGCTAAATTGGTTACAAAAAGAATTAAGTCTTAGTAATGCTCCTTGGAAAGTGGTGTTTGGGCATCATCCGATTTATTCATCGGGTGAGTATGGGACTAATCCAGATTTTATTAAAACTTTCACTCCTCTATTTCAAAAATACGGCGTTCAACTTTACATCAATGGTCACGAACATAATTATGAACGCACTCGTGTTATTGATGGTACAACTTATTTAATTTGTGGCGCAGGTGCAGGCCATCGTCCTGTAGGGCGTTCTGAGTGGACAGAGTATTCCACAAGTGATTTAAGTTTTGCCTCTTATGAGGTGTATAAAGATAGAATAGAAATAAGTGCGATCGCTACTGATAATCGCGTTTTTGATAAAGGTATTATTCAATTAAAATCAGCGTAATTATTATGAAAGTCAAGCGCTTGAAAATGCAATCCTTCCGTGGAATCGGTGATTTGACGCTTGAGTTCAATGAAACTGAGCCAATTGTACTTATTGGTATCAACGGCGTGGGTAAATCAAGTATTCTTGATTGTCTTGCTATTCTTCTTTCCCAGATCACAGGGAGTATTCAAAATTCTGTTGATGCAATACGATCATTTCATAAACAAGATATTACCAATGGAGGTAAAGATACGCGTAATGAAATTACAGTTTTATTGGAATTGCGCGAATTCACTTGGTCGCTAAATCAAATTCAAAATGAAGTTCGGAAAAATTTAAGTAGTTTATTAGCAAGTTTAATAACAACCGTTGATCTATTAGGATTAGTTCGGGAGAACGAATCTATCAAAATTACTTTAGAGGAGAAGTTAGGACAAAGTTTTAACGATTTATCCATTAAACTGGAAGTTAATACGATCAGTGATCTACCAGAACAATTAAGAGTAGTGGTTGATGAGCTACGTAGTCAGATAGAAGCTGATCCTAAAGTTAACTTACCCTTAGCAGTTTACTACCCCGTCAATCGCGCAGTTCTTGATATTCCACTAGAAATTGCAGAAAAATATGAGTTTAAGCAGATAGATTCTTATGAACAGTCACTTACTGGAGGAAAAATCGATTTTAAAAGCTTTTTTGAATGGTTTAGAAATCGAGAAGACTTGGAGAATGAATTGCGACGGGACAATCTTAATTATCGAGACAGACAATTGGAATCAGTAAGAGGAGCAATCACTTCTTTACAACCAGAATTTTCAGACTTACGAGTTGAGAGATTGCCCTTACGGATGACTGTAATAAAACGTGGTCAGGAACTAATTATCAATCAGCTATCTGATGGTGAGAAATGCTTGCTGGCAATGGTGGGAGATTTAGCAAGACGATTAGCGATCGCTAACCCTAGTTTACCAGATCCACTCCAAGGTAGTGGTGTTGTTTTAATTGATGAAATTGAACTCCACCTACACCCGAAATGGCAACGGGAAATTATTCCAGCTTTGACAAGAACATTCCCTAATTGCCAATTTATTGTCACCACTCATTCGCCTCAAGTAATTAGCCAAGTCAAGCCGGAAGGAATTTACATTCTAGAAAAAACCGACAATGGTGTTGTTGCTAAAAGACCAGAAAGTTCCTTTGGGAGAGACAGCAATCGTATCTTAGAAGACCTTATGGGTGTTCCAGCACGTCCACAAGAAATTAAAGATCGTTTACATGAGTTATTTAGACTGATTGATGAGGGAAATCTTGATGGTGCTAGGCAATTATCTCAGGAAATTGCTGACATTATTGGACAAGATGAACCGGAATTAGTAAAAGCAAGTGTATCTATTCGACGCAAAGAGATTTTGAAGCGGTGAAATATATCAAAAAAAGTGAGGAGCCAAAAAGTTTTACCGTTTGGAAAAATCTAGCAAATGAGGATTGGCAACCAACTTGGGACGACTTCAGGAAACCACAAAAAACCGATGTACATGATTCCTTGCTGGAAGAGCAAGGTTTTATCTGTTGTTATTGTGGAAGACGTATTACCAAAGATATTAGCCATATTGAACATCTAAAACCTAGATATCTTAATACTGAGCTAGGGCTGGAATACACAAATATGCTGGCTTCATGCCAAAGAGAAAGAGAGCGTAAAGAACCTCTACACTGTGGAAGCAAGAAAGATCATTGGTACGATGAGGATTTAATAGTTTCACCGATAAATGCGAATTGTGAGGAGTTCTTTAAGTACACTGATGACGGGCAGATTTTGGCAACAAATAATTCAAAAAAGCAACTAGCTGCTGAAACAACAATTGATAAACTCGCACTCAATATTGACAAGCTGAAAGATTTACGTGCAAAAGCTCTTGAGCCAATATTAGAAATTATTAATACAATCACAGAGGAAGACAGGCAAGACTTAATTCTAGGTTTTAGTGAAACTGATTCTAAAGGGCATTATGAAGAGTTTTGCGCTGCGATTATCTATTTACTAAAAAATTAGTTTTAAAGGCATAGATCGTCGTAGACATCACATTCACTTTATACTAAGTAACATTACATCAATACTCACCACAAAACTTTATGATTCTTGAGGCAGTTATGCTTCATGTTAAACCTGGTATAGAATCCGATTTTGAAGCTGCTTTCAAAAAAGCTTCTAAAATTATTTCCTCAATGGACGGATATTTATCCCATGAATTGCATAAATGTATAGAAGTCAAAGGTAAATACTTATTACTTGTCAGATGGGAAACTTTAGAATCTCATACTGTTGGGTTTAGAAATTCTCCTGAGTTTCAAGAGTGGAAAAAACTTCTGCATCATTTTTATGATCCATTTCCCATTGTTGAACACTTTGAAGAAATTGAAATATGAAAAACAAGATCCCCGACTTCTCAAAGAAGTCGAGGATATGTGGCTGTATCACTCTACTCGTTGCAACTGCGCTACTCTTGGATCAACAATTTTTTGTCCCAAGCTGGCAAATTTAATTGCCACAGACATCTTACTACCCGTTCCGAAAACATGAGTAATTTCACCAACTCCGAAGGTTTTATGTAATACTGTATCGCCTACTTGCCAATTCTGCTTTGTATCTTGTTTTCCATTCGGAGTAGAAGCAGTTTTGGTATAACTTTGACGACTCGCGCGTTTGGTAGATAATAATTCTTCTGGTAATTCGTCGAGAAATTGCGATCGCATGGCGGCTTCACGAGAACCATACAAACGACGTTCCCGCGCGTGTGATAAAAATAACCTTTCTTGGGCGCGAGTAATCCCCACATAACACAGGCGGCGTTCTTCTTCCAAAGATGCGGGATCACTCAGCGATCGATAGCCGGGAAATAGACCTTGTTCTAATCCCACCAAAAAGACTACGGGAAATTCCAAACCTTTGGAAGCGTGCAAAGTCATCAAAGAAACGGCTGTCTGTCCTTCTTTTAAGTTATCCAAATCAGAACTGAGGGCGGCGCTACTTAGAAAGTCTCGCAGAGAAACCTCTTCGTTTTCTTCTTGAAATTGCAGTGCGGCGTTGTAAAGTTCCTGGACGTTTTGTACCCGATCTGTGGCTTCATCTGTGCCTTGATTCATCAAGTCTTGAACGTAACCAGAATCTTCTAATATTCCTTGCAAAACCTCAGTCACGGGAAGCGTGGTGATTTGTCCTTGCCAACGGCTGATCATTGCGGCAAAGTTATTTACAGCTTTTGTCGCTCGTCCAGCTAATGTATTAACTGATGTTTCATCACTGAGTATTTCCCATAGAGTTGTCCCTAATTGTTGGGAGGCGTTCATCAAAGCATCAATAGTGGTTTTGCCAACTCCCCGGCGAGGAGTATTGATAACTCGTAATAAACTGACTGTATCAGCTGGGTTAGCGATCGCTCTTAAATATGCGACGACATCTTTAATTTCTTTGCGATCGTAAAATCTCATTCCGCCCACAACTGTGTAAGGAATTTGATATTTCACCAACAATTCTTCAAAGGGGCGAGATTGGGCGTTTGTGCGATAAAGTATGGCAAAACTACCCCAGTTCAACTCTGGATTTTGATTTTCTAAAGTGCTAATTTGATTAATCACAAATGCCGCTTCTGCGAGTTCTTCATCGGCTTTGTGACAAGTAATCAGCTCACCCGGCCCCCGCGTGGCTTTCAGGATTTTATCAATCCGTTGGGTGTTATTTTCAATCAGTTCATTCGCCGCTTGCAGAATGTTTTCACAAGAACGATAGTTTTCTTCTAGCTTAACCATCGTCCGGGTATCATCATCTACCAAACCATCGCCAAAGTCTTCCTGAAATCCCAGCAAGATGGTGAAATCTGCCATTCTAAAACTGTAAATCGATTGATCCGCATCACCAACAACAAAAACTGAGCGATTTTGCCATTCCCATTCGCTCTTTTTGGTTTCACCATTAGTAACCAATAAGTGGATGAGTTGATACTGAGTGCGGTTAGTATCCTGATATTCATCTACGAGGATATGGCAAAACTTGCGATGCCAGTAACCCAATACCTGCCCATTTTGTTGAAATAATCTAGTAGGTACAAGAATTAGATCGTCAAAGTCGAGAGCGTTGTTTTGTGCTAACTTATCTTGATATAAATTGTAAACTTGGGCAATCACTCGTCCGCGATAATTAGGTTGTTCTTGCTCAAATTCTTGGGGTGATAAACCTTGGTTTTTAGCGTTACTAATAGCGTAGCGGACAGAGCGGGCGTCAAACTTCTTATCATCTAAATTTAGCTCTTTATTAACGATTTCTTTGATCAGACTTATTACATCTGATTCATCAAAGATAGAGAAATTACGATTCCACTTGCGTCCTTTTTCGTCTACATATTTTTCAATATCAAAGCGGAGAATGCGAGAAAATAGACTATGGAAAGTGCCACACCATAAGTCTTTGATAGTTTCTTTGTAAACTTGCGATCGCAATTGCATTTGTTGATATTCTGTCAACAAATCCCACTTCTGACCATGTTGTTTCATAGCCAGTTGTTCCGCAAACAGCCGTTGAATCCGGTCTTTCATTTCCCGTGCGGCTTTGTTGGTAAAAGTAACCGCCAGGATATTTTCTGGATCTACACGGTGTTTCAGAATTAGATTCGCAATACGATAAGTCAGCGCTCGTGTTTTACCGGAACCTGCGCCAGCAACAACTAGCAACGGGCCGCAGTAGTGTTCGACAGCTTGACGTTGGCTGGGGTTAAGGTGACTGAGAAAGTCGAGGGTTGTAGTCATGGATGTGAAAAAGCGATCGCCTGAGAGAGTCGCTATTGCCCAGGTTACAACATCTTAACGAAACTTGGTCAATAAAGATTGTGTGGCAATATTCTTAACCAGAATGGTACTTTATCATGATTTATGTAGAAGCAATAAAAAGCTATGCTGTCAGTCAAAGGCACATTCCAAAACGGTGTGGTTCATCCTAACGAACCAATTGAAGGTCATGAGGGGCAGTCAGTTATAATCGTGTTTGTCGAAGAAAACCGCACACCTGGGCCAGCAACGCCAGAAGACTCAGATTGGGATAAACTGAGGCAGTTGATTAAAAACTGTGCAGTTGATACAGATATAGGCGATTTGGCACACCAGCATGACCATTATCTTTATGGAATGCCAAAGCGAGAATCATAACCTTGACGAAAGTTTTTGTAAACACAGCTGCCTGGATTGCCCTTCTTAATGTTAGGGATAATCTTCATCACCAGGCAAATTGAAAAACCACATCTTTCGTAGGGGTTTAGCATTGCTAAACCCTTACAGCATGGTCTATTTACGATCAAAGGATAATTAATCAAAGCCTGAAACAACCTATTTTAGTTAATGCACATCATGATGAATTTGTACAGTGCGTAAGTCCTATGACCGTCATTTTCAACAAGCGGGGTTTACCAAACTGTTGTAAATCAAAAAATACTGGGATTTAGACCTGACTTTTCACGTTATGTGGAAAAGCTAACGATTAACCTAACCCCCTAACCCCCTTCCCGCGACGGGAAGGGGGAAAATTCAAAGTCTCTCTCCTTTTAGGAGAGAGAAATAGAAGTGAGGTTTTCCACATACCGTGAAAAGTCAGGATTTAGATAAGGCTTGTGTCGTGACAATTCATGAATTGCCGCGACAATACGTTAATTTTTCTATGTAGATAAGTTAGCCATGAGTTATTCCTGCGCGTTCTGTCGTAAAATCAGCGACGGGGAATCAAACATCAAAACATGGTGGGCAAACTCTCACTTGTTCTGTTGTCAACAGAGCTTACAGCTATTTTCAGTTAATTGAACTACACATTCCCGTAGGGATACAGCAATGTTCCCTAGCCCGTGGTTTATTTGCTTGAAAAACGCTGTAATACCTAACTGAGAGTATAGTCAGCAATCGGACTATTCACTCCTTGAGTACCCAATTGACATTGGGTAGCAATACACGATACATCATCATTGAACCGTTAAATTTTTAAAGATGAAAAATTTCTTTAATTGCAGGTTTCACCAGTATAAAGAGGGGTGGATATGGATTTTAGCTTAATTGTATCCAACATTTTGAATCCGCCAATCTTGTTTTTCTTTTTAGGCATGACTGCTGTTTTTGTCAAGTCTGATCTGGAAATTCCCCCACCAGTGCCTAAACTCCTTTCGTTGTATCTGCTATTTGCCATTGGTTTTAAAGGAGGGGTAGAACTAATCAAAAGCGGACTGAATCAGGAAGTAATTCTAACGCTCCTGGCAGCAATGTTGATGGCTTGTTTTGTTCCAATTTACACCTTTTTTATTCTAAAGTTGAAATTGGATACTTACGATGCTGCGGCGATCGCAGCAACCTACGGTTCAATCAGTGCGGTCACTTTCATCACTGCTGGGGCTTTTCTCAGTGAGCTTGGTATTCAGTATGATGGCTACATGGTAGCAGCTCTTGCACTGATGGAATCTCCAGCAATCATTGTTGGTCTGATTTTGGTGAGTATATTCACAATTAATGAGAAGCGAGAGTTTGCTTGGTCGGAAGTTTTGCAAGAAGCATTTCTTAATAGTTCAGTTTTTCTACTAGTCGGTAGTCTCTTAATCGGTGTCTTGACAGGACAACGTGGTTGGCACGTATTAGAACCCTTTGCTCAAGGGTTGTTTTATGGCATTCTCACCTTCTTTTTACTGGATATGGGACTAGTCGCTGCTAGAAGAATTAAAGACTTGCAAAAAACCGGAGTTTTCCTGGTTTTATTTGCCATACTAATTCCAATACTCAATGCAGGCATTGGGTTGGTGATTGCCAAATTCATCGGTATGCCTCAGGGAAATTCGCTATTATTCGCTGTCTTGTGTGCCAGTGCTTCTTACATTGCTGTCCCGGCGGCGATGCGGATGACTGTTCCCGAAGCAAATCCTAGCCTGTATGTTTCTACCGCTCTAGCAGTCACATTTCCGTTCAATATTATTGTGGGAATTCCGCTATATCTCTACGGAATTAACCTATTTTGGAGGTAAGAATATGCACATAGTTAAAAAGATAGAAATTATCGCCAACTCCTTTGAGCTTGCCAAAATTTTAGATAGTTTAGACAAGTCGGGTGTACATAGCCATGCCGTCATTAGAAATGTTGTTGGTAAAGGATTACGAGGAACGACAGAAGATTTAGACATGACCATGCTTGATAATGTTTACATCCTCGCGTTTTGTATGCCAGACCAACTCAAGCGTGTTGTCGAAAATATCAGACCACTGCTTAATAAGTTCGGAGGTACTTGCTACGTTTCCGATGTGATGGAGATTCGCTCTGTAAGATGTGTTGCGTCGATTTAAGAGAGTTATAAATTCAATGAAGCATTTCATGGAACGTCGTGACTTTTTGAAGTTAGGAATGATGGGGGCATTTGGAATGATGCTAACTGCCAGCGATTTACTCTGGCAGGTTGAACAGGCTCAAGCTGCCGAAATACCCTCAACCTCCCCTGAATCCCTCAATCCCGATGCAGCCTTACAAAAGCTGATTGAGGGAAATCAGCGATTTGTTAATCATCAACCCCAATACCCCGATCAAACAGCGCTGCGGTTGCAGGAAGTTGCTCAAGCTCAACATCCATTTGCAACTATCCTCAGTTGTGCGGATTCACGAGTACCCGCAGAAATTGTTTTTGATCAAGGCATTGGGGACATTTTTGATGTGCGGATTGCCGGAAATATTGCCACCCATGAAGCGATCGGCAGTATTGAATATGCAGTTGTCTTATTAGGTTCTCCACTGCTGATGGTGATGGGTCATGAGCGTTGTGGCGCAGTAACCGCAGCTGTCCAAAAGGAATCATTACCTGGTGATATTAGTACTTTTGTTAAGGCAATTAAGCCAGCCCTGAAAAAGGTCAAGAATCAGCCGGGTGATGCGGTTGAAAATGCTGTGGTGGCAAATGTGCAATATCAGATTGAACGGTTGAAGCGATCGCAGCTTTTAACTGAGCAGGTGCGATCGGGCAAATTGAAAATTGTCGGGGGTCGTTACGACTTGGATACAGGGAGGGTGACTATTATTACTTAATTCGCCAGGGGGAGCAGGGG
>NZ_JABXKM010000310.1 GCF_017115025.1 Nostoc sp. NOS(2021) | reverse complement strand
GCTTTGGCGGGGTGGGGTTCTTCGGGTTTAATAAGCAATCAACCGGATATGATATCACTCCCGAACCCGGAGGGCTTCTCGTCAGACATCGCTCGTCAAATTGTGGTAGAAAAATATGCTGGAGCGATCGCAATTAACCCAACCTCACGCAAGGGAACTGAGTTTGTAATTACCCTCCCCGTGAAAACCAACCATTGAATCTGCGATCGCCAACTCGCAAAACATTTAAAATTTTAGATTTTCCAGTGGCTAAATCAAGAGACTTGACCTTGCCCTCTAGTCCACAAGAGAGTAAAATATCGCGCTGCCAGTCAAAAGCAATATCATAGATTCCTGCCATTCGACTACTCCAATCGCTAACAGTAATAACCTCACTAGAAGAAGCAATGATGGGGAGTGGTAATTTGCTCTTTATCTGATTGCATTAGTGGCTAAAGTCACCCATTCAGGTGAAGGCATACAGACATTAAATATCTATTATGAAGTAAGATTAAGCAACTATGAAGCTAATTATGCGTCTAGTTGTTAGTTTACTAATAAAGATTTAATCGAAAAATTTTAACAACTCCGTATTCCTGCACTTGCCCTCTAATATTTATGTCCGCTCAATTAAGCATAATTCCCCGGAACCCCAACCCCTCCCCGCTTGCTCTTAGGGGAGCTAAAGCGGTGCTCTGGCTGGGGTACTTTACTATGGGCAATTCGATGGACATGATCATATAACTACAGGCTACTTACATAAAGCAAGATTCATAGGCTTCTAGATATGGCTACGCACATAGAAATTCCTGTTATAGGCAAAATTAAGTATCCATTCCGCTGGCTGATGGGGCTGATAGCAGGGGGTGCTTTAGTTGTGGGTACAGTAACAACCTACACCTTGGTAAATCAAGGGACAAACAAAGAAGACATTGCTCAACTAACTGTCCCAGTTGCAGCGCAAAATGTCACGTTGCGGATTACAGCTAGTGGCAAAGTCGTGCCAGTTCAGAGCGTAAATATTAGTCCGAAGAACCCCGGAGTGCTGTCGCAATTATATGTGGAACAAGGCGATCGCATTCAACAAGGGCAAATTCTCGCCCGCATGGATAGTGCCAGCATTGAAGCCCAAAGGAGCCAGTACCGTGCTAACTTAGCCCAAAGTCAAGCACAACTAGCCGAAGCTGTTGCTGGTAGTCGTCCTCAAGAAATCGCTCAAGCAAAGGCGCGGTTAGCACAAGCTCAAGCCCAGTTTGCCGCAGCCCGTGCTGGTAATCGTCCCCAAGAAATTGCTCAATCTCAATCTCAAGTGGATGCGGCTCAAGCAAAGGTGAATTACGCCAGTCAACAGGTAAAGCGTTACCAATACCTATATAAAGAGGGAGCAGAGACAAAACAATTACTCGATCAAGCTATCAGCGACGACAAAAGTGCTAGAGCCAATTTAGAAGAAGCTAAAAAACGCTTTTCATTAGTCCAAAGTGGCACTCGGACTGAGGAAATTGACCAACGCCAAGCGGCTGTGAATGAAGCACGGGCAGCATTAGTTCTGTTGGAAGATGGCACCCGTTCTGAGGAAATTGTCCAGCGTCAAGCCGGTGTTGCCTCTGCTGAGGCTCAATTGAAAGGTGTGCAAGTGCAGTTGGAAGATACAATTATTCGCGCTCCTCTTTCGGGAATTGTGACGCAAAAGTATGCCGAACCAGGCGCGTTTGTCACACCTACAACTTCTGCTTCTACTAGTGCGTCGGCAACTTCCAGTTCAATTGTGGCTGTAGCACGCGGTTTAGAAATATTAGCTCAAGTTCCCGAAGCCGATCTTAGCAGAATAAAACCGGGACAGCAGGTGGAAATTGTCGCCGATGCCTATCCCGATCAAGTTTTTAAAGCTCATGTGCGCCTAATTGCTCCCGAAGCAGTGGTGGAACAAGGTGTAACATCCTTCCAGGTGCGGATTGCTCTCGATACTGGCACAGATAAACTGCGTTCTGGCTTAAATGTCGATCTGACTTTTTTAGGCGATCGCGTCAATAATGCCTTAGTATTACCAACGGTGTCAATCGTCACCGAAAAGGGTAAAACTGGCGTACTTGTACCAGATGCAAACAATAAACCCCAATTCCGCGAAGTTACAATTGGGGCGCAAATTCAAGAGCAAACTCAGATTTTAGAGGGAGTTAAAGAAGGCGATCGCGTTTTTGTAAACCCACCCAAAGACTACAAAATCGAAAAGGCAAAAGAACAAAAGAATAAATGAACCCAAATTGCATAGGTAGTATTGTTTGAGATTCCACCGAACAGCCTTTTAATAAAGACTTTTAATCTAAAATCTAAAATTGGCATGAACTTTCTAGAAAGTGTCCAAATGGCGGGTAAAACCCTGCTGTCAAATAAGCTGCGTAGTGCCCTCACCATGCTGGGTATAGTTATTGGTAACGCCTCAGTTATTGGCATGATTGGTATTGGCGAAAGTGGTCAAAAGTACGTGAATAAACAGCTGGAGTCATTAGGTCCAAATGTGCTGTTTGTGATTCCAGGTAATCGAGAAACTCAGCGTATCTCCTTTGAAGTGCCAAAAACTCTGGTGTTGCAAGATGCGGATGCGATCGCCTCTCAGGTACCAACAGTAGTAGGAGTTGCTCCCGAATTAAACAGAAGACAGGTAGTTACATACCGCAACAGAAACACCGATGTCAACATCATTGGCACAACTCCCAGTTTCCTATCAGTGCGGGATTTTGAAACTGCTAAAGGTAGGTTTTTCTCTGAGGTAGACATCAAGCGAAGTAACCAAGTTGTTGTGCTAGGTGCAGACTTGGCAGAAAAACTATTCGGTAATAGTAACGCTGTCGGTCAGCAATTGCGACTTGGAAATACCAGCTTTCAAGTGATTGGGACATTAATAGCCAAAGGTTCTAGCGTCGGTGCAGATTATGATGAAGCTGCCTTAATACCGATTACGACCTCAGCAAACCGACTTGTGGGAAAGAATTCTCCCTATGGTATCGCCTTAGATTATCTTGTCGCTGCCGCTCGTGATTCAGAGAGCGTCGATGCAGCAGAATTTCAAATTACTAATTTGTTGCGTCTACGGCACAAAATCAATGGTGAAGATGACTTTACTCTTCGCTCTCAAAAGGATGCTTTGCAAACTGTCGGTCAAATTACAGGTGCATTGACAATTATGTTAGCAGCGATCGCGGGCATATCGTTGTTTGTTGGTGGCATTGGCATCATGAATATTATGCTAGTCTCCGTCACCGAACGCACCCAAGAAATCGGATTGAGAAAAGCGATCGGGGCAACTGAGCAAGATATTTTGCTACAGTTCATCATTGAGGCAGTGATAGTTTCCGCAGCTGGTGGTTTAGTTGGGACTGCGGTTGGTATCAGTGGCATTCTATTAGTGGGAGCCTTGACTCCTTTAGAAGCAAGTCTTTCTCCCGTAGCGATTACTATGGCAGTTAGTGTCTCTGCTGGTATTGGTTTATTCTTTGGCGTTGTTCCCGCACGTCGCGCTGCTAAACTTGACCCAATTGTGGCTCTTAGAAGTGCTTAGTTATGGGGATGGCGAAACTTAATCTTCCTGATTAGGTTGAGGTAATGCGTTACCCAACAACATGATCCATGTTGGGTTTCCTGACGTCAACTCAACTTACATTTAATGCACAAATTTAGGCTTGACACGGCACTAGATTTATGGAACAAGTGGATTATTGCAGCAGAGGAGTTGTGCTGTTACCGTTAGTTGACGCATTCGCAATTGCAGCTTGAGCAGGTTGAGTGGCAAGAACCGCTACAACTGGAGCAACTTTTGAACTAGATTGTTTACTTCTTTTTCGATTAGAGCCGCCAGCCTTGGAATACTCTATACTATTTCTGCCGTAGACAGTTGCAACTCCACTTAGCATTCGTTCAGATATTTCGGAGAGGGCTTTATCCATCTGGGTTATTGTTTTACGGGATTCTTCAAGATTGGACACAAGCGTATTATGAGCTTCTAACGTCGCACGGGTAGTGTTGACAAGGTAGTTGTAGGCTTCAATAGTTAATCCATGTCCTAAATCCAGATTTTCATCAATGGATTTAAGCAAGGCGAGACGAAGTTGGGCTTTGTCAACAGCAGCAGAACCACGAGTTCTTAAAGACATGAGATATCCTTTTTTTTTATAATTCCTTTTTCAATATAGTGGAGTATACTTTTGCCTGAGATGGGTAGTTTTGTGGATTTATTTCATTAAAAGTTCAACGAAATAATTACGAGTCTGTCTGTATTTTTACTCATTTTTCATATCGATTTTTTGTTTGAGAACAAGTGCAATCAGCAACAGCGAACGCTAAATCGATAAATGCGAACACTAAATCAACAAATGCGAACGCTAAATCGATAAATGCGAACGCTAAATCAACAAATGCGAACACTAAATCAACAAATGCGAACGCTAAATCAACAAATGCGAACGCTAAATCGATAAATGCGAATGCTAAATCAACAAATGCGAACGCTAAATCGACAAATGCGAACGCTAAATCGACAAATGCGAACGCTAAATCAACAAATGCGATCGCCAAAATAACATTAGAAAGGGGAGAACATCTAATTCCCTCCCCTTTCTAAGCTACGGTGTACACACAAGTCGAATTACCCCCCTTAATCCCCCCTTAGAAAGGGGGGAAACAGGAAATCTAGTTCCCTCCCCTTTATAAGGGGAGGGTTAGGGTGGGGTAACTTCCCTCAACCTACAAATAACTTCCCTAATCTTATCCACCACACCATCAATATCTTGATAAACTTCTTGATTCCTAAATCTCAAAATCCTCGTACCTTTTGATGACAAAAATGCTTGGCGATCGCGGTCATATTCTGGAACTCCATCTTGATAGTGACTATCACCATCAATTTCTATGGCAAGTCTCAATTCCGAAGAATAAAAATCCACTACAAATCTGTCAATACTGTATTGTCTGCGAAATTTACAGCTTTCAATTTGTTGATTTCTAAGTTTTGCCCAAACTATTTTTTCAGATGGGGGCATATTGTTTCTGAGAGTTTGCCGTTTTTGCTTTTCTGAGGTTTGGTTATACAGTTTTGTCATCAGCGTTTTCATATTCCTGGACTGTGCTTATTATTCCCAGGATTACCCCCCTTAATCCCCCCTTGGAAAGGGGGGAAATTGGAAAATCTAGTTCCCTCCCCTTTATAAGGGGAGGGTTAGGGAGGGGTAATTCAATAACTTGCGTGTACACCGTAGCCTTCCTGGACTGTGCTTATTATTCTCAGGATTACCCCCCTTAATCCCCCCGATATATTGAGGGGAGATTGGAAAATCTAGTTCCCTCCCCTTTACAAGGGGAGGGTTAGGGAGGGGTAATTCAATAACTTGCGTGTACACCGTAGCCTTTTTAAGGAGGATCTAAAACTTTTCATCCCCTAATTTTTCGGAAATTGAGGATAATGTTGTTGAAGCTTCATCAAGATGCGTCTAACTCACACCTGCTCATGAACGAACAGCGTTTACAGGCTTATAATCAGCTAATTCAAACCCTGCTAGATTGCCCTAGCAAAGAAGAACCGGAGATATTTGCAGCGAATACAGAATTGCTAGATGCTGACTTTGTGCAGGTTGTAGCAGCAGCAGAGCATTTTGCCCAGCAGGGAGAGGAAAATACTGCATCACCCGTTTATAGCGTTTCCTAATCATACAAGTTACATCAGAGCAAGCTCCTTGGTTGCGGGCTACCCAAATTTAACTGACTTAAAAAACCAGTTAAAAGCTTTACCACAGCTAGCACTAACATATACCCGCCTGCTGCGAAACTTAGAAGATTACCAAAATACAATCGCTATTAATGCCTATAATTATGAGGAAAGATTACAGAAAGTTCATGCTATAATAGGCGAGAATATCAGCTTTTTAGAAACCTTAAGTCAGAAGAATTGCCCTTTCTTCCAACAACAAATAAACGCCGATTTAGGTTATTTTCGTCATGGTTTGGAGTTATTGGGTAGAGCAATAGACTCAATTCGCGGCATCGTAGAAATAGAACAAGCCGAGCGCGTAGGCGTAGCCCGTCGTAGACATCGCTCTTTAGAAAATACCATCCAAGTACTAGGCATAGGCTTTGGTGGCGGTGCAATTATCTCCGGCGTAATCGTCCAAGATATCGACAAAATCAACCAACCTCTAACCGCGATATCTCCCAACAACCCACCACATCCCTTTTACGCCTCTTTGTTTTTGAGTATTGTTGTTACATTGTTGTTTATCGCCTTGGGTTGGTGGTGGATAAATAAAGGACAAGGGAGACAAGGAAGAAAAAATTAATAACTAATAACTAATAACCAAATCTTTATGGCAAAAACTATTTCAATTACCGATTCTCTAGTTGCTAATCCTATACCGAAACCAGCAATCATTCGACTAGAAAACATTTTCAAAATTTATGGTAGTAGCGAAACAGAAGTACGAGCGCTGAATGATGTCAACCTAATTGTGGAACAGGGTGAATATTGTGCAATCATGGGGCCTTCTGGTTCAGGTAAATCCACAGCCATGAATATTATCGGCTGTTTAGACCGTCCTACTTCTGGACATTATTACTTAGATAATCTCGATGTAGCCCAAATGGACGATCGCTCATTGGCACACATCCGTAACAAAAAGCTGGGGTTTGTCTTCCAACAATTCCACCTATTACCCCAACTAACAGCATTAGAAAATGTCATGCTGCCGATGGTGTATGCTGATGTGAATCCCAAAGAAAGAAGCGATCGCGCCACAGTTGCACTGACGCGAGTCGGTTTAGCAAATCGCCTCAACAACAAACCAACTCAACTATCTGGTGGACAACAACAACGAGTAGCGATCGCCCGTGCGATCGTTAATCGTCCCGTAGTACTCCTAGCCGATGAACCCACAGGCGCACTTGATTCGCACACAACCCAAGAAGTCTTAGATATTTTTGGCGAACTAAATGCCAGTGGAATCACCGTTGTCATGGTAACTCATGAACCAGAAGTTGCTCGTCAAACCCAGCGCATCGTTTGGTTCCGTGATGGTGAAGTAGTACACTCCAACCTCACTCCAGGCGACTTGAATCAGCTTGCTGTGTAGCCGCAACTTCTAGTGATTGAGAAAAACAGAGGTAATGGATGTAGATTTAGTCCGCGTAGGCGGACTTTGTTTGTGTAGCCGCGACTTCTAGTCGCCAGGGCTGATTACAAACTCGGCGTTTTGCCCGTTTCTGCTTGCGTTGCGATCGGCTTGACATCGGTGTAACCCATTTCACCAGATATTGTCCGAAACACCGAAATTTGCTCCTCAAAATCTAGTCCTTCAATCTGGGAAACCAGATCATTAATCGCCTTAGTTGCCTGGTAGCTAGCTGGTAAGTCAACCACCGTATCTCCCATAGCTACTGCCCAAGCATACCAAACTAACAGCTGGTTGTTTTCTTTTATCGCTCCATAGGCACGGGAATATTCGGTATCTTTGCGGTTAACTATATCCCGCATAATATCTAGTTGCTGCTCATCTGATAATTCAAAATAATCTCCTAGCAGAATTGGTGCTAATTCTGGTTCGGCCGCAGCTGGAGCCGCTGGCGTGATCGAATCACCCATTTTTTCATAAACAAAATAGAACCAGGCTAATTTGGCATCGGTATCTAAATCGTTAAACGCGTCCACCAATTTTTGAGTTTCATTGCTCTGGGCTTGAGAAATAGTTTTATCGTAACTTGCAGTCATAATTTTGTCTCCAAGGAAATTTAACAGGCCAAACTAAGTGTTACCAGAATTTGAGAATCAGATTCTACTACCGATAGAAAGAGTTAAATTAATTGGAAATTGTAGCTTTAATCTACCTTTTAATAGAGGTAAAAGTCTCTCCCAAGGAAGCAAGAAAACAGCACATTACTTTGCTACAATCCCCCTAGTAATAAAAAATTTACCTAAGGTTTTAGTGATGCCGGATGAAGTAAAGCCCAATTTAAATGAAGCTTCCACCCAGGATGCACAATTAGCTGCCGAAAGCATAGCTAGTGGTCAAGAAAAAGCGCCAACGGTGGATTTTGATGCTGATTATGCAACTGCACAACAATTCAGCGTTAGTGAAGTTGATCGCACAGGTGAAGGGGGGGCAGCAGCCGAAGCAGCTACTGCACCTAAATATAAAACCTCTAAATCAGAAGAGACAAAAACCCAAACCCAGTCAACTGGTAATCCTGATGATTATGTAGAGTTAGCAAAGGAAGTTGGGAATACTCAGACTGAGGGTGTAACTAATGTCAGTGATGATCTAGTCAAACAAGCTTTGGAAAAGGGTGAACGGAAAAATTAAGTTTTCCCCAACAATTAATAGTTAATAGTTAAAATTTTAACTATTAACTATTAACTATTAATTAACTACTACCATTCATCACTTCTAGTAGTTCACTAGGTTGCTGAATTAAATAATCTGGATTTTGCTTGGCTAGTGCTTCCGGTGAGTTAAAGCCCCAAGTCACTGCAATCACTTGGATATTTGCTTTCTTTGATGCTTCTATATCTCTGGTTTCATCTCCGACATAAATAACTTCTTGAGGCTGGAGTTGCTTTTGCCTCAATACGTTATTGATTATGGTTGTTTTGCCAAAAATTGTAATTCCTGAGTAGATAAAATCAAATAGATGATTTAAATCATTGATTGTCAGAAATTGCGTAACATTTTCTTTAGAATTAGAAGTGATAATGCCCAGCTTATATCCTTGAGCTTGGAGTTCCATTAATGCTTCTTTAATTCCCGGAATTGGCTTTAATTCTGGAATTTTGTTTTTTAATTCTCCTTTAACTTTTTTAACTAGAAAAGGTATCTTAAATAGAGAAACTCCTGAGTACTTAATAATTTCCCTAGATGTGAAGTTTTTAAGGAGGGCTAATTGCTCTGGGCTTATTTGTCTATAACCAAAGTCTACAGCTAGACGATTAGCAATACTGACAAGGGCATCTACTGTATCAGCAATTGTGCCATCAAAATCAAAAATAATTACTTTCGGGGTCATTCTTTCGCCTGGATGCGTCAAGATTAGCTAGGGCGTTGCGTCGTAACATTTCTGGCTTAATCCGCCGCAAGGCAGATGCTGGAAATCGTTTATCCCACTCCTGATCTGAGATTTGGGCTAATTCTAGCAGTTGGGGAGCAATATTCGCAGGATAAGGCTGAAACTCTGCAATATCAGTTGTGCTGGCAAAACGTTGATTCCAAGGACAAACATCCTGGCAAATATCACAACCAGCAACCCAGCCTTGCAAATGGGGTGTGATTGTCTCTGGCAATTCCTCTGCCCGATTTTCAATCGTATGATAAGCAATGCAGCGATTAGCATCCACGATAAAAGGCTGAGTAATTGCACCTGTAGGACAAGCCTGAAGACAACGAGTACAGCTACCGCAGTGTTCTGTATGCGGGCGATCGCTCTCTAATTGCAAATTTGTCAACACTTCTCCTAAAAATACCCAAGAGCCATATTCTCGTGTAATCACATTACCATTCTTGGCAATCCAACCAATTCCGGCAAGTTGAGCCAACACTTTATCTGGCACCGGGCCAGTGTCTGCATAATAACGAGTTTGTACGCCTTCATCAAGTGATTCTAGCCATGTAGATAGCTGCTTGAGTTTTTTATGCATCACTTTGTGATAATCCCTTCCCCAACCATAGCGGGAAATTTTGGCGTATTCCTCTCCTTCGGGACGTTGATGGGGTGTGTAGTAATTTAGCGCCACACACACTAGCGATCGCGCTTCAGGCATCACTAAGCTGATATCCTGGCGCTTTGGATTAGCCATCCATTCCATATCGGCGTGATAACCCAGTTCAATCCATGCTTGTAACCTCTGCGCTTCTGTGGCATCTACCCTATCTACAGCAGCAATTCCAACTTTGTGAAAGCCCAACTCCCTGGCTTTTTCTTTCACTACACTGCTGCTTGTTACGGAATACTGATTCATTTTTTTATCTGGATTTTGCCTACCTAAAGGCGTTTTAATTGTACATTACGTAGTCAATACCTTTGATTAAGATTTGTTGCTTCTCATCCATATAAATTTTATTTATAGCCCAATGCGCTAGATCGGCCAGCTTAATTCCCTCCTTTTTAAGGAGGATTAGGGAAGATCAAGTCTTAACTCAGACGTATTGATTTATAGCCGGGAAACTAATTCTTTAGAAGATGCTAATTCCGGTTTGTCTAATTACAGCGGATTTAAATTTGGTGAAGTACACAACCTAAGTCTCCAAGCCAGATTTACTTCTGAATTCTGCTGTAAAACTTCCATCGTGAGGAAGATTTACCAATATGTAGCAATCTATCTCCACAGCAGCTTTCTTTTTAGCTATTTTTGTATTGAAATTAATATTTAGCTAGGATAATACAGATATAGCAACGGACAAGAAGGTTAGGACATTAACTGATGATAAAACCTATATACAAACAGACTTTCAACCCAGTC
>NZ_JABXKM010000258.1 GCF_017115025.1 Nostoc sp. NOS(2021) | reverse complement strand
GCAATGACTATGGGAATCACAACTAATTACCCGGACATGATATTACCCAGATGCAGAAATTCAACTTTGGTGCGAGGATGAACAGACGCTCGCAGACTCGCTAACGTTTAGGACTCAAGCCGATTAAACGACTACGTTTATGTTCCGTCGATAGGAAACACCTATAGCCAATGTCAACTGGAGATACAAGTAATTATGGTTCTATGCGTTCGTACATCCCAATACCGGGGAAAGTTATTGGTGGATTCTTCCTTACGTCAATACAGAGCTGTTTAATCAGGTTTTAGCAGATTTTGCCCGTGAATTCAACTTAGGCGCTAATAAACATATTCTCTTAGCTATTGACCAAGCTGGGTGGCATACCAGCAAAGATTTAGAGCTTTTTCTTGTTGCTTGCGCGCTACATGTAACGGCACAATGCAAATTGCCGAAGCAGTATGAAACCAATTGGCGTATTTCAGCCAAGGTGAATCTTCGTCCGACTTCAGATCCGAACCGTGGGTGGCGAGAGTGTAAAGCCGTAAACGCCGCCCATCAGGGTCGTCGAAGACAATCAGCCATGCCTGAATTCCGGTAAGCACGGGCGAGTGTTCAATATGAAGTTTATCTAGGTGCTTGCCCCAAGCTTCGAGAGCAGCACGATCATCAACGGCAATGGTCAATGGATCGAAACCTTTTTGCTTCTCGGCTTCTTCAGGGCTGAGGCGCAGTTCGACTCGCGTGCCGAGATTGGGAACATCAAGAATGTAGGCGTAAATTGATCCATCTTCATGCTTGTGATCCCATGCCACATTCCGTTTAGCACCAAAGACTTGCTCATAAAAGTGCAAACTATGATCAAGATTGCTAACCGCGAACTTGACGTGATGAATGCCCTTAAGAGGTGGAATATTCATGTGCTTCTTCTTTGCTGTTTTTAGTCCTGCCGCATGATCACATTTAAGCTGCCGATGTTTTCGATCTCTGCATGGATGCGATCGCAGGGTTTTAGAAAACGACCACCATGAACTCCTGCGGAGCCAGATGGTGAACCCGTGAAGAGCATATCTCCAGGTTTGATCGTGAGGTTTGCTTGACAGGGCCTTCTGTCTTCGTCAGCACGTTATGGATAACCGGAAGGCGGTCTTGCTCATAGGTGTCGAGCAGCTTTTCCGGGGCATACCCTTTAAGTACGAAGGCTAGCTTCCATCCTAGATTCACCATGTCCTGAATGCCGGTGTTCATTCCTTGGGCTCCAGCGGGACTGTGAATATGAGCGGCATCGCCACCAAGAAATAGCCTTCCTACTTTAAGCCGCTCGATCATGCGGCTGTTAATCCCGAACCAAGAACTCCAGGTCAAGTCGCGAAAGCGTGCCGGAATATGCGAGCGCTGGTCATAGATGGTCTGCAACTCCTGTAAGCTGGGCGCAGTGTCTTTACTTGGTTGACTGAGTGGGTTGCTGGCGATGAGACGGAATCGGCTGCCATTCAGAGGGAACAGACCCATAAAGCCTGGTAATCTTCAACGCGCAAGTGTTTATTGGCGCTTTCAAACCACAGATGCACGGAGAAAGATGGAACGCTTATACCCGACTGTGTAACCAAGCATTGTTGCCTTGGTAGACTACTAGATACGTGAAGGATTCCGAAAAGCGCCTGAACACCACAGCCGGCGTTACGTTCCGAGTAGCTCCGGCACGAAGATGTCCTCGCATGTCAGCCGCCGCTTCGAGAGACCTTGTTCAAAGAAATAGCGCAAGAAAGTGTTGATCGTCTTGCGATTCGCTTCGACGCCGTACGGCCACCAATCATCAGGAAACAGGCGGCGGTTTTCGTCGAAGAGTGGAGTAAACCACGGTATCATAAGGTTCCCGTGTTGCTCCATTAAGCCTTTCCGATACTGCTCCATCGCAACCTCTTTCGCGTCGCAAAAGCCTCGGTAGATGGCCTGTACGAGAGCCGGATGCTGTGCGAGAAGCTCTTTGCGAACTACGACCGTATGCATGATCGGGAAGATGCCAGTACGTCGGTAGTACGCGCGTTCGACCGACTCGTAGTCGGGAAACAGTCGCGCGACTTGCGGTGAGTTGTTCAGCACGCACTGCGGCGCAACAGCCGAGATGAACGCGTCGATTTCTCCCGCTTCGAGCATCGGCCCCAACGCTTTGCCGAACGGCACCGGCATTACGTCGACGTTCGCAGGATGCCGTTGCGGGATGAAATCAAATGGTGGCATGTACCAATCAGAGGCGCCGATGATCCAGCGGCACTGGTCCGGCGTCACGCCGTACTCGTCCGAGAGAATCCCCTTTGGCCACACGCCCGCATCGTGGCCGTAAATCCCGAATTCGCCGATGGTCTTGCCTGCGAGGTCTTCCGGCTTTTCGATGCCACTCGACGTGTTGATGAAGATCGCCGAATGTCGGAAATTACGATTTGGAAACACCGGAAGCGCGATGAACGGCGGATCATCGAGGTCGAGGGTGCGTAGATAGAACGTCAACCCCAATTCCGAGACGTCAAACGCGCGCTGCCGCACCATGCGCTCGAAAATGTCCGAGACAATGCGGGCGCTCTCGAAGCTGGCATCGACGCCATCGATCTTTACGGTGTCATCGAACAACGCACGCGTGTGGTCGTAGTTAGAGCAGCCAATTTTAAGCTTGAGATCGCTCATTGCACAGGTTCCTCCAGAATGCAGTCTTTCGTTTCAGATCATAGCGCCGCTATGCGCTGAACGCCGGCGCACAGATGGTCCTAGTTGTCGAATGCGATTTTCTCCCGGTCGGCATCGCTTAAATCCGCCTCCTCTAGGAACTAGACTAAAAGCCAGTTGTAGAGCGCATTTTTAAAGCCTCAACCGCGCAACGATTCTGCTCTCGTCGTAGCTAAGGAATTTCCTTGATGAAAACTATCATGCCAACCGTATATACACTGGAATGTGTTTTTATAGTAAAATTTCTTGCTTGACTTGAATGAAGGGGAGTTTTTTAAGTGATGTTGAACTTGAATTCTTAGAGGAAAAATTGGGAAACAGCGTAGGCGTAGCCCGCTGTTAGGCATCGCCCCCCTTTGTCCCAGAACTACCCCGCAAACATGGGAAGCGATCGCTCTCCCCTTTTCCTCTAAGAACGGATGCGATCGCCCCATCGCACCCCTACAGCTGCTCCATCTTAATCCCCGCCACTTCCAACATAACCGTTGTAATCGGCACAAGCCGCCCCACAGTCGTGTAATGACTGCCCCCTACGGGTGTGGTAGTCGAGCGCTCCCGAAACCGCTTCATGGTAATCAAAAACCACTCCCGCGTTTTTGGCATCGGTAGCTTATACAGTTGGCGCGTATTCACGAAGTAATAAAACAGCCAGTCTGCCTCGGTGTACATAAAGCAGCCGGGGGTTCCCTTCTCTAGATTGCTGTGAGTCTCAAAGAACAAGTTACGTGTCTTGTTCCACCTATCGCCCTTAATTTCAATCAAAATTTCGCCACTGTGCGTTGTCCAGATGAGGTCAACATCGCGGCGCTGGTAGTCTGGGTCATCCTCAACATTAACAACGCTGATGGTTTCTGACTTTGACCATAACCACGCCTCAATGTCAGTAGCCGCCTGATTAGCTACCTGCACCGCGTCATCCATGCTGTAGGCGTAGGTCATAGTTTTAGTTCCACCATTCAAATTAGATGAATTTTAGAATGAGAGCAATGTGTGCCACGTTTTTAACTATCAACTGTGGTATTTCCTGGCATCAGGGCGCTAGACATTATACAGCAGATTGCAGGTAGATAGAGTACACTAAATACTAGTGCATCAATTAGTACTATGAAAGCTTACTCCATTGACTTTCGAGAAAAAATAATTAACGCTTACTCTCAAGGTGATACATCAAGCTTGAAAAATAGCTTCTAGGTTTGATGTAAGTAAGACTTTTGTACAAAGGCTGCTTTTACTCAAAAGAACTCAAGGTCATGTACAGCCACAAAAACAAGGTGGAGGCATGAAGAGTGATTTGGATAAGCATAAAATTGAGCTAGCTCAAATGGTAGAAAAATATCCAGATGCAACTTTATCTGAATATTGTGAATATTGGGGACAAACTTACGATAAATGGGTAAGCACTAGTGCTATGTGTCGTGCATTGCAAAGACAAAAGTTGACACAAAAAAAAAGACGCTACGTAGTAGCCAATGTGCCACGGAAAGAGTCCAAAAGCTCAGATGTGAATTTTGGGAGAAAGTGAAAAATATAGACCCGGAAAACTTGGTTTTCATTGATGAAATGGGTGTTTTGCTCGGTTTAACACGAACTCATGCTCGCAGCCCCTACGGTGAAAGAGTGTATGATTTAAAACCATTTTATAGAGGTGCGAAAGTAACGGTTATTGGAGCAATAAGCTTAAAAAAAGTAAAAGATGTCATGACGATGAATGCCTCAATGGATGGAAATGCAAATGAAAGTATTTATTCAAAAATGTTTGCTTCCTCAATTATGGCCGGGTGCTGTAGTTGTTATGGATAATGTGCCATCTCACAAAGTAGCTTCAATTGAACCATTGATTCTATCAAAGAGTGCCAGTGTTCTCAATATGTCACCCTATTCTCCTGATTTTAATCCGATTGAACTTTGGTGGTCGCAACTTAAAGCTTTTTTACGTCAATTCTCTCCAACCACAACAAAAATGGTTGATATTCTTATTGCCACGGCTCTTGATTTGATTAATCCGAAACATCTAAAAAACTGGTTTACAGACTGTTGTTACTGTACTTCATAAACCTGCAATATGCTGTAATTATTCACGCCGACTTACTTCGCAGCAAATTGTCCGTACTAGGCTTATCTCCGAGACGCACTTGCATTCCCTAATGTGCTGCTGACGCGAATAAACTTGAAGTTAGTGGCTCACCAACATAGACGCGCAAAGGCTTACTGTTTGGTGAATTGGCAAGGGTGGCTCGGAAACTCGGATTTGAAAAGGTACAATACAAAGGTCAATATGCTCGTTGGCAACATCCAGAATTTTTAAGTGAAGCGTAAATTGCAATCTGGAGTTGTAAGCGATGTCTCCGACGGTCACTGAGCTTTTGCCTGCCCTTCCACAAGCTTAGGGCAGGCTACGCCTACGCATTTTTAATTATTTTATCATACCCTAAGTTTACCACAAGTGCGTAGACACCCAGAGGCAGGCTTCCTAGACCCCTACTTTTAAGCAAGCTACGCCCATGAGTACAAGAAAAGGGGAGTGGGGATTAAGAACAAGGGTTAAAGGGATTGAATTTTCCTTTTCCCTTAACCCTTCCCTTTTCACCACAAGAGTGCAAAAGCCCCTTTTGCAAGAGACGCTCATGAACAGAGTGAGCACAAAGCGCCCGCTATGTGAGCACAATTCAGAACGAAAATCTCTTTCCCTGTTCCCTGTGACTTGTAAGCTGTTCCCTATTTTCAAGATAGGTCTATTGCCTATACTTATACTTTAAATCACAGCTTCTTGGCGTTGACAATCAAAAACAACCATGTAGGAAGCATTTGGTATTTCCTGAGGTAAGTGCCGCATATAACCATCGGCATCAGAACGGCTGCGGAAGCGAGCAACAATCTCCCGTTGCGTATTAGGAAGTAGACGAGCGATCGCCCAAGAATTGAGGCGTTCTTTATAGGCAATAGGCTGATTGTCTGATTTGGAAGCTTTGTTATCCGTATTTTCTGGCATAATTATCTTATCCGTATGAAATTTCATGAAGGGCGTTAATTAGTTTCTAAGTAGGAATGCATTAACGCTTTTTTTTATGCTGCTGCCACCTTGTTATTCGATTATTTATAGATTGTCAACACTTAGCGCTATATTTTAGACCAACTAAGTTGTAACTTTCAGGTGGCTATGAATCTCAACGCCTTAATTTGCAATTGTTTCCAGGACACAACAATGCTCAAGCAGAAGTTTGACAATTATTGGAATTGTATAATTTGTATGAATACACATAAGTAAAGTCAGCATCAGTGGTAAAATGAACCTAAATGTCTCAAAAAATACAAATACAATTAAAAGCTCAATAGAAAATGAACAATAACGTTTGTAGGATTAATGAGCGCGGACACACTCTTGATTTTCGATAAGTGCGATGCCTACGGCGGGCTATACGCCTACGGGAAAGCTATATTGCAGGCATTTACGTTTTTTATAGTTAGTTTAGAATACTTAAATTTTAGATATTATAAAATGAATTTTTTCTCAGATTTTTACTATAGCTTTCGGGACAATACAGAGGATAACTGTTTAATTTAAAATATGTTGACTAACTGAGGTAAAATAGTTAATGTTTTGCCCGTAAAATTCTAGTTATGATCATGGAAACACCATTTTTAACATCAAGAATTCAAAAATTAGCAGAGAAAATAGGAGCAGTAGTTTTCTGAGACCCAGAATGCACCTTTGTGGGACTGATTACATGTAAAAATGGCAATAAAACCTTTTTTCGTAGTACTAGGTTTAGTATTAATTATTCTGGTTCAGTAGCAATAGCTAAAGACAAAGGGGTTTCGAGCTTTTTCCTGAATCAATTTGGCTATAATATTACTGAAGCAAAAAGATTTTTTAGTGAAGAATTATGCGAATAAATAGCTAATTCCAGAAATGACGAAAAGAATAGAAAATTTATATCTCAAAATTCTCAAAGCACTTGAAAACGAGAATAACAGAGAAAAGCATTGATTTTGACTGGAGGCGGAGCAACTCCTGCTCCCCTCCTGAATTCTTCTTCAATTCTAGCTATCTCTTCACCACTCCTTATCTAGTAGGGATTCAAATTCAGCTTGTAAGGCGGTTATATCCGCCAATCTTGCGACTAGTAAATTATCCTTACCAGCATCACTTAAACGTACTTTCCAATAACGAATACTGTCTGAGTTGTTCAACCAAAACTGAATCACCGTATCTACCACTTGATCTAGATTCCAACCCCACTTTGCTGGAACTGATTCCACCGATTCTAGAAACGTATCTAGTGTACACGTATGCATTCCCAAGTATTCCACGCCTTGGTGGGGTGTTTTTTGCTCATTTTGCTGTTGGTGATTAAAAAACTGCAAAAGTGGAGATACGCCGACAATATCAAAAGTGTATTTCATGCTAGTACTCCCAGTTGTAAATTCCTTGCAGGAAAGCTTTAGTTTTTTCTAATATAATGCCTGACAAGTAACTAAAGCATCTAGAAAAAGTATAGTTTTGGTCTATATCATAGGCATTAAACCTCAGTCATAAATTAGCACTAACAAGCCGAGAGTGCTAATTTATGTTAATAGTTTGATTTATTATTAAAGAGTTTCAGGCATTAATTAAGTGGTGTATATATTTTTATAATTGATGTTTCTACTTCCAGTTAAGGGGACGAATATTGTTAAAGTTAATCACGTCAAATTCTAGACTATGAAGATAACTTGCTAGCTTGAAGTCATCAGTTAGTACAAGATACTTTCCTTTAGATAAAGTCAGGATTCCACTGTCAGTAAGTCCGAATTTGACAAATTTTTCAGTATTAACAGCATCTAAACTCTTTACGTAGTATTCATCCAAAAGAGCAACATTTTTAACAAATTGAGCAAATATTGCAAAGCACTGAGAACGTTCAGGTTCACCAAGTTGATTTGCGAGGCTATTAACTTCTGTCAGAATATTCGGAGTTGTTACAAGCTTTTGAAAGCGTGCAATAAATTCTAGCAGAAGCTCATAATCTTCTGGTAGAAATTGCTGGGTTCGATTAAATTTAGTTATTCGTTCTTGATTGACGCTCCCAACTAAGAAGAGAAGCAGGATATTTGTATCAATTAAAATCCCTTTTTGGCAATAACAACGAACAAGGGAAGCAATCAAATTTTTCATACTTGTCTAATTTTCATTGCTTCTACTTCGCCAGTTTGAGAATTTACCTTAAAAAGTTTATATTCTCGTTCATACAACACAAGGGTAGGAGCAATAGAGATAGGAATTAATTCTTCCAATCGACTTTTAGGAGGTTTTTTAGGAATATCAAACCCTAAAGTAATCAACCAGAAGCTTTTATCCTCAGAAAGTTCGACTTCTTCAAATCTCAAATCTCCTAATGAAGAACCCATCATGTCTTGCATGGATTTTATGTATTCATGGGCAGCATTTACTGCTGTTTTGACATCAATCATAATCTTATTTGCTCCCTAATATAATTTGCTAATTTAATACTTTATTATAGTAATTTAACCTTATTTACTATTAGTTAGTTAGCACATAAATAACAATATTTGCTTTACCTATTTTTTCAGATAATTTTAATAAAAATCAATTGAGTAAATCTAAATATTGGGAAATACAGCAGATTGTAACTTAGTGAGGTACAGATAATCGTAGGGGCACAACATGTTGTGCCCCTACCCGTGTACTTCATTTACCTAAAATACGGTGTATTTTGTAAAAACTCTCTGACTTCTGTTGGTTCGCAAAGAATAATAACTTGCTGATTTGGTGTTAGTTGACTAAGCTTTTCGAGAATTCCAGGACGACGAGTAATTGGGTATGACCATATATATTTGATAAATTCCCAGTTCAATCTTTCAGGACAATCTGATGCGATATCAGGTCTAGATTGTCCAGCATACATGAAACGACGTTTAATCACTCGCAACAAACATAAAAGACGGGGAAAATCCAAAAAAATTACTGTATCTGCAACCGACAAACGAACGTCGAGAGTACTGCCATAGTTACCATCCATAATCCAAGATTCTCGTAGGGTTAGGTCTTGGATTATGCTCTGCCATTCAGCTTTTGGAGTCTCAACCCAACCAGGATTCCAGTACCAAGCATCCAAGTGAATCACTTCTAAGCCTAAAATGGTTCCCAGTTCACGGGCTAGGGTAGATTTACCAGCGCCCCCAGAACCAATGATTAAGATTTTCTTCACTTTAGGTTTGCACCTTCTTTTTCAAGCTCAAGAGGGTAAGCATTGCTCACCCAAATAACCGTCTTCAGGGCAACTCAATACGCCGCTACAATAGTACCACTACAAGGATTATGCCCAAATATTGATATTATGACCACTGCTACGACCGTAAAAACTGAGTATGAAGCGATTATTGGTCTAGAAACCCATTGTCAGCTGAGTACTAACACCAAGATTTTCTCTAATAGCTCTACGGCATTCGGTGCTGACCCCAATACTAACATTGACCCGGTTTGTATGGGTTTACCTGGGGTCTTACCTGTACTCAATAAAAAAGTATTAGAATACGCCGTAAAAGCTGGTTTGGCGCTAAATTGTCAAATCGCTAAATATAGCAAATTTGACCGTAAACAGTATTTTTATCCAGATTTACCCAAAAATTACCAAATTTCTCAATACGATCTACCGATCGCAGAACATGGTTGGTTAGAAATTGAGTTGGTAGATGCTGAGGGAAACCCCACTCGCAAACGCATTGGCATCACGCGTCTGCATATGGAGGAAGATGCTGGAAAATTGGTACACGCAGGCAGTGATCGCCTCTCCGGTTCTTCCTATTCTCTGGTAGACTACAATCGCGCAGGTATACCTTTAGTAGAAATTGTCTCGGAACCTGATTTGCGTTCTGGACTAGAAGCTGCTGAATATGCCGAAGAGTTGCGCCGGATTGTGCGCTATCTCGGCGTGAGTGACGGCAATATGGAACAAGGATCTCTGCGCTGCGATGTCAACATTTCCGTGCGTCCGGTGGGACGAGAGGAGTTTGGCACCAAGGTAGAAATTAAAAACATGAACTCGTTCAGCGCCATCCAACGGGCGATTGACTACGAAATTGAGCGCCAAATCGCCGCAATCGAAGCAGGCGATCGCATTATCCAAGAAACTCGTTTGTGGGAAGAAGGCACTCAACGCACAAGTAGTATGCGGATTAAGGAAGGTTCTAGCGATTACCGCTACTTCCCCGAACCAGATTTAGCACCAATTGAGGTGACAAATGCCCAATTAGAGCAATGGCGCAGCGAATTACCAGAATTACCAGCCCAAAAACGCCATCATTATGAAAGTGAGTTGGGGCTTTCGGCTTATGATGCGCGAGTGCTGACAGAAGATCATCCAGTAGCCGAATATTTTGAAACTGCGATCGCATCTGGAGCAAATCCCAAAGCTGCTGCAAACTGGATTACTCAAGATATTGCAGCACACCTCAATAAGCAAAAACTCAGTATTACTGAAATCGCCCTGACTCCCAGCAATTTAGCAGAGATTATCACTCGCATTGAAACGGGCAAAATTAGCAATGCTCAAGCTAAAGAAAAGTTGCCAGATTTGCTCAGTGGTATTTCTCCTGAGAAAGCCTTTGCGGGTCAGGAGTTAATCACCGATCCTAGTGTATTGCAACCGATCGTTGATGAAGTCATAGCCGCCAATCCCAAAGAACTAGAAAAGTATCGCAACGGTAACACCAACCTCAAAGGCTTCTTTGTCGGACAAGTTCTGAAAAAGACAGGCAAACGTGCTGATCCTAAGCTGACTAACGAATTAGTGGAGAAAAAATTGGACGCCTAGTAGTTTGTTAAGTCAACTTTGCTGAGTGAGGGGGATGAAGGAGATGAGGGAGATGAGGGAGATAAGGGAGCAGGGAGCAGGGAGCAGGGAGCAGGGAGCAGGGAGCAGGGGGAGAATTCTAC
>NZ_JABXKM010000199.1 GCF_017115025.1 Nostoc sp. NOS(2021) | reverse complement strand
CTTGCATAAATGCTTAAATTGTCATGTTGAGCGGAGCGAAACATCTGTGAGATTCTTCTCTCCACTGCATTCCGTAGCCTGCGGGAACGCTGCGCGAACAGAATGACATTCCTGATTTTTTGGCTTTTGCTAGAAGTCTATTGTGAATAAATTTAAATTTATTAAATTCCCTACCTAATTAATAAAAAAATAGTCTAAAATTTTTGGCGAAAACTTCTACTTGTTCTTGATCAAAGTCTACCACTTCAACTTCAGCAAATCCCTGAAATCGATATTTTTGGGCAGCAATCCGACAGCTAATAACAAACTGATTTTTGTAAAAAGTTTGGGTAAATCTCCGAATTTCTATTGTGACTTTATCGTAAATCAAAGGGTTTAAGATCCCAACAATACAAGTAGCGCGGAGTCGGAGCCACTCCGCCTCCGCGAAGTTTCAGTCGGAGTTTAAATAAGAGTCTGAAAATGTCTTTAATGCAATAATTTTGTTAGCGCAGCGTAAAGCCTTCTCTTCTCCCTTCTCTACGAGACGCTCCGCGAAGGCGCTAGCCTCTCCCAATGTGAGAAGGGGAGACGCACTCGCGTTCGAGAGCATAGCAACTCTTAGAGACGCACTCGCGTTCGCTTAGAGCGAGTCTGCGTTCGCTTTTAGCGTCTCGTAGAGAGCGTCATTTTGAATTTTGAATTGTTAACTACCTTTTGTGCTGGTACTTCATCTAATCCATCTAGCAAAATCAGCAGTTTGCCCTCAGCCAGCAGAATTTTAGTTGATTCCTGTTCAACACCGCAACTAATAAATTCTTGGGTGATGTAGTTCAATAGATTGAATTCGCTGTGTTTTTTGGCATCTTCAGCAAATTCTTTCACCCTAATAAAATAGTCTCAGGCTGAAACTTGTAGTATAGTATATGCTTAAGAGGGTAGCTACATGTAAATGCACGCTGAGTAAATTTTCGTAGACCCTCTTCAAGAAGACATACCCGTTGCCTAGAGTACATTTGGGTAAGTAGGAGTTTAGAATCTAGATTGGCTTATAGCTTAGTTTGTAAGCCTTTTATAGATATCTAATTAATCAGGGAGTGCGTTGCTCTGACAAAGTTGTAGCAATTATCGTGGCGTTTGGTGTTTCTCTGGACTATTTGCAGTTATAAAGATGCTCTTCAATTACACTTATTTTAAGTATATAATTTTGAAATTATACAATAAAAATCAAAATTATACACAAATCCTCCAATACTTATACATTTTATAAGTATTACGATGGCTGAAGTTTTGATAAACTTCATGGAAAATTAATTGTATACAAGTACTACAGTAGCGATCGCACTCAGCACAGACGCGAATGAATATACTTTCAAGAAACACGTAAGGCAAAACTGGCGCAACAGCAAATCGCCCAATCTACAATAGGCAACATTATGGTTATGGTTACTGCTACTACTCCCAAAATTCTGATCGTCGATGATGACTTCGGCGTGCGAAATCTCGTCTATCGTTTTTTAAGTCGGAAATATCAAATAGAGTCGGCAGCAGATGGTAAGACTGCCTTATCGTTGTTTGAGCAATTCAACCCTGCTTTAGTGATTCTGGATTGGAATTTGCCGGATGTTAATGGTTATAGCCTCTGCCAAGAAATGCAGAGTCGTACTAATGTTTTAGTGCTGATACTAACTAGTAGAACTGACGAGGCTGATAAAATTAAAATCTTAAGCGCAGGTGCTGATGATTTCATGACTAAACCATTTAGTCTTGCAGAAGTTGAAGTTAGAGTAGAAGCTCTTTTGAGACGCATACGCTACATCAACCCCTCCCCAACACAACGTATTGTCTTCAAGCAGCTAGCAATTAACCCAGAGGGTCGAGAGGTAACACTTAACGATAAGCCTCTCACTTTAACAGCGCTGGAATTTAATATCTTACATTTTTTAGCAAGTCATCCTAATCAGGCTTGGAGTCGCCCACAGCTAATCCAAAAAATCTGGGGTTGCGACTATGTAGGAGATGGCCGGGTGGTTGATGTGCATATTGGTCAGTTGCGTAAGAAGATGGAAGTCGATACCAGCGTACCGGAGTTTATTAAAACTGTGCGGGGCTATGGTTACAAGTTTGAAGCGCCCGACGAGATTACTAATTCCTAAGTTTCCCGATTTCGGAAGTACTTTATAATTTGTTTTTTAGATGGGAGCGCAAGTTACAAAGATTTAATATAGAGTCAGATCAGCGATACAAGAACAGCCCCATAATCCTTACAGGAAAAGGGACAAACAACAATCAGTGAGCCAAAGCCTATTCGCACACTTCGTCAGGGAAGAATATTCCCTGATATTCAGTGGTCAGAAGAAAAAAAAGCTCAATCGAAAGCTGAACAAGAGGGATTTTACCAACGCTGTAAAGTTATTTTTAACCGAGTTCAGCCAGAGTTAATCAAAACTCACTACAACTGGTATATAACTGTTGAACCTGAGAGTGGAGACTATTTCACTGATAAAGATGAATTAGCTGCTATAAATAAGTCTCGTCAGCAGCACCCGAACACTCCGGTGTTCATAGTTTCGGATGAATGAAACAGGAATAGCTGGCACAATATGATCCAAGGCAGGTTTGGTGATCAGGAGCAGCTATTTTTTGAAATAGAGTTGATTACTGCTGATGGTTTAGAATTAGCTATGGTGGTTTGGCGATAATCGGGGTGCAATGCCTACGGCGGCAAAGTTACGCACCCGCACCCCATTACAACAGTGCGATGCCTAACGCAAGGCGACGCCAACGCACATTATCGACTCAGGGACTGCTGGTATACTTCAGAACACCATTAATATTTTCAATCCCCTGCAAGACTATTGAAGTCCGCTTAAGTGTGCCATTTCTTCTTTTACAAGTAGCTGTTAAATCGTTTCCTCTGATGCGGATATCATCACAAGTTGACTGATAATTGCTAATTTTAGCAGGGTCAGTCACTTTGAAAGTACCGTTAATATTTTCAATCCCCCGCAAGACTATTGAAGTTTCGTTGAATGTACCATTTATTCGACGACAATTAGCTGAGAGAACGTTGCCAGAAACTGAGATTTGGTTACAGGTTTTCTGATAACTGCTAGATGTAGCATTAGCAGGGCTATTAATCCCAACTAAAGTAGATGTTGCTAAAAGAGCAATTACACTAAATAAATTTGGCTTCATGATTTTGCTTCTCTATGCTGACAAAATATTCTACATCTTAAAATAACCAGATTTCGGATGCAATCCCATAATTTTCTGACTCTAGATGGGGTTAGATCACCGAAGACACTGTTGGCGAAAATGTTACATGCCTATTTAAGGAAATTTTGGGGATGTTGTCATGACTGCCAAAAAGCGAAAGCCCCTAGATGATGCCGTAGCCCCTGAGTTACAGAATCATTCATAATTTTTCTTAGGCAATCTTTGACTAACTAACTCAGCCGCTAAATGTATCGCTGCTTTCATACTCGTAGCATCAGCAATTCCCTTACCCGCAATATCAAACGCTGTTCCGTGGTCTGGTGAAGTCCGAACGAAAGGAAGACCAATAGAAGTATTAACTGCGCGATCAAACGCCATCAGCTTTACAGGAATTAAGCCTTGGTCGTGGTAAAGTGCTAGATAAGCATCAGCAGGATTTTGTACTAAAGAATTTCCATACCAAGCTTGACCAGGTTTAACCCACATCGTATCTGGCGGTATTGGCCCATCTAGTTGCAATTGTGGGCGATTTTGCCGCTCTTGCTCTAACCAGGCAATTAACCAATCCTGTTCTTCATGTCCGAGTTGTCCCTGTTCGCCACTGTGGGGATTTAAACCTGCGATCGCAATTCTCGCCTTTTCTATCCTAAAATCTTTCTCCAAACACTCCACCAGCAAATCTAGTTTCTGTGTCAACAACTGCGGTGTCAATGTATCGGCTACTTGACGTAGGGGAATATGTGTGGTAGCAAGTAAAACGCGGAGTGTCCAACCAGTGTGGGGCGATCGCGCTACGAATAACATCCCAAAACGGTCAACACCTGATTTTTGCGCCAAAAGTTCCGTTTGCCCTGGATAATTATACCCTGCGGCTTTCCAAGCAGATTTAGCGATCGGCCCG
This sequence comes from Nostoc sp. NOS(2021), assembly GCF_017115025.1. GTDB lineage: Bacteria > Cyanobacteriota > Cyanobacteriia > Cyanobacteriales > Nostocaceae > Nostoc. The sequence continues at coordinate 6,655 of NZ_JABXKM010000199.1, read as the reverse complement.
GTGACGATACCATCAAATTTACCAGCGACTGTTTGAGCGATCGCATATTCCATATACCCAAAACTAGCTGCACCACTCGCCGCATTACCTGTTCCTGGGATAATTTCAGCTTTAATTTTCCCATCCAACTGCACATCAATGACTGATAACTCGTCTGGATTTGCCAAAGGTGCTAAATTCTCAGTTAAATTCAATTTGCGATAAATCTGTACGAGCAAATCCCCGTTACCCACCACTGTAAGGTCATATTTTTTACTAATTTCTGGATCAGCTAAAGCTTTCAAAATCACCTCCGGCCCAATCCCTGCCGGATCTCCCAGCGTCAGCGCCAAACGCGGACGATTTTTTTTGCAAAAATTTACTAAATTACTTTGATTATTTTGATACATAAAATCTCTTCATAATTATTATCATCAAATTTTCCCAATATCCCCATCTCCCCTTCTCTCAACAGTAGGGATTGCCCCCCAAACTAGTAGGGATTACCTGCTAAACTAGTTTAACGGATCACGAAAGTCCTGATAATATATAGATGGTTGCTAACCCGCCTGTGTGTATGGAACATAAAGGCTAATCCGAAGTAGCAGTTATATGCTTGCCGCAGAAACATCAGAGTTCAGGGAAAGAACACTGTTGCCTGGTTTGCTATTGCAATAAATCCATGCGGTGGTGTACAAACAAAAATAAAACTGCCTGCGGTAGGCGGGCGGCTGCCTGTGGACGCTGCGTAAGACCATTATCGGGTTTTTAGTCCCGAACTCCTAGAAATAGGAATTCCTAACGTGGCAACGGCGGTTGAGACGGGAAACTCTAAAAACGAATAAGACCGTTCCTGATTCTAAAAGATTGGAATTTCTAAGATATTAGAGAGCTTCCAACCTCGGCGAAGCAGGTTGGAGTACTTCACAATTATTTACACAGGTCTAATCCTACAGCAACTATTGAAAAGCTTCTGGTAGACCTAGTTTACACACCACTTTGCATAAGGAGAATCACACCAATGGGCGGCGAACTTTTGAATGCAGCTCTATTGTCTTTCGGTTTAATCTTCGTGGGCTGGGCTTTAGGCGCTTTGTTACTGAAAATTCAGGGCACAGAAGAATAATTGAGTGCTGAGTTAGGAGTGCTGAGTGCTGAGTTAGGAGTTAAGAGTTATTATTCTCCCCACTTCCCACTCCCTTTTTCATTGAAATGGGAAAAAAGCTTGTCCGTTAACCGGACAAGCTTTTTTCCCATAAGTCTCTCCAAATAAATAGATTTTCTGAGAAAAGATGTAAAGTTTTGTTTGCATAGGTTATTCTGATAACATTCTTTTCATAAAACATTAAAATTTATTACAACCCTCATGACATTATTAATCGTCGGTGCCACTGGCACCTTAGGAAGACAAGTGGCTCGTCGTGCTATCGATGAGGGGTATAAAGTACGCTGTCTTGTCCGCAGCAGTAAAAAAGCAGCTTTTCTCAAAGAATGGGGTGCAGAACTCGTACCGGGAAATTTGCGTTACCCCGATACCATAGCGGAAGCATTAAAAGGTGTAACCCAAGTTATTGATGCGTCAACATCTCGCCCTACAGATTCACTGAGTATCAAACAAGTGGACTGGGATGGCAAAGTAGCATTGATTCAAGCAGCAATTGCAGCAGGTGTAGAGCGTTTTATCTTCTTTTCGATTTTAGATGCTGATAAATACCCAGAAGTGCCGCTAATGGAAATTAAGCGGTGTACAGAACTCTTCCTGGCTGAGTCGGGCTTGAATTACACCATCTTGCGGCTAGCTGGGTTTATGCAAGGGTTAATCGGTCAGTACGGGATTCCCATTTTGGAAGCACAGCCAGTTTGGGTAACAGGTAATTCTTCTCCCATCGCCTATATGGACACTCAGGACATTGCGAAGTTTGCTATCAGAGCATTGAGTGTACCAGAAACGGAAAACCAAGTTTTTCCTGTAGTCGGTACTCGTGCATGGAGTGCAGAAGAAATCATCAACCTGTGCGAACGCTTATCTGGAAAAGACGCTAGGGTAACGCGGATGCCAATAAACTTGCTGCGTGCTGTTCGGGGCTTAATGCGGTTCTTTCAGTGGGGATGGAATGTAGCGGACAGGCTAGCGTTTACAGAAGTATTGGCTAGTGGTAAACAGTTAAATGCTTCAATGGATGAAGTATACACAATCTTTGGTTTAGATCAGCAACAAACCACAACCCTAGAAAGCTATCTACAAGAGTACTTCAGCCGAATAATGAAGAAGCTCAAAGAGGTAGACTACCAGAAAAATAAAAATAAAAAGCAGAAACCTAAAAAAACTCCTTTTAAACAGTCTTCAAAAGTCAATAGTCAATAGTCATTGGAAAACAGATATTAGTCGTAAAACTCTAGACTCTGGATATTTGACTCCAGATTAATGACTACATGACCAAAAATGTGTAAGGATTACAAGGAAGACTGGGAAGAATGAGCGCCCCTAAAGAACAGGTACGTAGTACCGTATTCTGTCCTTTAGGTAGGGGATGAAAAACGACACTTCGACGCTGTTCAGTGACCGCTCAGGTGGTTTTAACCACCGTCAATATTCTACGAACATTTGAGGTTATAATAGGATTATGCAACAGGTAGAATAACCGCTAGCACACATGGGTAAGCACTCCCAAACGATCGGCTAGGAAATAATAATAGCTAGTGGGTGGCGAACACCACGAACAAACATAGCCTTAGTAGCCAACGCGCACCCATACCAGAAAACAACACTATTTATTGATTGGATAAAGTACCGTAGGGCATACGGGAACTAGAGAAACGATTCTCTAACGCTTAGGGAGATAAGCCCACTGGGGTTGTTTAAATTAGACTCGCCGCTTGGTTCTATTGAACGGGTGTCAGGTTTAAATATTGCCGCAAGGATAGACAATTTTAAGGCATGTCTTTGAACTAAGAATCCCCGTCTCTTTAGAGCGGGGAGTGTCAAATAATACAGAGCATCGCCTAAACTTGGATATTTGAGTGTGCCGAAAGCAGGCATTATCTACAATGACGTTAAACCGATAGCGAGTCGTGTCGCTATCGAGTTGAAAGACAAGCTAACCGCAGCCGGTTGGAATGTATGTATCACATCGAGTATCGGTGGAATACTGGGCTACTCTACCCCTGAGAGTCCTGTGTTCCACACCCCGATTGACGGTCTGACGCCCCCTGGTTTTGACTCAGATATGAAGTTTGCAGTGGTGTTAGGGGGAGACGGCACTGTTTTAGCAGCGTCTCGTCAAGTAGCGCCCTGTGGTATTCCACTGCTAACAGTGAATACCGGCCACATGGGATTTTTGACAGAAACTTTCCTGAATCAATTGCCCCAAGCGCTAGAACAGGTGATGGCGGGTGAGTATGAAATTGAAGAACGAGCTATGCTCACCGTCAAAGTTTTTCGGGGAGATTCAGTGCTATGGGAAGCCCTCTGCTTGAATGAAATGGTGCTACACCGGGAACCTTTGACCTCTATGTGCCATTTTGAAATTGCCATAGGGCGTCATGCGCCAGTAGATATTGCGGCGGATGGTGTGATTGTTTCTACGCCTACTGGTTCTACAGCTTACTCATTGAGTGCTGGTGGCCCAGTGGTGACTCCCGGCGTACCTGTTTTACAGCTAGTACCCATTTGTCCTCATTCCCTAGCTTCTAGAGCATTGGTATTTCCAGATACGGAATCGGTCAACATCTACCCAGTAAATATTCCTCGGTTGGTAATGGTGGTAGATGGCAATGGCGGGTGCTATATCTTACCAGAGGATAGAGTGTATATGGAGCGATCGCAATATAGTGTCCGATTTATTCGCCTGCAACCGCCTGAGTTTTTCCGAATTTTGCGAGAAAAATTAGGTTGGGGTTTGCCACATATTGCTAAACCAACTTCGGTAGAATTGCCGTAGTTATTGGGCATTGGGCATTGGGCATTGGGCATTGATTATTAATTCTTCTCCCTCATCCCCGTATTCCCCATGCCCTATGCCCAATTTGCTGATTTCCTTCCAGAATTACTGGTGTAAGGATGGTATTTGGAGTTAGTTATTAAGATTGCATCGGAGAATTCGATGGCTGACACCTGAACGTGCTAAGACATCCTAAGCCGCGTGTCAAATCAGGATTGCTCCATCACTAAAAACTCGTAATTGCACTTTATAACTGATGTAAAGATTTTCACTAGAATATCTTTACAATCCCAAATCCAATATCCCAAATTGTTATGACAGTTGCTCAAAGTCCCTGTGTTTTGGTGATTGAAACCGATGAGAGCCTAGCAAATCAGCTTTCTTGCGATTTGCAAGAAGCCGGCTATGAATCAATTTTGGCTCATGATGCAGCGAGTGGTTTACAACACTGTCGCGATCGCCAGCCTGCTTTAATTGTTTTAGACCGGATGCTAGCAGGAGAATCAGGACTCTCGTTGTGCAAAAATCTGAGAAACACTGGTCTGCGATCGCCTGTGTTGATTTTAATGGCAAGGGATACAGTTGATGATCGGGTAGCTTGTCTAGAAGCTGGAGCGGATGATTACATCCTCAAGCCTTACCGCTCAGAAGACTTTTTGAAGTTGATTCGCCTCTACTTAAAACCCGATGTGGATACCACGGAGCAGTTACGCTTTGGGGATTTAATTTTAGACATAGCAACTCGCCGTGCCATCCACAACGGCCGGACAATTGACTTGACAATGAAGGAATTTGAACTATTAAAATTCTTAATGGAACATCCCCGTGAGGTGTTAACCCGCGAACAAATTCTGGAAAATGTTTGGGGTTACGACTTTCTGGGTGAGTCCAATGTAATTGAAGTGTACATCCGTTACTTACGGTTAAAAATCGAAGATGAAGGTCAAAAGCGCCTCATTCAGACAGTGCGTGGTGTAGGCTACGTTTTAAGAGAATCCTAGTATACGATGGCAAAAGTTTGCTTACCTCGTCGCCTAGTTCCCAATCTCAGACTGGGAATGCACATTTGGGGACTGCTGCCTCCCATCCAAGCGATTTCTGCTTACAACATTGTAAAATTGAAGTCTAAATTACAAAATCGAAAACCTATATGACTCGTTGGCTAAGTTTGCTCTCAATGTTGCTGAGTATTTTGCTGATGGGCTGTTCTGTGCCAACAACAGCTAAACCTCCCAGCCCCACCTCTACTTCTCAAACTCCAGCACCAGAGAGTTTAGGTCAAACACTACCAATTTCTGCTAAAGCCATTGTTCCTAATGGCACAACGATTCAATTAGAGGTAGCGCAGACCCCAGAACAGCAAGAGATGGGGTTGATGTATCGACCAGCTTTGCCAGATGACCGAGGGATGCTGTTTCCGTTCCCTTCAGCACAACCAGTCAGTTTTTGGATGAAGAATACACCTATGCCCTTGGATATAGTATTTCTACATAAGGGTATAGTTCAATATATTCAGGCTGGTACACCTCCTTGTGCAAGTGAGCCTTGTCCTACCTATGGCCCCAATACACCAATCGATAAGGTGATTGAACTTCGCTCTGGAAGAGCTGCCGAATTGAAGTTGAAAGTGGGCGATATTGTCAAAATTGAGTTTTGAGACTTCGGTGCTTTGTGGGGATAAAGATTTGGATTGTTGCTCTGTTCAGAGCCTATACTATCGAAATCTATGTTTTTTTTGTAAAAAATGTCACGTATTGTGGTAAAAAGTCATCTGTAACGCTACTATTTAAAAACTGTGGTAATAATGTAAAATTCTACTGTCTCCAACCTGAAATCGCGGTCTTAAGGTTTGGTTGCAAAAATATTCCCTTGGGCGCAAGTGTAAATAGTCGCCAATAAGAGAGTATAGGCTATGGAATCTTTATTACTACATGTGTAATTAAATAAAGCACAAAAGTAAACCAGATGGAGCCAATTTAACTAAGTAAAAATACTGCTTGAGAATCGAGCAGATGATTTGTACGAAAATTTCTATTTCTCAGACCCTCTATGAGAAGCGTCTATTGAAGGCAGATCCAAAAAACTGTGCTGGGGTGTATAGCCGATAACGGCACAGTGACAGATGAAATACTGGCTACTGGCTACCGAGCAATGGTGAACTGATATATGACAATACATTCTGCACAAGGAGGTGAGATACAAATGTCACCATCAAAATATTCTCGGCTGATTCATTTTTTGCAAGAAGATTTGGCAATTTCCACAGCATCACTGGCGGTGGCGCTTCGGCATCGGGAGCAAGATCCAGGCCCATTGGCAATGATTCTTTGGCAGTATGGGTTGATTACTCTAGAGCAGTTAGAACAAATTTATGATTGGCTGGAGACAGCATAGTTAAGAAATTCAAAATTCAAAATTCAAAATTCAAAATGTTCGCGTAGCGTCTCGTAGAGAGAAAACCCAATCGTGCTAGCCTCTTAGCTATTAATTGGATGCAAATTAATAAGATTAGCTTATGACTAGCTGATTCAGGAGAATCTAGGTGTGTCACATCCACTCTACCTTGTATAAAGGTTGATATATAAGCAATTTGTCTCTGGCGATTTCTACTCATGTACACATAAATCAGAAGAGCGAGTTAAATTATCAACTCGCTCTTTTGATTTGGTGCTGAGTAATGAATAAAAATCATACTCATCATATCATGTCCGCCAAATTACCCATAATATAAAGAA
>NZ_JABXKM010000053.1 GCF_017115025.1 Nostoc sp. NOS(2021) | reverse complement strand
GCTCCTCATCCCCCCACTCCCCACTCCCCACTCCCAACATTTTTAGGAGAATTAATTATGCCAGTTGAATTTATTGGATTGATTCGGACAAAACCGACTTCGGAATTAAATAGTGCATCAGGCTCTCTGGGCGATGACATCATTGATCCAGCTTATGTTCGTGAATTTGCCAAAGCCCATGAAGAAGGAGGCTTTGACAAAGTATTGATTGGCTATAGTTCTAGTAGCCCTGATGGTTTTACCATTGCTAGTTTTGCGGCTTCAGCAACCGAGCGATTGGGCTTTTTAATTGCTCATCGTCCGGGGTTTGTCGCACCAACCCTGGCAGCTCGCAAGGCAGCGACCCTTGACCATTTTACCAACGGTCGGATCGCAATACATATCATTACCGGTGGTAGTGATGCTGACCAGCAAAAAGATGGCGACTGGCTGGATCATGACAGCCGCTACCGCCGCACCGATGAATATTTAGAAATTGTTCGTCGTGTCTGGACAAGCGACATTCCCTTTGATTACAAAGGCGAATTTTACCACCTCAAGGATGCTTTCTCTGCGATTAAGCCGCTGCAAAAGCCCCACATCCCACTTTACTTTGGTGGTGCATCTGGCCCAGCCGTACAGGTAGGAGCCAAACACAGTAATGTCTACGCCTTGTGGGGTGAGCCAATTGCCGCAGTTAAAGAACGAATAGCAGAGGTACGTGCTGCCTTACCACCCGGTCGTTCCATTCGCTTCAGCGTCTCTCTGCGACCAATTCTTGGTGCTACAGAGCAACAGGCTTGGGAGAAGGCACATAGCATTTTAGGGCGAATTCAAGAGTTGCGAGGAGGGGCGAAAGTAGCTGCCCCAGCTAGACCCCAGGCGGTAGGGTCACAACGTCTGCTGGATTTTGCAGCCAAAAATGAGGTTTACGATAAACGTCTCTGGACACCGATCGCAGCAGCTACTGGTGCGGCAGGTAACACCACAGCTCTAGTGGGTACACCAGAACAAGTGGCAGAGGCTTTAGTTGATTACTACGATGCAGGTGTGACTACCTTGTTGATCCGGGGCTTTGATCCCCTAGAGGATGCGATCGCTTATGGGCGTGATGTCATTCCTTTAGTACGTGCAGAAGTCGCGCGGCGAGAACGGCAAACAGTTGGAGTAGCGAGTTAATAATCGTGGTGGCACCGTTGAGCAGGATATTGCGATCGCTAAAGCAGCTCTTGGTGCGATCGGCGCTGACCCCATTGATTAACCATAGAGTTGAATAGACATCTCCAGAAATTAAATATACGTTATCCAGAACCCTTGTAGAGACGTAGCACTGCTACGTCTCTTTTTCACCCATCCCCTTCTCTACGAGAGGCTGCGCCAACGGGGCGGGAACTCTTAATAGGGAACTCTTAACAGAAAAGAGAGAATTAGCCCCGTTCGCGGTAGCGTCTTGTAGAGTTGCAAGGTTTTAAGCCGTACTTCGTCCCTCGTGGGCGAAAAAATCCTTGTATCCCAAGGTAGGTTGAAACCCAATCCCCAAGTGTCTGGCTTAATTTTCCCTGTTAAAAGTTAAGAGTTCCCTTTCACCAGATGTCTAATTCGATTTTTTTAAACAGCCTAATTTAGCGCTATAAATGTTACACAGATACCTTAATTATGCTGTATATTCAGGAAGTTTGCTTCTTTTCTCTTTGGTAAGCCTGCAATAGATATTTGATAGGGCGGCTTAAATTATCTGGATTAGCAACTATCAAAGCTGCATCCAAAAATTGATGCACTGTTTGGCGGCGAACTGTTTCCCGTGTGTTGGGCTTATAGGTTTTGCCATAATGTTGATCCATAAAGTCCATCATCGGCGTAATTCCCATCAAAGGGGAAATTGCTAATTGCCAAGAGTCTGTCGGTTTTAAATTAAGCAACGCCAAGAGAGTTAAAGCTGACCGTTCGTTAAGCTGTCCTCGTGGAAAGCCCAATTGTGTCAAGATTTGCAGCGCTTCATCAATTCGAGACTTAGTTGCAATTGGATTATTCTCTGACAGATTCGACATACTCAGTAGCTGATTTTCAATAAGTTCATCAATTTCTCGCAAAGAAGGAAACTGCTCTTTAATCCCCGTCCCTAATGACAATAACTGTGACAAATTAGGGTACTTTAATTTTCGCAAATCTGTTGCATTGACCTGAGTATGCCCATTGAACAACCGAAAAAAAGCATCAACTAGGGTTGAATTGAGATAAACAGCAAGCCCACGAGCCAAGGTAATACTAAGTCCACGCCCATTTTTGTGAAAGTAATTCAAGTGATTTTCAAAGCCGACATAGGCATAATTAAATTGGTTGGCATCATAAACCACCGCAACAACACGCCTTTTCTCTTCTTTCGATGAAAATCTTTTGCATAAGACGTAATGCTCATTTTGGATCAGAAGATTCGCTGTTTCTTTTATATGAACTATTGCTTGGGGTTTTTTGGTTATTTTTGGGTACTCTACATATCCATTCGATAAATTCAACGGATAAATTAAAGGAACAGTATTGTTTTCTGGATTTGTCCTTAGATAATCTTTAGCTCTAAAATCTACTACCCGTCCGGTTGAAACTGTTAGCCCTAAATCTTTCAACGTACAGGTAAAAAGTTCCATTCTTTGAACAATTTGCTGGCTAATCTTATCTGGAATAATATGAATAAACTGCTCTAGATCATCGGGGTGAACTAACTCTGTATATGGTAAAGAGTGTGACATGAACAAGTCATCATTAGCATCAAAACTGGTATTGATGATGACGTTGCTAGATTTTTGCCTTTGTTTTGTAGCTTGGATGATGATAGTTTCTTGCAGAACATCATCGTCACTAAATGCTTCTTGCCGCGACTCAAAAAGATGTACTTGCTGTAAAGCCATCGTCTCTAAAAACATCTTGCGGAAGTCACGGAAATAAGGCCCATTACAAAAACTGCGCGGGGTAATCGCTACAAACTCCCCACTTGGTTTTAAAAGTTGCGCTGTAGCAGCCATAAAACCAGTATAAAGATTGCTAGTTTCCAAACCGATGGAACGCAGCAATTCGCGCACCTGGGAATGAGCATTGATTTTTAAATAAGGCGGGTTGAGGATAGCATGGGTAAATTCTGTTGCGTAGTTTACCGCCGTAGGCATCGCACTATTCAATAAACCAACCCGAAGCAGCCTGACTGCATCTTCGATAAAATCAGTCTCACGAATTTCGTAATTGAAGGAAATACCCACATCTTCACATTCCCTCTTACATAACTCTAGAGTCTGATGCAAATATCCAATTAGAAAAGGGTCAATTTCATAGGCTACAACGCGCAAACTTGACGTGTGTTTTCGCTGCTGGCATACTTTTGCCACAAAAGCGGCTAGTAATGAACCGATTCGCGCTCCAGCATCAAGCAAGGATATTTCAGGCAAATCCAGCCGATTAAACATCCCAGCCATTAATTGGGCTACTGATGCGGGAGTCAAAAACTGACCCATTGACCCTTTTTTGTCTTGCCTTAGCTTTAAACTTACTACAGCCCGATGAAGATCCACTTCTGCAAGCAAGTTTCCACTTGATAGTTTTGCGAGGCTGGTAAACCCCAAACTACTGTTATGACTTGCTACGAACGCTCTACTGCTTGATGGGACGATCACGGTCTGTCTTCTTAATTGCGATCAAGTTTACAACAACTTTACGACATCCTGATGTCTGAAGCTGACCACCTTTGCGATCGCAAACGTGGTCAGCGCAGCGGCGACCATAGGAGAAGTTCTGATCTAAGGAAGCCTGATCTGTTTATTTGTGGTTAATTATTTCTTTCTGTACCTTAACCATGCGGGAACCGCTATAGTTTTTTCAGGTTAAAACTTGAAGGTAGTGCGGAGCCAAACAACTACACTATCAGGATTGCTAGCATCAAAGTCAGGTGCAGTAATCCATATTACACCGGGCGTGATTGCAATATTATCATTGACTTGATATTGATAAAAGCCTTCAATATGTAAGGAGGTATCTTTGTCTACTTGACCAAGGCCATTACCTAAATTCACATTCTTACTCAGACTAGTCAACTTTGGCTCCATGCCCACAAAAATACCTCCCAAACTACCTTTTTGGAATAAATCGGGAAATGATAGTCCGGCACCCCAGTCCCAGGCATCTGCATCACCGCTTCCCAAGTAACGGTGCGCGGAATAACCTACCCATCCATTTACTGCCAGAGATGGATTAATCCGATAAAACGCTTCTGCACCATAAAGATTTCCTAAAGTTGCTCTTCCAGCCACGGTGCTGTTTGCTAAGTTACTGCCGATGGCTGGGCCGAAGTTTGTGCCACTGAGACCTGTAGTGTTTGGTGGACTATAAGTATTGGCGTAAGTTAAAGCCACCCGGAAATTCTTCTTGGGGCTGCTGTATAGTAATTGTCCTAGAGCTACATACCTGCCTTCAAATAAGCCATTATTCTCTGTCGGATTGTTACCGTTAATCGAGGTGTACTCCAACCCTAATTCCAGCTGTTTACTAAAGTTATGAAGGATGGCGATTCCGGCTCCGGTATCTCCATAGTCATAGACCATATTTCGCCGCGAATATCGTGAGATCCCATTAGCTGCTGACCCTTCAAAATACGGGTTGATGCTTCCGCTCAAGCCTAGTTCAAAGGCTCCATCAGACTGAGCAAAAACGTTAATTGCAGTATTACTACCAAGTAAATAACGATAGCGGAGGCCAGTGACTGTAAATTGATTGTTGGGGAATAATGGACTGGCGTTATCAGAAGTTTTACCATCACTGGTTCCAAGTATTCCACTTCTTGTTCCTCCTAAAGAGGCAATATTTCCTCCCCCCAAGGTTACCCGTAGTTGATCTGTGCCGTTAAAACTGCTGTTTAACCGCAAAGTAACCCGGTCTTGAAATGTGAAGTTGTGAGGTGCGGGTTGCTTGGTGACGACGTTATTGCCTGCCACAATCCCTCCAATCACAGTCTCAACTTCACCAACGAGTTTGGTTGTGGTGGAAAACTGCTGTGCTTGAAGAACTGCTGTTCGTGTTTCCAACGAATCCACCCTCCCCCGCAGTTGGGCTAGTTCTGGCGCAAATTGATTTTGGAGTTTTTGCAATGTTTCTAAATCTTCTTTTCTGAGCAAATCGCTGGTTCCCGCACTCACCAGTTCATTGATTCTCACCAGCGCTGCATTTAGTCCGGCCGCAAACTCGTAACGAGTCATTGCCCGATTCCCCTGAAAGGTTTGGTTGGGGTAGCCTGCAATCACACCATACCGTTCTACTAAAGATTGCAAAGCTTGAAACGCCCAGTCAGTAGGTTTGATATCTGATAACTGTGAAACAGAATTTACCTGCCCCATTGCGGCATTATCATCTAGCGATCGCACTTGATGGTTGCTGACTGGGCTAGCGCTAGTCTTAGGTACTGGTGAGAGTAATTGTGAAACAGGCGTAACTTGCTCAACTACAGAATTGTTGCGATCGGCAAAAAATACAGGCGACTGCCCAGAAGCTGGAACAAGGGTGGTATTACTCACAGTAGATGCAGTAGATTCAGGTATATTAGCCTGACTTTTTGCCGGATTCATAACTAAGATAATTGAGATATCTAGCAAAAAAAGTAACCAGAATGTAAATCTAGAATTCCAGCGAACAATCGACATGACTCCTCAACCTTAAAAGCGAAAGAACTGACTAGAGAACATAAAAAGCCGCAGAAATATTTCTGACAATACTTCTGCAAAAATGCCAGATGAGATTACTAGCAAGGATTTTACTGGTTAGATATCTGAAATCTCAGGTTCTCAAACCAGCAATACATTGATTGAATATGAAATCCAGAAAATCGTCTAAATTCTGATTTCTGAACTCATTCGAGAATATTTCAAACATCTTATTTATGATGCTGCTTCATCGGATATCTTCTTCAAGCCCTTTTTTATCGAGCTAAAGAAAATAATATTAAATAGATGCTATGTGAACAAAGATTTCGGAAACATCTTCTGACATCCTATTTGATTGGTGATGGCGTAGTCAGTTGATCATTGGCGACTTCAACGACTAAAAGTTGATTTGTGTTCTAGTTATTTCTGGGCAAATTGACATGGCTAGATATCATAATTTGCGCTCAAATAACTAAAAATACTATTAACATTTATTTAAATACTGTAAACCTATCGATTTGCAGTAATTTGTGCAAACTTATCTTTGCATAGAGATTTATAAAATGCAAGTATCGCAACTCTACTGGAGTTTAGACTAGTCAGTAGTGCGAAACTCCAAAGCTTTACGGCGATTGATGTACATCAAATATAAGCGCACCCACCCAAAACTTTGCTAACTAACATTATTGCTGGGTGGGAATGGGAATTTGGATTATCTTCTTCGATTGAATATGAACCTTTGATGACCTTGCCATCCAACCCCATCGTTTCTCCGCAGACTGGTTGTATTTTAAATAACTTGGCAAGGCACGCTCCATATTCAGGGTAAGTGAAACTTAATTTTAAAACCCTTCATACAAATGAAGGGTTAATAACATCCTCGTAATTGACCTGTAACAAGGCACGACAGAAGGTGCTATGTTCAAACTGGGATGCTCCCATACTCAAAGAAGTCCTGCCGATTCATATAATCGTTTGAGCATTGCTGAAATCTTCGTACCATAATCCAAATCTGCTGACCACCGCCCTGATAGCTGATCAATTAATGGTGCAATCCCGCGTGTGACAAAGCGAAACCTGGGATCTACTACTTCTTGTACCAAAGGTTCTAAACTGGCATAAGCTTTCAAATGTTGGATGTGCGCCCTCACTCCAATTCTGGCACTTGCAAAAGATGCAGCCTCCGAACCGCCACCGATCGCACCTAAGCCGGCAAAGTTATTTTGCTCAGGTTTAATATCACCACCAAACCGTAAAAATCCAGTTTCTACACACATTTGGCAAAAGGCAATATCATAGTTCACTCCCTCTATACCTGCTTCTTCACGATAAAGTTTTGGGATGTCAGGAAACTTTACCAAAGCATTTTCATTATTGTTTTTGAGGAATAATTGTAACTGTACTTCTGAAGTATTACCCTTCGACATCACCCGCTCAAATTGACCAGGGCAAACTATCAAATTCGATCGCAAGCTGACAGTACTAGTTGCAGCATCCCAACTGACTGCAACATTAAAATCTCGCAGTTCGATCGCTTTGACATAAACTACTTTGTGATAGGTAATCCGATTGACATTAGCTGCTTTTGAAAGGTCAATCCGTAGAAGGTCTACTAAATCAATGGGGATGTAAGCATTACCATTAACTAAAACTCCTTGCTCTGAGTAACTTTGCCCATTAATATTAATATTAATGGGCGGATAATTTGGTTCTGCTGGAGTTCCAGGAGTGGGGTCAATCACACGACTCCAAGTTACCAGTCCATCGACAATTCCCAAAGCAAAATCGCGGCGACGAGTTTGCAGCAAAGCCCGATCCTCTGGATTGCTGAGAAACCCCACTTGCATCACCAAAGCTGGAAGCGTTGTCTGGCGACAGAATACTAAACTACCCAATCCACTATCTGTATCTGGCTTGACTCCCCGGTTCGGTAATTGGGGTACGCGGCGCAATAACCCGATTAGTAACTGTTCAGCATTGCTCTTGCGATCGCTATTATTAGCAATGTAGAAGACGCTAGCCCCACGCACAGAAGGGCTGTTAGCCGCATTAGATTCAATTTCTAAGGCGATATCACCCCGACGGCCGCGGGAATTAATCCAGGCGATAGTTTGGGCGGCACTCAAGTCATCAGGAACCGCCAAAATTTCCAGATTACGCGCTCTCAGTTCCGTGACAATTAAATCTCGCAGCAGAATCATTTCTTTAGCTTCACTTGTACCACCTGCGATCGCACCTGGATCGATTCCTCCAGTTTCTTTGCCTCCATGAGCCGCTGATATAAAAATACGTCCCATTTTCAGTATTTCCTCTGATAAAATTAAGTGTAAGCAATTCTATACATCATTCTTCGTCTAGCAACAAGAATATAATAGCCATCAGAAGCCCAAAGTCATTTGTCCTTTGTCCTTTTTTCAAAGTTCATGACCAATGACCAATGACCAATGACTAATGACTAATATATGCAAATCCCCCGCTTGCACCCAGACACAATTGAGGAAGTTAAACTACGGGCTGATATTGTAGATGTCGTATCGGAATACGTCGTTTTACGTAAACGTGGAAAGGATTTTGTCGGTTTGTGCCCTTTCCATGACGAAAAATCTCCTAGCTTCACCGTCAGTCAGACCAAGCAAATGTACTATTGCTTTGGCTGTCAAGCTGGGGGAAATGCGATTAAGTTTGTGATGGAGTTGGGAAAGCGTTCTTTTCCTGACGTGGTGCTGGATTTAGCACGGCGTTACCAAGTACCTGTGCAAACTCTCGAACCCGAACAACGCCAAGAATTACAGCGTCAGCTATCTTTGCGTGAGCAGTTGTATGAAGTTCTGGCAACGTCCGCACAGTTTTATCAACACGCCCTGAGACAATCCCCAGGCCAACAGGCAATTCAATATTTGCAATCTAACCGCAAACTCAAAGAAGAAACTATACAGCAATTTGGTTTAGGTTATGCCCCCGCAGGTTGGGAAACTCTCTATCGTTATCTAGTGGAAGATAAACATTACCCAGCGCAAATACTGGAAAAAGCGGGATTGATTAAGCCACGCAAGGAAGGAGGCGGTTATTATGATGTATTTCGCGATCGCTTGATGATTCCCATCCGCGATGTGCAAGGGCGCGTCATTGCCTTTGGTGGTAGAACCCTGACTGATGAACAGCCTAAATATCTGAATTCACCAGAAACGGAACTTTTTAGTAAAGGTAAAACATTATTTGCCCTCGATCAAGCTAAAGGTGGGATTTCTCAACTCGATCAAGCGGTGGTGGTAGAGGGATATTTTGATGCGATCGCTCTCCACGCCGTTGGTATTAATAACGCCGTCGCCTCACTCGGTACTGCCTTAAGCTTAGAACAAGTCCGGTTAATATTACGCTACACCGAATCGAAACAATTAGTACTCAACTTTGATGCTGATAAAGCCGGAACCAATGCCACCGAACGTGCGATCGGTGAAATTGCCGAATTAGCATATAAAGGCGAAGTTCAACTAAAGATTCTCAATTTACCCAATGGTAAAGATGCTGATGAATATTTGCATAGCCACACTCCAGAAGATTATGGAGAACTGCTAAAAAATGCGCCACTTTGGTTAGATTGGCAGATTCAAGAAATTATTAAAGACCGCGACTTAAAACAGGCTACTGATTTTCAACAAGTAACTCAGCAATTAGTCAAATTACTTAAAAATATAGCTAACAGCGATACACGCAACTATTACGTTTCTTACTGTGCAGAAATACTCAGCTTGGGAGATACCAGACTTATACCCCTACGAGTCGAAAATCTGTTAACTCAAATTGCTCCCCCTGCGGCTACATACTCTAAGCCCGTATCAGCGAAGAAAGCATGGGGAGATGGCAAAGTTTCCCACTCTCCACTCCCTACGGAACGCAGCCTTTTAGGACATGCAGAGGCGTTATTACTACGAATTTACTTGCATTGTCCTGAACAACGTCAAGCGATTATTGACGAACTAGAGGAGCGAGATTTGCAATTTAGCCTTTCCCATCACCGATTTTTATGGCAACAGATTTTAGATACACCAGTGGAACAGGTAGATTTAATTTCAACTCTGGAAAACATATATTTAGAATTATCAGAAGACTTGGGATTAGTGTCGCATCTGTTTCATCTGAACGAGAAATGGAAGATAGAAATACCTCGGACTCCGCAAGTGGTTCAAGCCGCGATCGCTTGCATGGATTTGGTGATGCTGGAAAAACGCTATCGTCACTTTTTGGAACTATGGCAACAAACTGATCCAGAAACTGAACCAGAGCGGTATCAATCTTATTATCAGGCTTTCTACGCTGAAAAAATCAAGCTTCAGAAAATAGATCGACAACGCTTATTTTCCATCACCGAGTTGTTGTAGTTTCGGACTCACGCCCAACCTAACTTTTATTTATGTCCTGCACGCTTTTCAGAAGAAATCAAAGAAAGGTATCAAAACCCACAGGAGATTGTCTCGTTCCCAGTCTCCGACTGGGAATGCATTCCGAGAGGGCTGCCGCCTCAAGACTTGCGGCAGAGCCGCAATGAGGTGCATTTCCAGCCAGAGGCTGGAAATGAGGTTTTAAAAGGGTTTTGGCTTAAGTTGACACCAATGGCATCTCGCCCGCCCAGTAAGCAAAGGCGGAGAATACTTGTATTTAACGCTACTTCAATAACGTGCAGTACAAGTCAGTTGAACGCTGTCCACCCCATCAGATGGGGTAATTTATTTCTTGGTAATGGCTAAGAACGAAGATCAGCGCTCGCGTTTAGCAGAACGGCGGGATGCAGAGGAACGAGCGCCAGGTTTATCGCCATTGGTGGCAGGTGGCGCTGCCTTACCTTTAGCTGATATCTGTGGTGACAGTTTAGCAGTACGAGTCGGACGCTTGTCACCTCCGGGCTTGGGTCTGTGTTGCCGTCCATTTGGGATTGCTTCTGGCTCAATGTCGGGGTTGAGCGCAAAACCAGCGACTACTTCCCTCGGCAAGCGCTGCTCGATCAGTTTTTCGATATCTTTCAATAGAGGGTATTCATCGACGCACACCAGCGATACGGCTTCACCTGATGCGCCAGCGCGACCGGTGCGACCAATGCGATGAACATAATCTTCCGGTACATTGGGCAAATCGAAGTTGACTACATGGGGCAGTTCGCTGATGTCAAGACCCCTAGCAGCAATATCCGTCGCTACCAGTACTTGTAAGCTGCCATTCTTGAACTTTGCCAGAGCGTTGGTACGCACCGGCTGGCTCTTATTACCGTGGATTGCCAGTGCTTGAATGCGGTCTTCGGCCAACTGCTTCACCAAACGATCAGCGCCATATTTAGTGCGAGTGAACACTAGCACTTGATACCAATTATCTCGCCGAATCAGGTGAGCAAGTAATTGGCGTTTCTTGTCACGGTCTACCTGATAAACCTTCTGTGCGATCGTGTCGGCGGTAACGTTGCGGCGTGCTACCTCAATCATCGTCGGGTGATTGAGCAGTCCGGCGGCCAGTGTTTTAATTTTGTCCGAGAAGGTAGCGAAGAATAGCAAATTCTGTCGCTGTTTGGGCAGGAGTGAGAGGATGCGGCGAATATCATTAATAAAGCCCATGTCCAGCATCCGATCTGCTTCATCCAGCACCAAAACCTCAATATGCGATAAATTCACCGTGCCCTGCTGTACGTGGTCTAGCAGTCGCCCTGGAGTAGCGACCAGAATATCCACTCGACCCCTCAAACGCTGTTTTTGCAGATGAATACTGACTCCGCCAAACATCACCATCGAGTTTAGCTTCAAATACTTCCCGTACTCGCGCACGCTTTCTTCCACCTGTGCGGCGAGTTCACGAGTCGGGGTGAGAATCAGCGCCCGGATCGGCGGGTATCCATTAGACGTACCTTTGCTCTTGTCGGACGACAACCGATGCAAGAGCGGCAGGGTAAAACTAGCGGTCTTTCCAGTGCCAGTTTGTGCCCCAGCTAGCAAATCGCTACCCGACAAGACGGCAGGAATCGCCTGCATCTGAATTGGCGTGGGTTCGGTGTACCCTCGCTCGGTAACGGCACGGATAATTTCATTGGACAAGCCGAGAGTAGAAAAAGACATAAAACTCCAAAAATAACATCGGCCTGTCGCCAATGGTGGCGTCAGTCTTAGGCGGACGGATAAAAAATCATTGAAAGGCTGGATGGGCAGTAGCGCCAAGACTGAGAGCGTGTGCCGCAGTTATGCATTCTAACAGATTGCAATTCATTGTGTCGTTAAAGTTGCTCTGATTCAGTGTTGTGTTAAATTAGCATTAGCATTACTTGCTTACAAAGTAAAGTGTTGAACAATTAGGAGAAATTCATTATCGCAATCCAAAAGCAACTGATTAATTCGCAAATCAAGTCACCTCATGTGTTCTTGATTGACCATGAGAATAACAATCGTGGTCTGATCGACACCAATGAGGCGCTACAGCTAGCCGAAAGCTTAGAGCTTGACTTAGTTGTAGTCTCCGAAGGCAAAGACGCTCCAATCGCCAAGATTCTCAACTATGGCAAGCTTCAGTATCAAAAGAAAAAACGTCAGAGCCAGAGTGCTAGACCCACGGTAAAGGAAGTCCGGTTCGGTCTAAACGTGGGTGTGGCTGATTACAATTTACGCATTGAGAAAGCCGTTCAGTGGTTGAGTAAAGGCGATTCAGTGAAGTTTGCCATTCGTTTACGAGGCCGAGAACATCAATATCGTGACCAAGCGGGAGAACTGCTAGACCGAATTGCAAATGATCTCAGTCAAGTAGGTAAAGTCCAGTCACTGGATAAACGCTCACTAATTGTTCAAGTTATTCCTGCCTAGTTAATCTGGCGATCGCTGGAGGATGCATTTGACCAAATAATTACTAATTCATAATTCATAATTAAAGACACTGTACAGCAGCCCAGACTAAATCAAAAATTTAGTGGTCAATAAGACAGTGAAGAGTAGTGAGCTACCACTGATTATAATTATGAATTATTTTGACTTTACCACCGAACAAGCGCCAAGCGCCGATATATAGCCAATCAATCGGCGCAATTGGTGATTAGATGTGTCAAGGCATCAATTAAGCGATCGCTTTCCATTGGTATAATATCCTTCCCATGCATCACATCTTGAGTCACATGAAAATTAACTAATGTGCCTAAAAGAATCCTCGCTGTTGCCTCTGGATCAGTAATATTTAGTTCCGGGTGAGCAGCCAAGTATTGAGTGATCGTTTCCAGCATTGGTTTAATCATCGCCCGAACACAAATCTGAGTTAATTCTGGAAAACGACCAGATTCCCCAATTAGCACTCGCCAAAATGCACAGTGTTCCTGGTCGTTATTCATCTGTTCTAATAATTTGGTTCCGAATTGGCGCAGTACGATTTTTGGTTCTCCCTGCATAGGTTCCATGCCAAAGAGAGAGTTAAACTTCTGATGTGCCAAGTTCTCTATGAGTACTTTAAAAAGTCCTTCTTTATCTTGAAAGTGGCTGTAGACTGTCGCTTTAGAAACACCAGCTGCTACTGCTACCCGATCCATACTTGTACCAGCATAGCCATTTTGCATGAACTGCTGCATTGCCCCTTGCAGAATTTGCTCCACTTTATCAACAGAATTATCTCGATCAACTTCGTCAGTTTTAAGCCGTACCATTTATTAATCATCCTCTCTTATAAACAATTTTAATAGATGCTGCAAAATACCCTACGCCATTAATCCCAGTTGTGACAAGCATTCTGGTGCATAACTCCGGGCAAACTTATTGAATAAGAATTCAGGAGTCAGAATTCAGGCGACTTACGTCTTTATTCTGTTCACGACTTACGCAAAATACCTCTCAAACTCTTATTCCTCCGTGTCGCGCCAGTTGCTACAAACTCCTCCACCCCCGCAACGCACTGGCTTTTCTGTGCCTCTGTGGTTCGATTTTCCGTTACCTGTAAGTCCTACTGTTTGTGAAATTGAGAATTTTAGCTTTGGGCTATTGACTAAACTACTCCGTTTAGTTTAGCATAAATTGAACTGAACAGTTTAGTATAAGTTGCTAATGGGAAAAGGTGAACACTATGGTGCAAAACTGGAAATTAGAGGATTTCAAGTCTCCCCAAAATCTTTGGCGATCGCCCACTACACTAGCAATAATTGCATCCTTGGCAATAGGTGGAGCTAGTGTTTATACGGTGCTAAAGTTTCAGGCTACCGCTAATGAAAAGCAAATAGCGCCGGTAGCTGTTCAGCCAGTAGTCAAAACAGTCACAGCATTGGGACGCTTAGAACCAAATGGAGAAGTTATAAAACTGTCTGCAACTTCTTCTACTGAGGGGAGTCTGCTTCAGAAACTATTGGTGAAAGAAGGCGATCGCGTCAAAGCTGGGCAGGTAATTGCAATTATGGATAGCCGCGATCGCTTGCAAGCAAGTTTGGTTGAAGCCCAAAAACAAGTTCAAGTTGCCAAATCCAGCCTTGACAAGGTAAAAGCGGGAGCAAAACAGGGAGAAATTGGAGCAAAGCAAGCTGCTGTAAGCCGTCTGCAAGTCGAACTAGAGGGAAATATCAAAACCCAGCAAGCCACAATTGATCGCCTAGAAGCAGATTTGCAAGGACAAAGACAAAGCTTACAAGCAACGGTGGATCGCGTCGCCGCCGAAAAGCGGAACGCTCAAGTAGAAGTGCAACGCTACGAAGCTTTATATAAAGAAGGGGCAATTTCCAGTCAGCAAGCCGATCAAAAACGCTTGAGTGCAGAAACTTCTACTCAGCAGGTAATCGAAAACCAAGCCAACAAAACCAGAACTGTTGCGACTTTAGAACAGCAGATTAAAGAAGCCAAAGCTAACCGCAGCCAAACCCTCGCTAGCTTGCAACAACAGATTAACGAAGCCAAAGCCACCCTTAACCAAACGGCTGAAGTCCGTCCTACAGATGTTGCAAACGCCCAAGCACAGGTTGAGGGCGCTCAAGCTACTGTGGCAAAAATGCAAGCACAACTGGATCAGGCATACGTCCGCGCACCTGAAGCGGGGCAAATCATGAAGATTAATACACGAGCTGGAGAAACCGTTTCTAATGACGGGATTGTGGAACTAGGTCGAACCGATCAGATGTATGCAGTTGCAGAAGTTTATCAAAGTGATGTTAACAAAGTGCGATCGGGGCAATCGGTCAAGATAATTAGCGATTCCCTTCCCGGAGAATTACAGGGAACCGTCGATTGGCTGGGGATGCAGGTGCAGCGACAAAATCTGATCAACAGTGACCCCTCAAGCAATATTGACGGCAGAGTAGTGGAAGTTCATGTGCGACTAGATCAGGCTTCCAGCACCAAAGCTGCCAAGTTTACCAATCTGCAAGTAAAGGCGGTGATTGAACTATGATTGGATTTATTCAACAACTGCGGCAGCGAACCCCCTTGGGATGGCTGCAACTGAGTCATGAAAAAAGCCGTCTGTTGGTGGCATTGGGAGGCATTGCTTTCGCTGATGTTCTCATGTTCATGCAGCTAGGGTTTCAGACCGCCTTGTTTGAAAGTAATACTAAGCTGCACCACAGTATACAGGCTGATATTTTCCTAGTTAGTCCTCAAGCCCGTAACCTGTTAAATGCATCCACCTTTACGCGGCGGCGACTGTATCAGGCAATGGATGTACAGGGGGTGAAGTCAGCAGAAGCAATGTATATCAGCATTGTTGATTGGAAGAATCCCCAAACACAGCAAAAGACATCTGTATTAGTTATTGGGATTAATCCTGAAAAGCCAGCATTTGATTTGGCGGATGTGAACAGCCAGATAAATCTGGTGAAGCTACCAGATACAGTCCTGTTCGATCGCGCCTCCAGAGGAGATTATAAAGAAGCGATCGCTCAAGTTGCACAAGGGAAACCTGTGACGACTGAAATTGATCGCCGGACGATTACCATTAGCGGCTTATTTTCAATCGGGGCTTCCTTTGCGGCTGATGGGAATCTGATTACCAGCGACCAGAATTTCTTGCGGCTATTTCCGAAGCGAGAAGCCAGCAGTGTCAGTTTAGGTTTGGTTCAACTAGAACCAGGCTATGACCTAAAACAGGTGAAAGCAGCTTTAGAATCTCATCTAGATGATGATGTTAAAGTGTTGACCAAAGCAGAATTTATCGAATTTGAAACAGATTATTGGAAAAAAAATACAGCGATTGGGTTTATTTTTAGCCTGGGTGTAGGAATGGGGTTTATGGTGGGCGTGATTATCGTCTATCAAGTTCTTTCTACAGATGTGAATTCCCACATGAAAGAATACGCCACTTTCAAAGCAATGGGTTATAACAATCTCTACTTATTAGGTGTGGTGTTTGAAGAGGCGATAATTTTGGCAATCTTGGGCTTTATTCCAGGAGCGATCGCACCTTTAGGACTTTATCATTTAACTCGTAAGGCCACCAATTTACCAGTTTACATGACCCTAGCACGAGCCTTGACGGTATTAACGCTGACTATGATTATGTGCATAATTTCTGGTGCGATCGCTACTCGTAAATTACAGTCTGCTGATCCCGCAGATATGTTTTAGAAAATGGGCATTGGGCATTGGGCATTGGGCATTGGGCATAAAGATAATTATTCAATTCCCAATCTAAAATCCAAAATCTAAAATCTAAAATCTAAAATTGGTATGCTTCCTGTCATCTCTGTTAAAAATCTTGACCATTACTTTGGTCATGGTCAACTCCGCAAGCAAGTTCTCTTTGATATCAACCTGGATATTAACGCTGGCGAAATTATTATCATGACTGGGCCTTCTGGTTCTGGTAAAACTACACTTCTCACCTTATCAGGGGGCTTGCGTTCTGCCCAATCCGGCAGTTTGCAGATATTGGGACAAGAACTTTGTGGCGCTAGTACAGGACAACTTACCCAGGTGCGACGCAATAACGGTTATATTTTCCAAGCGCACAACTTGCACGGTAGCCTGACAGTACTCCAGAACGTCAGAATGGGCTTGGAAGTGCATAATAATATTTCGCCGGCAGAAATGAAAACCCGGTCAGCCCAAATGTTAGAGGAGGTAGGATTAGGGCATCGCCTGAATTATTATCCTGATGATTTGTCTGGGGGACAAAAACAACGGGTTGCGATCGCTCGTGCTTTAGTTGGTCGTCCTAAAATTGTCTTAGCGGATGAACCCACCGCCGCCCTTGACAGTAAATCGGGACGAGATGTGGTCAACCTGATGCAAAAACTAGCGAAAGAACAGGATTGTACCATTCTCTTGGTTACTCATGACAATCGCATTCTAGATATTGCCGATCGCATCGTCTATATGGAAGATGGGAAATTAGTAAATGACCGTGCTGTTGTTGCAGCCAGTTAGGCTGGTTCTCCCCAACTTGCCACCTAAGCGCCTTAATCACTTGAAAATCAAATCTAAGCGTTGCTGGGTTGCTTTGAGTGATTCTGTTGGCGAACTTTTACCCAATAATACAGATTCAATCGCCCGACCTACACTGTCGGAAATCCGATTGTAACCAGGAAATATCGGACGCGATCGCCCATATTTAGCTTGATCTAAGAATACCTTCACCTGTGGTATTTTTTTCACAAAATCCTGATATTTTGGACTTTCACGAGACTTTAAATTCACCGGTAAATAGCCAGTTCCCAATGCTAATTCTGTCTGAAATTCTTCACTCAAAGTATATTCGACAAACTTAAAGGCTGCTCTTTCACGTTCTAGCGTGGTTTTGAAAAAGAAGAGATTCTCACCACCAATAACAGTAGCAGGTTTTTGCCCAACTGGAATTGGAAAAACATCAAAATCGACACCAGTCTCTTGAAATTGCCCCAGAGTCCAAGGGCCATTTAATTGCATTGCAACTTTACCAGCTAGCAAGTCATCTGTCTCATAACCCCGTTCTGGCCCAGATAAAATAGCGGCACCATCTGTAATTAAATTGCGCCAGAATTGCAAAGCCGCGATCGCACCTTGATTATCTTGCAAATTTACTGCTGCCGCATTCTGTGAATCACCACTCACCAACTCGCCGCCACCACTCCACATAAACGGTAGCCAAGTAAATACTGTAAATTCTCCCTTCCCCAAAGGCAGAAACATCCCATATTGATCTGTTCGTCCATCACCATTGGTATCACGAGTTAATTTCTTCGCAACTTGCCCAAACTCCTGCCAAGTGCGGGGTAATTCAGTAATCCCTGCTGCCTTAAACAAACTCGGACGGTAAAAAATACCAACATTATTTGTAGCAAAGGGCACAGACCAAATCTTACCGTTGTATTTCATTGATGCATATAAAGCGGGGTCAATTTCGGCTTTTACTGGAGATTTTTCGAGCATTTCATCCAAAGGTAGAATAGCACCGAGTTCCACCAATTGACCTGCGATCGTTGGATTATACCACAACAAATCTGGGGGTGCATTTCCTACCACCGCCGCTAAAATCTTAGGCGTTTGCTGATCCTGTTGCCCAACATAAAGCGACTCTACTTGAATATCTGGGTGGGATTGATTGAATTTGTCTACCAGCTTTTGCAGTACATCCCGATTTGGCGGCGGATTTACACCTTGCCACAGGCTTAAATGAATTACTTTATCTTCTTTAAGACCAGGGAAGATACTTTGACATCCAACTAAAGCTAGCATCCCCACCAACAATACAAGCAGCGAGTTCCTAAGATAGTGTGACACTTTCTTTCTTTTTCGCTTGGCATAGCGGGAAGACGAAAAAAAATCGTGCATGATGTTGATTAAAATGATTGATCAGTTCTCGTAATTCAGCTACTACAAAGAAAGCAACTCTGATGTAGCGTTGCACAATGATCTTAATTGACGTTCTCCCCGTCAGCGATTAAGCAATACATTCAATTACAAAAGGAGGTCTAACAGAGTATGCCAAGGACTTATGGCGATCCAGAAAACCCTGGTGATTTTGTAACAGAAGAGGACGACGGTACAACAAGAGAGTCCACACAAGAAGAAATAGAAGAAACCGTAGAACAGTGGCAGGAATAGGACAAAGGGGAGGGCGATAAAAATGACTAGGCGGGCAACCGTAGATGATCTGATGTCCGGTAAACTGATATTTTACTGGGCGGATCAATACCAAGTATGGTGGCTGTCTGATACTCATGTATGCCTGTGCCTTCCTGGGTGTAGACCTAACGCATGGATAGCGCCATACCCAGCAGGTACATACACTAAACCTACGAGTTGGATACTACCTATCAATCATCCTGGAATGATGGTTTTTGAATGAAAGGAGTCAGAAGAACTCCACCTCTAAAGGGATGGAGTTTAACTCTTTAACAACCGCACCTTTGCATCTGGGCAAAAGCTAGGTATATCCTAATCTTGAATAGAGTTTTGATAATTTAAGATTATGGCAGGACACAGTAAATGGGCAAATATTAAGCGCCAGAAGGCCGTAGTAGATGCAAGGAAGGGAAAAACCTTCACTCAGTTATCTAGGGCGATTATTGTTGCAGCTAGAAGCGGCGTACCAGATCCGGCGCTGAATTTTCAACTTCGCACGGCAATTGACAAGGCCAAGGCTGCGAGTATCCCCAATGATAATATTGAACGAGCGATCGCTAAAGGTGCAGGCACGAATGGCGGTGATAATGCTATCTTTGAAGCGATTCGCTACGAAGGTTACGGCCCCGGTGGTGTAGCGATTTTAATCGAAGCCCTCACAGATAATCGCAATCGCACTGCTGCTGACTTGCGTGTAGCTTTTAGTAAAAATGGTGGCAATCTTGGTGAAGTCGGTTGCGTTAGCTGGATGTTTGACCAAAAAGGCGTTTGTGTGGTGCAGGGTATGGTTGATGAAGAACAGCTTTTAGAAGCATCCCTCGAAGGCGGTGCCCAGTCTTATGAGATGATTGAAGATGAGATGGCTGAGGTATTTACTGACATTGCAAATTTAGAAACCCTTAGTCAAACACTCAAAGATCAAGGTATTAAGGTAATTGATGCCGAATTGCGCTGGATTCCTAGTAATAGTGTAGAAGTTACTGATCCGGATCAGGCGCGATCGCTTTTCAAGTTAATTGATACTCTAGAAGGCTTGGATGATGTGCAAAATGTCACAGCTAACTTTGAAATAGCAGAAGAATTGATAGCTCTGAGCATTTCTTAATCAAAATCAACACAGCAATTATAACCTATCAAGCTATTTAGGCGCCGCAGCTACGCCCGTCGTAGACATCGCTCTCAAGTTAATCGACACCTAGAAAACCTATGTAATGTGTAAAATATTACATTTAACTTGGAAATGGCAGATCATCTGATGGCAAAGAGTATCACTTAGCAAAGTATTTGCTTAAAGTCATCTATCTTGGAATAGAGATAATTAAAAAATCACACCTAAGATTCACACAAATTACAAACTAATGACATACGGCTAGTAGATAGTTAGGCAATTGGTTATTTGATGAGGAGTTTCAAGTGAATAAATTCGCTAAAGCCTTACTATTGGCTCTAATGTTTGCTGCCCCTGTAGCCGTTTCTGCATCTACTGTTCAAGCCAAAACTACTTCTACCCCGACAGCAACTTACGCAACTGCTAAAGTTGCCAAATCCAAGACTGCAAAACGGAAGCATCATAAACACAAACATCACAACTCTAACAAAGCTGTTAGAAGTAAATCCGTAGTTAAACAATCCGCAGTTAAAAAACACGTTACTCCAACAGGTGCAACTACAACACCCGCAGCTACACCACCCGCAGCTACACCAACCACCCCAAACAACTAATTATTGATGAAAGTAGATAGCTGTTTCTACACTCATCTTTTGCAAAGCCGCCAGACGTTTCCTTGATATCTGCTTAATAATGGTTAAGCTGGCAGCAAACGTAGACTATAGACGGTTATTCATGAGTGTCTTACTCCTCAAATATGACTCCTATAGTTGCTGTTAACTTTCATATTTTGTAGTAGTGAAAAACTACGTTTATTTTCTACTACTCTCTAACTACATACCATACCATTTAGACCTGCTGCGATCCACAGCAGGTTTTTTTTGAAGTTGGTAAATTTATTTAAAACAATAGAATCACCCTTACTTAGTCTAAGAATTAAGTCGCTTCTGCTGGTAAGTTGGGGTTGAGGCGAATTGCTGCTGCTTTCAGGCGATCGCTAAAAATAACCTCGCTTTTATCTGTGCGGTTGGATCTGTCGTTGAGATCGTCGGGGTTGGAGGTGAAGCAGTTGAGTAATTTAAAGCCGTGCTGCTTTAATTTGGCAAGTACCCCTTTTTCAATATCATCTTCAGAGAGAAAGTTAGGCATAGTTTAGAGAAACTACATGGCCACAGCACCCCCAGCCGCAAAGAGTTGTTTTGCTGTTAGTTGCAAATTAGGAAAGATTGAGGAAACGAGTTGATCGTTGTTTTGAAACAATCGCTTTTGATACTCATCCTCTACTAATGTACAAATTGTAACCGTTGGCTGCTTGGGTTTGCCAATATATTCTCTGCCACCAATGCCCAAATAATCGACAATCCAATACTTAGGTACAGCTAATAGGGCGTAATCTTCAACTTTGCGGGCGTAGTCGTTCTGCCAGTTTGTACTGACAACTTCAGCAATTAGTTTAATAGAGCTTCCTGATGTAATTACGGGTTCTTGTTGCCACAATGGTTCATTGACCAGTTGCGTTTGGTCTAACACAATCACATTGGGACGAAAGGCTGTGTTTGTTCCCAACAGTCTAATCAAGCAGCGATGGGGGATAAAATATGGCAAGTCCTGGCGGTCAATTTCTACATTTAGTTTTCGCCCAACTAAAGATGATACCTGCTCATGGGGCCCTGTTGGTTCCATGTCGATTAATTCCCCATCAATAAGTTCATAGCGATCGCTATCGCCGTACTGAGTAATAAATTCATTAACGGTGATAAGTTTTGAGGCTGATTGAACCATGATGATTTTTCCTCATAATTATGCAATAGGCTAATAGTGAGACAATTTAGATTTACCCACAATATTACTGAACTGTTTGTATAATTTTACTCAACCGTTACTGATTTTGCCAAATTCCTTGGCTGATCGACATCCAAACCGCGACGGGCGGCAATATGATAAGCCAACAATTGTAAGGGAACTACTGTGAGAAGGGGAGAAAGTAACTCGTCCACATGAGAGACAGGAAGAAGATCGTTAAAGATTTCCGCAGCTTCGCCATCGTTGACGGGAGTCACGCCAATTAACCGAGAATCTCTGGCTTTGGCTTCTTGGGCATTGGAAATAACTTTTTCGTAAACACTACCAGGTATTGCGATCGCAACTACTGGTACTTTTGCATCTAATAGAGCGATCGGGCCGTGTTTCATTTCTCCAGCCGGATACCCTTCGGCGTGAATGTAGCTGATTTCTTTTAATTTCAACGCCCCTTCTAAAGCAATAGGAAAGTTAATTCCCCTACCCACAAAAATGAAATCTTGGGTTTCGGCGAATTCGTGGGCTAGCTGTTCAGTTAAACGTTCCTGACTTTCCAAAGTTGCCTCAATTTCTTTGGGAATTTGTCGCAACCCGTTAATAATTTTCTCTAAAATATCTTTTGAAACTGTCTGACGACGAGCTGCCAAATCCAATGCCAAAGCATAAAAGGCCATCAGTTGAGCAGTAAAAGTTTTCGTCGCCGCTACCCCAATTTCAATTCCCGCTAGAGTACTAATGATATGCGGTACCAGATGACCGAGGCTGCTTTCGGGGCGATTGGTAATTCCCAGTAGTCGCGCTTGATATTTGGGTTCTTTCCCCTGGCGACGTTCTTTTTCCATCGCCAAAGCTGCTAGGGTATCGGCGGTTTCACCTGATTGGGTAACACCAATGATCAACGTGTTAGCCGTCACGGGTGATGGTGCATAGCGATACTCAGAAGCGTAATGTACCTGAGTTGAAATTCCTGCTAGTTGTTCGATTAAATATTTTCCGATTAATGCTGCGTGCCAACTGGTACCACAGGCGACAATCTGAATTTGTTCTAAATCGTTGTAGAAATCCGCAGGTAAACCAAGATTGATTGGCGATTCGGTAGATTCGGCGGGATTAAAGTAAGCGTCTAAACTAGCTCTTACTACCCCTGGTTGCTCATGGATTTCTTTGAGCATGAAGTGTTTGAATCCCTGCTTTTCTACCATTGCCGGATTGAAGTTGAGCAGCCGGGGTTGTTTTTTCAACCTGTCGCCAGCAAAATTGTAAATCTCAACGCCCAAAGGTGTGAGGCGGGCAATTTCGCCATTTTCCAGAGGTAGCACTGCACGGGTGTAGGCAGCGATCGCTAGCGTGTCAGATGCACAAAAGAACTCCCCTTGTCCAAAACCAATTACCAAAGGTGCTTGTTGGCGGACAACAATCAATTCATCGGGGTAGTCAGCAGAAATAACTGCGATCGCAAATGCCCCGCGCAAGTGGTTAACAGCTTGGCGAATTGCCTCTAGGAAGCCAGATGAGGAAGATGAGGGGGGAAGATTCTTTAAAAATTCGGCTATGAGATGGGGAATAACTTCGGTATCGGTTTCAGAACGAAATTCGTGTCCTTTTCCTTTGAGTTCCTCGCGCAACTCGCGGTAATTTTCGATAATGCCATTTTGCACCACCGCCACTCGCTTTGCCGTATCCATGTGGGGATGGGCGTTGTACTCTTCTGGTTTACCATGAGTTGCCCAGCGAGTGTGACCAATACCAATTTGGCTAGGGGTTTCTATTAGTTCCAGTTTAGAACGCAGGTTATGCAGTTTGCCCTTTGCCCGCACACAATTAACCTCACCTTCCCAAATAGTGGCGATTCCAGCAGAATCGTAGCCCCTGTACTCTAGTTTTTCCAGCCCAGCCAATAAAATGTCTGTCGCCGCTTGAGTGCCTATATATCCAACGATTCCGCACATTGTTCACACCGCTTTTTTTCAGGATGATTAAATCCAGTATAGTTCCTAGCACAAACTCGACGTTTTGCAAAGAAAAAAGGGAGTAAATTACTCCCTCTACCACTAGGTATTGCTAAAGGTGCTTTCTATTGAGAAACTTTAAAGAAGAATTCAGAAGCCAGAATTCAGAATCAATATAGTGGGTAATGAGCCCGGAAAGTTGGAGCGGCAGCTAACGCCAATTGCTCATGGGGAAACTCCCTGTTCTGCGCGTTGGCTCATCAGTCACACTCCAATTGAATTGGAGAATTTTGGCGACTGACGCCAATATTTATATTTTGTTAAAATTCTTAAACACTGAGTTCTGAGTTCTGAGTGAAGAATCAAGAAAGTGTTTTTTTGATTTACTTCTTTTGCCTCAAAACCCAGGACTCAGCGAGAACTCTGAACGGAGGCTTTCTTTGATGGTCTATATCACTGCCCAGAGGCGCAAAGGCTTGCGCCTCTCCCTTGCGTCCAAAGGAGACAAGGCAACCGTTCTAGAAAGAACGGTTGGGCAGTAGACCCACATCGCGATCAGAAGTTCGGTGACTTAGCACTGAGCTTTTTAGTAAGCCAGACCCATACTGCGAGTTGTTTCAGCGCCCAGGTAAACCCGGATGCTCAAAAAGTCGGTGGGACAAGCGGTTTCGCAGCGCTTACAGCCCACGCAGTCTTCTGTACGGGGCGAAGAGGCAATTTGAGCAGCTTTGCAGCCATCCCAAGGAACCATCTCCAGTACATCAGTAGGGCAAGCGCGGACGCATTGGGTGCAGCCAATGCAGGTATCGTAGATTTTTACGGTATGAGACATTGAAAAAACCGCTCCTTTCGAGTGTTCTTCTCTGCGAAAGAATCATAATCAACGCATAGTTTACCGCAGTGGTTGATAGGCCGTAATCAAAAGGCTACATAACTTCAAACAATGTAATGAGCACCCTTGATTCAGTTGTTTTTGCGAGATCGTCCCTATTGCCCAATTAATTAGCAACATCATCGCAGCGTATTTACCCCACTGATATACCATAAGGGGGTTGAATCGTAAAGACAAATGAAACAAAAGTAAATCTACAAGAATAGATGCAGAAGTTATCTATGGTACTTATTGATTGGCAACTATATATTAGGACTCCTATTTGATTTTTGAACAAGACTCAGTACGGATCTATTCCCTGTTCCCTGTTCCCTGTTCCCTGTTCCCTATTCCCTCGCAAGTAAATTCAGGAATCAAACCGGATTCCTATATCGTCAAATAGAGCCAATTTATAAAGTCATGTTCACTTTCCATCAAAATTACCAAATTAATTATGCTGGTAAGAATCTGATGAATACGATCGCTATTACTGCCAAACACCACAGATGATCAATTTAGAGACTGCTTTTTATGAGCATGTTGCTGTGAACGGGCGATCGCAGTCAGCAATTCTAAGCGATCGCTCACCGATAACTTGTATATTTGACTTTTTAAGTCTGGCAATCTCATAATTTTTACATTTCAGAGGATTTCAGAAATCGCAAATTCATCATTTTTCAGAGCAGCAATTTCTGTTGGAATTTTTGGCTCACTAACCATCACTTCCAGTTGTTCTTCGGGATTTTTGGCATCAGCCAATTTATCTTTTGTATACTCACTTTCTCGGATTTGTCGAGCAATACTTTCTAGCAGCCAAAGTTGTTCTTCCACAGATAAGGCAAGGACGGAGCGCTCAATTTCTAGTAAATTCGGTGATATCATTTTACTTTTGATTCCCAGGAAGGTGTATTTTTCCAAACCATTATATTCAGTCTATCTGGTTAACCGCATCGCAAATTCCCCCTCATTTTTCCCACACCTATCTTTTCACAAATCAAATCAGATTGCTCTAAATAACTCAGAGCCAGTTTTATGACTTTTTAATTAGGTATTCATGCTGAAGCAAAATTTAGGCTAAACTGACTACATGAATTACGAAACAGCTCGGAAACTCCTCATAGATCAGACAATCACAACCGAGGAAAACCCAGATGCGCTGTTAACGCGTATGAAACAGGGGAAACCGCCGATACCCGGTCAGATCACCTCGATTTTGTTGGCATTGAAAGTGGTGTTTGAAGCCCTCAAAGATGCAAAGAGCCTAGACCGAGAACTGGCTTTGGCCCTTTATCAGTTAAGCATTAAGGCGCAACAGCTATTTGCCGCAGGGCGTAAAGCCGGGGTTGATTGGCCGCCACTACTGAAAGAAGATTTGCTACGAATTTCCTTAGCATCTGAAAGTATCTTTTCGGGTATATGGCAAACCCTAGCTTCTGTAAGGTTGGGGAAGTTGTAGAACACCAATTCAGTAATCTTTAAACGAGAAAAGATGAGGGAGAAATCAATTCAAAATTCAAAATGACGCTCTCTACGAGACGCTAAAAGCGAACGCAGACTCGCTCTAAGCGTTCGCGTAGCGTCTCGTAGAGAAGCTATGCCGAAGGCATTGCCTCTCGAACGCGAGTGCGTCTCCCCTTGGGAGAAGAGAAGGCTTTACGCTACGCTAACAAAATTCTTGCATTAAAGAACTTCTGCCTCCTGCCTCCTCTCTCCAATGCCCAATGCCCCATGCCCCATGCCCATTAACGAATTTTCAGTTCACTTTCTAACTTGTCTAGGTCAGTTTTGAGCAAAACCGTCATTTGACCGGTAAAAGCTTTGCCAGTCTTGGGTTGAGCAATTTCCACCCAATATACATAGCGATCGCCTACTCGTAATTCTCCCTTTAAAGCTTCCCGAATCGGAGTTTTGGCAAAACGCGCCGAGTTAATTACGCTCTGGTTGGGATACTGGTACACGACTTGGGCGCGATCGTAGTCTTGATAAATCTCCAAGCCATAAATCACCCGCAAGGATTCCTGGAGACGCGCAAATGTCATGCCGTTAATGGCATCATACATAGCAATGCGCTCAGTGCGAATTCTGCCACGGTCTTTAGAAAATTCTACTCTACCGGGAGGCAATACCGACGCTTGAAAAGTGAATCTTTGAGCAGCAGTATCAGTCTTTTGCACAAACAATTGCTCACCACTCCTGGGGCGGAGTGTGGGATGTGCTTTAATCCAGGTGCCTACTTCCTCTGTACTTTGCCCTGGTAAAGCATTAACTTTGGCATCAAAAAGCGTTCCCACGCACAGCCAGGGCGCTAGAGAAAAAGGCAAAATCAAACAGTTAAGCAGAGATTTTTTGAGCATTTTCCTATTCAGGACTTTCATGGAAATTTCCCCATTAGTGGAGTAACCATAGTTTTCCCGTTTTCAGGAAGATTACTTCAAGCGTCAACCCAACTTAAGACATTAAGGATCTTACTCATAAACGCTCTATCATAGAAAAAGCCAAGGATAGAATCTTATGAGCATTACGTTCAGCCCAGAGCAAGAACAAATAATTCAAGTTGTACTAGCAACAGGTAGATTTAACAGTGTTGATGAAGTAATTGGAGATTATCTTGTGTATTCTTCCCGCCTTTTGAACGCGGTTTTTTGTGATCTATCTCCAGTAAATCTCCATTTTTTAAAGAACAATTCGCAGTGAGTGCATTTTCCTTTTTGCTTTTTCAAGAGTTTTGCAACCCTTGAACCTCATGGTTGTCAAGTTGTCAGGGTTCAGTTGGAAATAATCCCTTCTTTATCGTAAATCAAAGGGTTTAAGACCCCTAGCTCTACAGGTAGCGCGGAGTCGGAGCCACTCCGCCTCCGATCAGTTTCAGTCGGGGTTTAAATCCCCGTCTGAAAATGTCTTTAATGCAAGAATTTTGAATTTTGAATTGTTAATCCTTGCGGTCATCCTTGAGTATTTATACTCAAGGATGACCAACGAATCACAGAGCAAAAAGTAGGGTGCGTTAGAGCGGAAAGTACGGCACCTTGAATTATGGATGATGCCCTACTCTCGTCTAACACACCCGACGTTAATTTATATTTGTTTACATACATTGAAATTTTCTTGCCGACTTACTTAGAAGTACAGAAAGGTTATCTGTAGGTATCTAATATCATGTAGCAACAACCCGTGTTCGAGCTTGTAAGCGAGATTTAGGTTTAGTTTTCACTATTTTCAACTTCCCCAATTTCCATCTTGTCCATAGGCTTGCCAAGCCAAATCTACCAATCCATCGACGATCGCAGCTGCTACAACTGCATTACCTTTGCGACTGTCAATTGTAATGTGAGGCACTAGAGAGTCTTGTAAGCGCCCCTTCGCTTCATCAACAACAAATCCCACTGGAGTCGCAATTATTAAAGCAGGTCTAATTTCCTCAGCTTCAATTAAATCCACCAGTGCTGTTAGTGCTGTTTGCGCTTGACCCACCACAAAAATGCCCTCTGGATAACGCTTTGCTAAGGTTTCTATTCCCCATGCTGCCCGAGTTTTTTCTTTTTGAGGGCGTGTCAGAGCTTCCATGCTGCAATACACCGGATTGGCAAAGGTGTTTTGAATCTCGTAGGCAATACCTACTTGTACCATCGGCACATCTACCACAATCGTGGTACGCGCGGCTAGTGCTGCTGCTCCAGCTTGCAAGGCACGCTCAGAGAAACGAATCAAAGACTTATACTCAAAGTCAGCTGTAGAGTATATTACCCGACGCACAATCTCATACTCTGCGGGTGAAAAGATATGATTGTCAATTTCACTATCAATGATTGCTAAACTTTGAGCATCAGTTACGTGCCATTCCATTTTTGTTGAGCTTCTCAAATATTAGCTTTCAGCTTATCAGCTTCAGAGAGTTAGGAGTTAGGAGTTATAAGTTTTTAATTAACTCATAACTCAGCGAGAAGTTTGAGCGGCTGTTTGGGCCGCTCAAATCTTCGGTACTCATAACTCATTACTAGAAGAAGGCCGACTGAAAACAGGAGATAAGTAGGCAACCAAGACGCCAATGAGAAACCCAGAGATATTGCGAACTAGAGGTAACCAGTCGCTTGTGCGTGTCACCACTGGCCCAATACCAAAGGCAATAAACAAGATTCCCCACAAAGGTGAGAAAATTAAAGCCCATTGCCAAGCGAAAACTTGTCCTTTATCGCGGGGTTGAGCTGCAAATCCACAAATCACCCCACCAATAACTGAGGAAATCAAGGTGAGAATCCATTGCTCTCGTGGCAATCCGGGGACAACATTGCAACCACCCTTAAGTAAACACCCTTTAACCGATTCTAAGGCTTGCAGAATGGCTTGGTCTTCGCCTTGTTCGCGGACAAAGTACAAATTACCGAAGCGGGTTTGCAGTTCTATCCAGAAAGTCCGGGGTAAAAGTTCATAAACAGCATCGCCGACGCTAAAACTGAGGATGTTACCGCCACGAGAATCAGCAACTAGTAGAATGCTTTTGTCATCCAAACCCCAATATTTTATGACTGCCCGACCTGGGGTGCGGTCATACTGCGTCAATACTCGCAGTTTCCAGCCCGTATCGGCTTCAAACTGCTCTAATTCTTTGACAAGCTTTTCTTCTTGCAGCACAGGAAGAGATTTTGCTAAGTCTACAACTGGGGTAAAGGTGTCAGGGAGTAACTCAGGATTGTCATAAGCCAGTGCTGGGGGAGAATGCATGACCCAAATTGACCCAACCAGGAAAAATACTGCAATAGATAGCAGAATTCGTCGCCAAAAACAAGATTGCATGGACGTTTTTATATAAATATCAACGGTAGAAATCAACAAGTTGTTTTAAAAGAGTACTGGAAAAGTGATAGTTCTTTACACTTGTTTACTTTACTCTAATCTAAGGGATCAAAGCAAAGCGTTTTTGGGGAGTGGGGAGAAATCAATTCAAAATTCAAAATTCAAAATTCAAAATTCAAAATTGAACAAAAAGACTAGGAAAAATGTAGCTTTAGCTTCACGCAGGGTGAGTTGGGGAGTGAAACAGATGAAGAGAAATAACCAATGCCCAATGCCCCATGCCCTAATTCAATCTTCCTCATCAAAATTGTTTTCCCAGCTAGTGGCATCGTTATAACCGTCATTAAGGCGGTATACCTCTGCTTTGCTCCGACGATTTTCTTGCCTGAGCACTTCTCGTTCTCGCAACGTTAGAGGTGGTTTTTCATTGCTTGGTAAGCGATCGCCTGTTCGCCTCGTGGGTTTTTGGCGCGTGAAGTTTCTCCAAGCGGCTTTCGCGCCAACAAAGATGCTGCGTGTACCTACTTGCAAATTTTGAGCCTGAATTCTGGCACTATCAAGACTTTGGTCAACTTGTTTCACGACTTGACTGGCACTTTTTACACCTTCACTGACATCATCAGTTAAGTCAGTGATTTCCAAACCAGTCACGCGGATAGCTTCTAGAGTCGGCGGTAACTCCCGTGAGAGGGTATCAAATAGCTTTTCTGCACTGCGAGCCGCGCGTGCTAACTCCTGCAAAGCCGGTATTGCCGCCACTAAAACCGCAGTCAAACTTGTGGCGACTAAGAGTAAGGAAAGTCCCAACCAAAACAGGGGGTCAATCACGGTTATGTCATTTATGAGCGTTCTAATTGCTGGGGAAGAGAATCTGAGTCTTCAACAGATGTTTGCCGCTTTAAGACTTGGCTTTCCCGCTGACTGGCATCTACACCTGCTGCGATCGCTTCCCGTAATCTATCTAAAGTATCATCCCAGTTTCGCAGTGCGCTGGCAGAGAGACGATCTGCCTGGATTTGCACACTCGTTGATAAATCTTCTGCCAACTCTGGGATAGCATTGGCAGATTTTTTCAAAATTTTACGCGTTTCGCGCCCTGTGCGCGGAGCCACGAGCAAACCGGTCAAAGCACCGATGGTAGCTCCCAGCATAAAACCGCCAATAAATACTCCAGAACGGTTATTAGACATCTTGTTGTTTCTCTCCTTACACCCATTTTAGGTGGGTTTTCTCTCCTTGTAAGACTCCACCGATTTTATTCAGTTAATCTATCGTGACAAAATATCAGCCAGAAAAGTTGCTTTTATTCATTAAATATCAAAACTATTAATTACTTATAATTCAAAACTCCCCGTGTCTGTCAAAGTTTTTATGCCTCCGGTAAGCCTTCTCGCGGGCTTCTAAGTCCCAAATCGGCGTTTAGACTTCTCTTTGTGTCACCACATCCCGGTGTCCTCGCATCAGCCCTGATTATAAATGTTCATAAACCTGACATAAATCATTTTGGAACAGTTCTTTTCCCAGATGTTAACTCTAGCCTCCGAAAATAACGCTGCCAGATTTGCCGTCCTAACAAAAGTAGACTGATAATTTGCCGGATTTGTTGGATTTGCATTTGTAGCACTTGATTTTTCTGCCGTAACTTATAAATATTCTCCTGACTGAGATAAATATTTTCGGGTGCTTTATTCAGTGCTGCATGGGTACAACTTTCATAGACGGTTAACCTATCTGCTATGTATGCTAGCTGCTGCTTGAGTTGCCACACCCGCCAAGCCACATAGAGTAGTATCAGCGAAATCAGGATGTTAACGAGGATAACTAAAATTACCATTGTTTATCTTCACCAATATCAGCTTTGAGGAATTGTTCTATATACTTGACTTGGCTCTTATTTAATGATGAAGAAACTAAAGGATAAAATTTATGACACAAAGTACAGCCGGGATTATGGCAATATAGAGCAGTTAGATGATGCTCTGAGCGCTATTGAAAGGCTTTACTAGATGAAAATTAGTGTAACAAAGGCTGATGGCTAAAAAATCGCCAACTCGCCAATTTTGTCACAACCATATGCCCACACCTCGCAAAACCACAGCTACAATTGCCTTAGATTCACGACTAGGTTTGCGAAATCAACCCGTATGCTCAATAAGCCCCAGCA
Organism: Nostoc sp. NOS(2021); assembly: GCF_017115025.1. Lineage (GTDB taxonomy): Bacteria > Cyanobacteriota > Cyanobacteriia > Cyanobacteriales > Nostocaceae > Nostoc. The sequence continues at coordinate 30,285 of NZ_JABXKM010000053.1, read as the reverse complement.
TGGCTAAGTTCCACTCCTTAACCTGATAACCCTAGTCAATTTGCGACCTTTGTGGCATGTAAGCACAATGGCATAGCCCCTTCAACAGACGATGAGAGAACTACACTACACTCCTTACCGGAGGCTCCCCAGCATCGCCTTTATTATTGTGCTTCTACCTCTACCAGTTTTCGAGTCTGTCGCGTGAAGTTAACTAACATTTTGCCTGCAAAAACCTCACTAGTGGTTCACCAAGCAAAAATTGCTGGATGTGGGCTGGAGAGAGTGGGAAAGGAGAGAGTCTATTAATTCCTCTTCCCTTAACTTTTACACTTTTCCCAGCCGAAGGCTTCCCCCTGGTATTTCACTAATCCGTTACTGATAATGATTATTTTTTCAATACATCCAGTAGGAGTTGAGGATGTCAAAAAAGTTACCATCAAATAATTCCTTCCGAGCTATTCTTGTTGCCTTGACGATTGGATTTGTTGGGTGTGCAAATCAAGCTGCAAGAACCGCATTCACTCAGACTACCACTCAGATAAATGAGAATCTTCCCCAAGTCGTAGCGACTACAAGCGTACTGTGTGACTTAACCAGACAGGTTGCCGGGAATACAGTTAACCTCACCTGCTTAATTTCCCCTACAGCCGACCCCCAATTTTATAAACCAAAACCAGAAGATCGTAAAGCCATTGAGCAAGCTAATCTTATTCTTTATAGTGGCTATAATTTAGAACCAAATCTGATCAAGTTAATTAAAGCGACTAAAAACACTGCACCGAAAATAGCCGTCGGACAACTTGCGGTGTCTAAACCACAAAAATTTCAGAAAGGTAGTAAAAATGTAACTGACCCTCATCTTTGGCACAATACCAAAAATGCTATCAGGATGGTGGAGGTAATTAATAGTAACCTGAGAAAATTAGAATCTAGTGATGCCGAGGTTTATACCAGCAATACCAAAAAAATCACAAATGAACTCACTCAACTAGATAACTGGATTAAGTCAAGAATTGTCAGTATTCCTCCCAAAGAACGCAAGTTAGTTACAACCTCTGATGCGCTGAGTTATTACGCCAAAGCATACGGTCTTTCATTAGCAGGGGGATTGCAAGGTATTAGTACTGACGAAAACCTAACAGATGCACGAATGAAAAATTTGGTGACAAATATTAAACGGGCTAAAGTGTCAACAATTTTTACTGAGGCGACAATTAACCCTAATTTGCTTCAATCTGTAGCTAGAGAATCTGAAGTGAAAATTTCTGACAGGAAGTTATATGCTAAGGGGCTTGGTGAACCAGGAAGCGAGGGGGACACTTATCAGAAAATGATGATTGCCAATACACGCACAATTGTAGAAGGGTTAGGAGGGACGTATTTAATGTTTGAAGCGAAAGCTGCTAAGTAGGTAAACGCAAATAACATCAATTAATTAATCTGATAAACCGAGTTTTTCTAGATTACAGAAAACTCGATTTATCAGCCTCTTTATTGCTTATCCTGTCAGAGACGGGGAAATATATCAAAGAAAATGTGAATGCTATTTCTCAAATCTGATATCAATAACAGTTGCATTGAAGTTGTAGTTAAAGCCTTCCAACTCAAATGGCATACCAATTTTCACTTTACTGCTACCTAGAACTAGTCCGCTTTCAGTGCGTTGGGCTTTACCTTCTAAGGTTAAAACCATATCTGTACTAAAATTATTAGTCTTTGGATCTGGCAATTCTTTAACAGTGCCATCAGGTTGGAAAACATTGACTGTTCTAGGTAGCTGTTGAATGGATTTAATCCCTATTTCTCCATAGGGTTGATTGCGGATAATTACATTAGTTTTTCCGCCTTTTTTTAAGCCGTTGTCAAACAATTGCTCAGGATCACGTACATTCAAACCACGAACTATTAAGTCTACTTCTATGGGTACTGTTTTCGCACCGACTTGGGCAACAGAACCAGAAGTGCCAGGGAAGACAAAGATGCCAAATATAACTAGCAGAATTACCAGCGCAGCACCTAAATCTAAGAGGTTGATTTTGCCGAACAAACGACCTTTTGAATCTAAAATAGCCATAAGAAGTTTTCCGAGGTAATAGCAAAGTAATTGATTGTAGCAAGAAGGTTTTCGATGGGAATAGCAATTTTCCCTATTTAGTAATAACTCAAACCGGCTGGGCGTTGCAGTTATGCGACAGTTTATCACGAGTTCGTAAGTTCGGAGTGGCGGCAGATGACTCTCAAACTTTTGCCTGTTAAGACTGACGCACCCAGAAGGTAAAATCTAGTGTTTAAGCCTATCCCTAGCCCCCCACAATTCGGTAGATTTGCGTAAGCATTGGCTGTATAACAACCCCTTTGGTCTTGAGTTAAGAATGCAACTTAGAATGATCTAAAACCGTCTCATAATTTGTCCCATCATTTTATGTTCTCCGAAAATTATCTTCAGTGCAGATTATGTTGAATTGGAAAAGTTTTGTTGCAAATTACCGTGTGTGGCCGCGTCGCTGGTTTTATCCTTTAATTTCGGTGGTAGTCGCCCTGAGTCTGTGTCTGAGTACACCCTTGCCTGGAAGAACTTTAGACTTCTTGCCTCTTCTACTCCAAGGATTTCAGGCATTTCAGCTTTCTAATATATCCCCTAACCAAGAAGTTGATCTTGGTAAGCAGATTAATCAGGAATTAGTCGGCAGTCAAGTCCGGCTTAACCGCAATCCCGAAGTTAATCGTTATGTGCAACAAGTTGGTCGGCGTTTAGCAGCTAATAGCGATCGCCCCGATCTCCCCTATACCTTCCAAGTAGTTCAGGATGACACTATTAATGCTTTTGCTACCTTGGGCGGCTATGTATATGTCCACACGGGTTTGCTGAAAACCGCAGACAATGAGGCGCAACTAGCAAGTGTACTCGCCCATGAAATTGGTCACATTGGCGGGAAACACGTAGTCAAACAGATGCAGCAAAAAGCGCTCGAAAGTGGCCTATTAACAGCTGCTGGCTTAGACCGGAGTACGGCGGTGCAAATTGGTGTACAGTTAGCGCGAGACTTGCCACGCAGTCGTAAAAATGAATTTGAGGCTGATCAAAGAGGATTAAGAACTTTGACACGTACTGGTTATGCTCAGTCTGCAATGGTTTCCTTTATGCAAAAGCTGCTGAAAAAGGGTGGTTCTGCTCCGACATTTTTGAGTACGCACCCCGGAACCAGCGATCGCATTGATGCCCTCAGACTTGCAATTAACTCTCAACCTAGTAATGGAGATTATGGCTTGGATAAAGCTAGTTATAAAGCTAATATTCGACCATTAGCGAAGTCTTGAGGGTATTGGGCATTGGTTATTACCCTTATCTCCCACCCTGCGGGAAGCTAAAGCTACATCTCCCTCAGTCTTTTTCTTCAATTTTGAATTTTGTTAGCGCAGCGTAAAGCCTTCTCTTCTCCCAAGGGGAGATGCACTCGCGTTCGAGAGGCAACGCCTTCGGCATAGCTTCTCTACGAGACGCTACGCGAACGCTTAGAGCGAGTCCACGTTCGCTTTTAGCGTCTCGTAGAGAGCGTCATTTTGAATTTTGAATTGATTTCTCCCCACTCCCTTTCATCTCGAATATTGCTCAATTCTTATTGCGGCGATCGACTTTGATTTTGGCTGGATCAACTCTGATCACTACATCTTCTAAGGGCAGGACACGGAGATAGTTTTTAAAGATGTTAACTTGATAAACTAAGTTATTCGTGACATCTAGTCCAGTTAACCAGCCACTCTTGGGATGATAAGCACCAGTATCTATGTCTAGCCATCCCTGTCCTTGTGCCAGTTTACCAGGAGAAACACCCGGCAGAGTAAAAGTAATGGTGTGACCGATGATAATTTGCTTATCTGGGAAGTAGGGTTTTTCAATACTATGAAATTCCTCTCGTATCCAACACAGTTGATCGGCAGTTTGTTCTGCCACCGACTTGGAAGGGTCAACACCAGCATGAGTTAACCAAATATCCCCTAAGTCGAGATATGTAGGCAAACTCTTGAACCAATCCAGATGGTCATCAGGGATTGTGTCTTGGTGGTAACTGTCCACGGTAGCTTGTCCTCCACCATACAGCCATGCTTGCATCGTCGGGGAGGAGGTTCTTTCATTGGTCAGAATGTTTAATAACATCTGCTCATGATTTCCCAGCAAACATGGGTAGTTATTTCGCTTGACAAAATTAACTACTTGTGCACTATGAGGCCCGCGATCAATTAAGTCTCCCAGAAAATAGACTTGATCCTCTGAGGTGGGGGCGATCGCCTCCAACAATGTCATCAAACCTTCATAGTGACCATGCACATCCCCAATTACAATTCGTCTGGGGCTAATTTCGCTCATTGTCTCTTAGCTTCAATAGTTTTGGCTAATACTTCTGCTACAGTTTAAGCTTTCTGGTTTCCGCAATTAAAGGTAAAAATACTGAACAAGTTTTATTTTAATTTAATTATTCTCCCAGTAATAAAATTAATCTATGATGACAATGGGGTAGAATGTATAGTTTTGAGTGCTAAAACCCACATTCCGCACTTCCTTTTCTAATATGCTGATATTACAAATTTTGGGCTAATGGTAGTTGAATAGCGATGTCTACGACGGGCTACGCCTACGCCAAAAGCCTAGTAAATATCAGTGTTAATACTTAATAATTAAGATTTTTTGAAGCATTAAAGTATGACATTTTGAAGTGCGGAATGTGGGATTTTATACAATCTAAAATTAATTAAATTTGCTCATAGTAAAGGCTCCAGCCCTTAAAATCGGGGTGAGTCCCTCACTACAAACCTTTAATTCCTCACGCCTATCTACTTAGATATTAGGGTATGATATTAACCACTGCGGCATAAGGCTTGGTTTGGATAATTTCAAGCTTCCAGTCTGAAGAATAATCAGGCAACTCATAGCCAACACTCTTAACATGAGCCAACATCAACTCATCCCGTTGATGCCAAACTGCAAATATTCTCTCCCTGCCATCATAAAGCGTTTCTAGGTCGATTTGATAAACCTCATTTACTCGCTTTAGTTTCAAGCCCAACAAATTTAACAGTCGGCTGAGTATTTTTATTGCCGAAACCTGCTCTTTCTCCCCGACTAAGTTAATACCAAGCGCTCTTTTAATATGCTTACTATGCTGAAAAACAATATTTTTAAGCAATATCAAATCTGTATGACTCTCGGTAAATTCTCGTTCTGCTTCGAGAAACTGAAGCATTCCCAAGGCTCTCATCGCCTCAACTTTCAGCGTGTAAGTTTTTAAATCTGGTAGAAAAACTTTCCCTTCACCCCAAGACAATTGCTGATGCCATTCTTGCTGGTCTCTGACGTGAAAATACTCGCTTTCGTGAGTTAGATAATAATGAATTAACAGTTGACGATAATATCCGTGGTCATCCTGCAATTTTAGCCAAGGAGTAATTTCTACAACATACCTTTGTCTGAGAACATATTTATTGATTTGGTTGCGCTCTCCATCAGTCAGGGAATGCTTCACTAATAGCTGCTCATATTCTACATAATCGATATCTTGAGCATTAGCGACAGCAGTTGCTAGCGATAGTTGATTTTGCTGCTTAATATCTTTAATTTTGCGTTTAATCTCTTTAGCTTTTTGACGGCTTTGCGTCCAATCTTTTTGAACTTTAACAATTTCTAAAACTAATCTTCTGCGAGTAGCTAAATCATCAGCATCAGTTGCCAAAAAGGCCAGGCGTAAATCTCGAATAATATTATTGTGAACAGCATTACTCCGCAACTGAATTTGATGACCATCAGCAATCAAACCATCTTGCATCGATTGACGGTATAGGCGGATAGAAGCATTTACCCGTGCAGATAATTTAGCCCAAGTTCGCAAATGAATCGGGTCATGAACTAAAGGTAAATCTACATCTATTTTATGTAGTGGACTAAGCAAAGCTAAATTTTCTTTTTGATTTTCTTGATACCAATCAGATAGCAAGCGATAATTTGTACTACCACTACCAATTAAGCCAATACCTCGTTTAGCGCACCAGACAACACGCGGAACATCATCCCGCACTCTCGCTAATGCTTGTCTTGCTTCCGAGTCAGGAATTACCCCTTGAAAAATGCCATAAACTCGGTCGAAATGCTGGACATCAATACTAATTCCTGTACCAAGGCTAGGGGTAACAAAAACGCCGTCATATTCAGAGATTTTTTGATTGATAGCGGCGATAAAATCAACCGCTTCGTGTCCAGGTGTGTTTGTAGTGTGGCTACTAACTACCAAGGTTTTAGGAAATTGCCGTCGGAATTTTTGTAACCGCTCTTTCAGATAACGTTCAATGGTTTCACAACTATAACGCCCAGCGCGACTATCGGTAGTAACGTAACATTTACGTCCAGCAAGTAAATCCAATTCAAGTTGGTGAATTAGCGGTGTTGGGTTCGGCGAATCATAAAAAGTTACGTCCCAACCATGCTGAGGTTTCCACTGGTTGAGAACTACCCAAGGTGTTAATTTAATTCCTACTAATCCCTGTAAATATTCAAGTGACACATCTGATAAATCAGCATCTTGGGCAATTACTAACCCTCCAGTTGTTAAAACTGTGGAAATTAGTTGCTGGAATAATTTTAATATTTTTACACGCTTGTGTTTACAAGTATTACTGTTTAATAGATGCCACAAAGATTGCTCGACTTCATCTAAAATTACTATTGCTCCCCGCCAATTTTCCGGGTTCAGTTTCCAAATCGAATCAACACACAATCCAAGGGAGTATTGAGGAAAGAGAGAGCGGAGGATGGGAGGAGCCGGGGTAAGTGTTTTATCAATCCTTTTCTCCCCATCTTCTTTATGTGTTCCCCATTGAATACCAATTTTTTCACACAAAAATCGTCCTAGCAAGATTCTGTGAGTAATTAACAAAACGGGTTGATTTCTACTTTTCGCTTGTTGAACAACGCCTTGCAGTGCTGTAGTTTTTCCTGTTCCTTTTGCTGACTTTACTCCTACTAATCCAGAAGTGGGGAAAGGTATTTCACCTATGTAAGGACGGTTGAATGTGAGTGCAGCCGGAATGCTTAACTCAGTGTGGGGTTTAGTTTGAGCAAGATAAATTTCTAAATCAACACTTTGGCGATAAACTTTATCAAAACTACTTGCACCTTTAGCAGTAATAAACTCATCAACTCCTTTTTCGATTCCTGGAAGTTCAATGACTTTAACAGTGCAATTTTTTTGCTGAAATAAACAACCAAGTTGAGAAATAGCATTATTTACAGCAGCAATTGTCTTGGGTTGAGTTTCAAAATCAAAGCAAATGTAAAAGCTGCGCTTTGTAATCGCAAACGCGCCTAAATCGGGAATTAGCTGACGACGAGTAACTTTGCCAAATTCATCTTTAACAACTCGATAACCACTGGTAATTCCGGGAATGGCAATAGCTACATATCCTTGCGTCAACAGTGTGGCTGCTTTCTTCACACCCTCGCAGATAACGAGGGGAATGTTCTGTTGCATCACCCATTGCCAAAAGCCTTCAGCTTCACCATCAGAAGTAATGGTGATATTGTCAGGCATGACCAGATTGTAACGTCCAGCGACTTGCTGCCACACTTGCAGCGTTACCCGCAAACAAAATACCCGCGTTGGAGTGCTGGGCGGATGCTCGTATTTGATGGACTTACCATTGTGATTCTGTCGGGGTTGGCTTGGCTTAAAGCATCCCCATTCCATCATTTGCCAATTATTCAAAGGGTCTAGCCCCGAACACCACCAACCACCTTCAGTGATATGAGCATAACGCTGCAACCAACTACTTTTCACCATTCCGGTATTGGTGCGGGGGAGTAGCTCAGAAATCAATAAGTACTCATAAGCTGTTACGCCTTGGAGTGACCTAAAATTCAGTTGCACTAAGTGTAAGTCTATACCACTGCTCTTGACTAATTCTTCAAGGTGTTGGGGGTGTAAATAGTGCAGATGCATAGGGAAAGACGCTAAGGGAAAGTCAATGAGATTAAAACATTAACACGCATCTGCTTTTTTTCTATAAGAGATATTGCGAGGCTTTAATGATGCTTTTTTTACTTCGTTACAGGAGACACATCGGTTAAGACTTTAGTGGGTTATTCTGCCTATTAGATCCCCGAAGTAATAATTTTGTATTGTGATATTTGTTCGCTATTAATTTTTATTTATCAGTAGATTTATTGGTTAAGGAATGCGATCGCTAGAGGGGTTGCAGCAGCGATCGCTATAGGGTAACATTTTGCAAGACAAGCTTTGTCAGGATTCATAGATGCACAGTAGGTTGTCGTCAGATATTACTTTTGGGATAAAAGCCTATTATTCTGGCTAGAAGCAATGAGTTACACTATTAAGCAAAGATGGTGTCTGTAAACATGGATTCTCTCAAAGAAAAGATTTTGGAGAAACTAGAACGCCTTCCAGAAAATGCACAGCAGGAAGTTCTAGATTTCTTACAGTTTCTAGAGTGGCGAAAGGAGAATCGTCAAGAATCTCAGTTATCTGTAGTCAGTGAAGAATCTGATGCAGGATGGCTAGAGACTGACTTATCGAATTTGGGTAGCTATGAACCTTATGATTGGCAACCCGGTGAACTAGATAAGGGTTTGCCTGTTAAGTATGTTCCTGGAATGGGAGTAGTCATTGTTGAGCAATGACTACTCGTTCTTTACAGTTTGGGGATGTTGTAACAGCACGTTTTCCTCAACAAAACCCTCAAGGTCGTGAGCAAGAATGTTATAGACCTGCAATTGTTGTCGGGTTCCCAAACCGCTTGGGGATACCTCGCTTTTCGTTAATAGTTGTAATTCCCATGACTACTGATAGAGGGCAAATGTGGGCAATCGCTTCACCAGATTTATATCCACGTTTTGCAGCAGGAGTTGGTGGATTAAGTTCGCCATCTATTGCTTTATTAGATCAGGTTAGGGTTTTAGATGTTAACCGTCTTGTTGATTATCGAGGGAGTTTGACACCTGACGAGTATGAGCCTATTTTGATTGGACTTCAGCGTATGATTAATCCTTGATTTTAGAATAGGGCGATCGCTTATTTACTTTTGCTTCATACTCTATAAGTATTTTTAACCCAACACTCTGAAACTTCCATTACTCGACCTCATCGACTGATACTACTTTTGCAGCCCAGCTACTAACTACCCAAGGTTTAAGCTGATCAGCTCTTGCTACAACTGGTCGTATATTGCTGTAGTAGGTAGTCTGACTTTCAGGGTTTAATGCAGTACGAACAAATATAGGTAGGTTATCTTGACCAATTTCAATAGGTACTACTAAATCAGGAGTAGCTGTAATATTTTCTTGATTCTGAAGGTAAATAGGAACGTAATATTGTACTTTTCCAAAGTACCAGCACGGTTGTTGAAGCCCTCTATAAATTGACCATTGGATAGCACCAGTTAAAGCACAAATTTGAGCTACAGTTCCTATACCTTGGAGAAAAGGTACTCTCTCAGAACGTTCTCCTAATATATGCTCATCCCTGACAACTATCTCATTACCAATAGCAATTTCTGGTGATTTAGGAACCTCTGGAGCTGCTGGAAACTCAGATACATCATCAATATCGTGTCCTAAACCTGCAAAGGTCAATGCCCACGGTTGATTTATCGAACGGGTATTTTTATTTTGTTCAAACTTCAGATAGATTGGTACGCTATACCTATTTCTCAGTAAGCCCGCAGTCACAATAAAGCCATCTGTAACTTCTATAAATCTACCTTGTTCTATGCTCCAATACAGAGTTATTGCTATGTATTTTTTTAAAACATTTAGTTCCCTTCCCCAGGCCTCATCTAAGGCTTGCCTGTTGAGGTTATCGATGGCAGTTGGAGTAATAAATGCAAAATTATAAAGCTGTTGTAAGACACGGCTTGTTCTGACTGAACCGTACTGTTCTAACAAATCTTCTTTTGAATGCATAAAATTACCTAAATTACTAGTATTACTAAATACTCTTCAATAATAGACATAGCTAAAAGGTATTTTCAAGGAATGCCCCTAAATTTTTTAATCGCTAACTCCTAAATCTACGCCCCGACAGTTTCCTTCGCGGCGTACAACACTTCAGCATTGATTTATTTGAAACTTCCCCAGGTTTCAGGTAGAGGGTTGACCCAGGAAATAGGCACAGAAACTACATCTAGAGTTTCACCGTCTTTAAAGATTTCTAAAATATATCCTGACTCTTGCTGAGTTTTAGTAGGACGTAGATGATCCAATACAACCCCCCTATTACCAGCTTTTACAGGACTGTTAGGAACATCCTGCTTCAGTTCTACCCACTGAAATAAGCTAGCTGTTGTCATTGCTTAATTTTTTCGTGGACTATCAGTTAAGCATAGATAGTACGCAAAGAGTCTAATTCATTAGTATCAGTTACAACTTTACGTAATGTTTCACTGAAATAGAAAACTTCATAGTTGGCTGCAAGTTCTTTTTGCAGTCGCTTCCACAAGCTAATTCCTTCTGCTTCAAAAGCCGTTTTAGCCTCTAAACTGGGAAAACCTGAAGAATTAGGATCTTCCCAGTTTAACTTTGCATCATAAACTTCTGCCCATTTTTCCAAACGGCTAATAGTTTCTTGACTTAATGGCATTATCTCTGGATCAATATCTCCAGCTTTATCGGAACTAGCCCACCATAGCGGGTAGCATCCATAATCAGCCATAAGTTTGATTTTTTCTGCCATAGTCACTTCAGCGAATTATGAGGAAGTTCTGGGATTAGCACCCACTATATATCCATTATCGCTTACAGTCACACTGATGTATTGGGTTTTGCCATTAAAATTAACTTCATAAATAGGGCGAGTTTTTTTTCTTCCTTGATAACCAATTATTTTACCTTGGGTTACTGCGGTGATAATTGCATCTGGTATCTGGTTTGGCTCGATTCCCTTATCTGCAAACTCTAAAGAATGTTCTTCCAATATGTGTTGCAGTCCTGCTTCAGGATTTCCCTTTTCTAAAAATATGATTTTGCCATCAGTTTGCTTGGCAATCCGCACAATTTTCTCAGGACTGTGGTTAACGCCAGCATCAAGGAGCGCCGCAAGTAATGCCGCTGTATCTTGATTCATATTTAATTTGGTTATTTTAAATAATAATTTATATAATTAATTTAATAATATCTCAGATTCAAGCTGCTTGTCAAGCCTTTTAGTTAATAAAAATGAGGGTAAAGATCCTCAACAAATCTTTACCCCTTAATCTTCTTAATTAACCTTCAAATCTACGCTCCAACCGACTCCTTCGCGGCGCACAATACCTCAGCATTGATTTCCTTGAAACCGCGATCGCAATTAATTTTCTTGGTGCTGCACTAGATTTATATTCTGTTACGTGAAATCATTGTTGAATAGCACGTAAAACTTCTAATTCACTAGGATCAGTTAAAACCTTGCCTAATGGTTCGCTGAAATAAACAACTTGATAATTAGGTGCAAGTTCTGTTTGTAGTTACTTCCACAGACTAATTCCTTCTTCTTCAAAAGCCGCTTCAGCTTCTTCACTCAAATCTGGTGAGTTAGCAGGATCTTGCCAATTTAATATTGCATTATAATTAGCCGCCCATTTTCTCAAATGGCTAATGGTTTCTTGACTGAGGGGCAGTCTGGCTGGATCGATATTACCAACTTTATCAGCATCTGCCCACCATAAAGGATCGCACCCATAATCAGCCATTAGTTTTATCTTTACTGCCATAGATATTCAGGTAGAATTATGGTATTTAATTTTTATCACTAAAGCAAAAAAATGGGGGTAAAGAGTATACATATCCTCACCCCCTCAATCTTCTCGATTAACCGCTAATCTACGCCCCGACAGCTTCCTTTGCGGCGTACAAGACCTCAGCATTGATTTCCTTGAAACCGCGATCGCGGGCAAATTTTTCAGTATTACGCTTCACTTTACCGCGCACAAATCCCGGAATCTTATTCAATTCTGCTTGACCATCTTTTGTCCAATTCAAATCAGAATCAGCAGAAATTCCCCTAGTAATTACTTCTTTGGTATCATGACCACCGAAGATTTCTAACAGGTGATCTTCCATTCCCAAAGTGAAGGAATTGTAGATCAGATCTGTAATCTGATTCGTGCCTTCGTAACCCATAAATGGTTTGTAACCAATGGGGAAGTTTTGGACGTGGATTGGTGCAGCAATTACGCCGCAGGGAATATCCAAACGCTTACCAACATGGCGTTCCATTTGGGTGCCGAAAATGGCGGAGGGTTCGACACGAGCGATCGCATCCCCAATTGCACCATGATCTTCGGAGATTAGCACTTCATCGCAATACTCGCTCACCTGTTCGCGGAACCAGTCTGCATCATATTTACAGTAGGTTCCAGCCCAAACAACATGAATCCCCATCTCTCGCGCCAGAATCTTGGTAATGGCGGCGGCGTGGGTGTTGTCACCAAAGACCACAGCTTTTTTGCCAGTCAAGTTTTGACAGTCAATCGAACGGGAGAACCAAGCAGCCTGAGATACATGCAAGGTTTGCTCATTGATGAAGTTTTCGTAGTCAACTTCTGCACCTTGAGCATTAATTACCTGCTGAATCTTGCGAATACAACGGGCAGTTTCCACTACACCCATTGGAGTAATGTCTATATAAGGTGTGCCAAATTGTTCTTCCAGGTAACGGGCGGTGGTTAAACCGAGTTCACGGTAAGGCACCAGGTTAAACCAGGCTTGGGACATCTTTTTCAAGTCATTCACCGAAGCACCTTCGGGAATTAAGGTATTTACCTCAATTCCCAAGTCAGCCATTAGCCGTTTCAGTTCGGTGCAGTCGTGATTATTGTGGAAACCAAGGGTAGTAGTACCGATAATGTTAACTGAGGGCTTTGCAGTTTTGCCCTCTGGTAATTCGCCCCGCTTCCGAGCTTTTTCAATGTAGTATTGAACGATTTGATCCAAAGTGCGATCGGCGGCTTGCAGTTCGTTGTAGCGGTAGTGGTTCACATCCGCCAGCATTACATCCCCTTTCGCTTCCAACTGCGATCGCTCCACAAAGTTGTGCAAATCCTCTTGCAAAATGCTAGAGGTGCAGGTGGGAGTTAACACAATCAAATCTGGGTGTTCTTCGGCATCCTTGCGGATGATGTTATCTACCACCTTCTCTTGAGAACCGCGTGCCAAAACGTTGCGATCGACGACACTGGTTGTCACTGGGGTAAAATCCCTCTCCCGCGATAGCATGGAGCGCATGACGTTAAAGTAGTCATCGCCAATTGGGGCGTGCATGATCGCATGAACATTTTTAAAAGAACTAGCGATTCGCAGAGTGCCGATGTGGGCTGGGCCTGCATACATCCAGTAAGCTAATTTCATGCTTGTGTTCTCCCTTTTCAACTCAAATAACTAAGTAAGTGGGCGTAAAAAAATATAAGATAGAGCTTACCATCAACCCCTTCGGTGCGATCGCGCAGCGTGCCGTTGACAGAGAAGGGGAGTAGGATTAAAGCCTCTCCCCTTGCAAGAGGAGAGGTTTTATATTTAATTCAGCCCATCTACTTATAAGTCCTTGATTATTAAATCGTTTCTGATTTTCTCAAACCTGCTGGCTGATAAAAAATAAGGTTTGTTGCGGGTTGTAGGGGAGGCGATATGGCTGAAACCTAGTTAATGCTTGGGATGCGGCTATCTATTTAAACAATATGCCTGTTGTTTTTGTAAAAAAATCTTAATGTTCGGGTAAATTTGTTTATTAATCTCTCACTCCCTAGTCGGTTGCGTTTTTACCTAATTCGCTAGGATATACACAAGCTCATTTTCAGTACAAAAATTATGGTGAAAACACCCTCCCAGCCTTCGACAATTCCTCCTCTGGAAAATGGCGACAAACTCACCCGCTACGAATTTGAGCGTCGCTATAATGCCACCCCTAACCTGAAAAAAGCTGAATTAACCGAAGGGATTGTCTATATTATGCCTGCTGCTCTGCGTTTCCGAAGTCACGGTCAACCGCATGGTTGGATTTTGACATGGCTTGGTACTTACGAAGTTGCAACTCCTGGTGTAGCGTTGGGAGTTGAACCTACCGTCCGCTTAGACTTAGATAACGAACCTCAACCCGATGCTGTTCTCCTGATTCAACCGGAAGCAGGTGGTCAAACGCGGCTGAGTGAAGATGATTATATTGAAGGTGCGCCAGAGTTAGTTGTGGAAATTGCTGCTAGTAGTGCTGCTATTGATCTTCATGGCAAAAAACAGGCTTATCGTCGCAACGGTGTCAAAGAATATATTGTTTGGCAAGTTTTAGACCAAAAATTGACTTGGTTTTCTCTTGAACAGGGTGAATATCTGGAATTAGTACCTGACAATGAAGGCGTTTTGCGAAGTCGGGTATTTCCAGGGTTGTGGTTAGCGGCGACGGAGTTATTAGCAGGTAATATGCAGGGTGTTTTGAAGGTTTTACAAGCAGGTTTGCAGTCTGCTGAACATGAGGATTTTATCAACAAATTAGGTAGTGATTAACCCGCAACTAGGGATCTAGCTTCTGATTTTAACAACATGGCTACTGACTAACTGGCTTATTCAATGCTGGTAGAACACGAAAATTAAAAACTTCTTGCCAAACTTCCTCACCTTGTTGGCAGACAAAAGCTTTTTCTAGTTCTTGGAACCTCAAATAGTCTCGGTTAGCTATAGCAGTAAGCATACCTATCAAGTCATTGTTAATTGTGATTCTGTCATTGCTTTTTGTCCCTAAAAATACAGACAAATCTGAGAATTGGGCGCTTGGTCTCAATTATTTCTACTAATTGCTTTAATTTGTGCTATGTTAATTAAACAAAATTTTAGTACGCATGAACTAATATTAAAAGAGTTTGCTACATCTGTACAGGTTAAGCTAATGGTTCTAACTCTCTCAACGATTCCAACAGTTCCAAAGCCTTTTTTGAAATGGGCTGGTGGTAAAAGCCAGTTAATCGAGCAAATAAACAATTTTTTTCCAAATGAATTATTTAACGGCTCAATCAAAAGGTACATCGAACCTTTTATAGGAGGTGGTGCAGTCTTTTTCTACATCGCACATAAATATGATATTCAAGAATTATTTATTTCTGATATAAATGCAGAATTAGTCATAGCATACAAGACAATTCAAGAGAATGTAGATGATTTAATTAAAATTTTATCTGAAATTAGAACTAAATATTTGTCTTTTGATGAAAGTGATAAAAGCAAATATTTCTATCAAATGAGAACACAATTTAACAGCCGAAGAAAACACATAAACTTGGATAATTACCATTTTGAATGGATAGAAAGAACTGCCCAACTTATTTTTTTGAACAAAACTTGTTTTAATGGACTTTTTCGTGTCAATTCTAAAGGTGATTTTAATGTTCCAGCAGGCAAATATAAAAAACCGAGTATTTACAATCCAGACAACTTGAAATCTGTTGCTCAAATTCTACAAAATACTCAAATTTATCATGGAGATTTTACTGAATGTGAAAGATTTGTTGATGAGAAAACATTCGTCTATTTTGACCCACCCTATAGACCAATTAGTAATACATCTAACTTTACATCTTATTCACAACTGCCATTTAATGATTCTGAACAATTAAAGTTACGAGATTATTTTAAAAAACTAGATAATAAAGGCGCATTAATCATGATTAGTAACTCCGACCCTAAAAATGAAAATATAAATGATCATTTTTTTGAAAATGCTTATGCTGGTTACCAAATAGAGAGGGTTAGAGCCACACGAAATATAAATAGCAATGCGTTAAAGCGAAACTCAATAAATGAACTATTAATTATGAATTATTAGATAACTTTATATCAAGACAAGGGCATAAATTTATTTGGGTAACGGATGGGCTTGGTTGGAAAACCACTTTACGCCCTTTATAAGAGACTTTTAGATATATTGATTACACTTTAAATCTCAATATGGTTGTCAGGGGATTACTTGCGGAACTGATAACACAAAATCTATAATTTTTTTTCTTTATTCAAGCAGCAGAGTAGTAGAAGTAATTTGCAGCAGGTACATTTTTTGCAAAGGCTGAAAACAGAAAATAATGCGATATCAAAGGAATGTGTTACCAGGCTTAACCTGGCAACAAGTAACAGGTATTTAGGTTTTCTTACGTTAGTTATTACAGCAGATTGCAACTTAATGAGGTACAGATAATCGTAGGGGCACAACATGTTGTGCCCCTACCCGTGTACTTCATTTACCTGAAATACGCTGTATGTATCGACTCAGGCAAATTGATAGCGGGATTACGACTAAAGAATCCTCTAGGGACTAGCTTAAAGCCAACTCGGTGAACAGGCATCACAGGCCAATCTTCCGATCGCGGAATATGAGTTATGCCCATTGTGTACCACAGTACGATATCTTCACCCATCAAGGACTCATCGTCTGCAATATATTTTGACAAACCCTGTCCAGGTTGAGTCTGGTTGGGATAATCTCCCCCAGCATAGAGTTCAGCAGGTTTATATTTTGTTACCCAGACGTGGTGAGTCGCAAATTCTGCCCGTTGACGGATTTTTGAGCCTTCCACAGGGAAAAATATCGAGTTTCCACCAGGCATCAGCATATATCCAGGTGCAGCCCCTAAAGCATTCTTTTTGTCTGCACTAACAATCATCCATTCTCGACTGTGTTTGATATCCAAATCGCGCACAGCAGTAGTTTCTTTTGTTAGTGGGGTTTCTGCAACTGCGATCGCATTTCCTAAAGGATTTTTCTCATCCATCGGCAAAGCTTTCACATTCATTTCCATCACGGAATTTGCTTGACCATCTACATCGAAATCTAGGCGGTAGTTGAAAAAGTGCTGGTGATTTACTCCAAAGATATTCTTAGCAATTAACCGACCATAGGAATCATCCTCAGATTGCTTTTGGGCAGCCGTTCCCTGCGCCAGTACGATACCCGTTAATTCATTTTGGACTTCCAAAGTCCCATCCTGGTGAAAGATCCAATTGATGCTGTAATCATAGTTGTCAACTGCCGCAGTCATCGTCATTACTAATTCTCGACTGCGACGGACATCATTGCGCTGAGTATTATACTCATAGTGCTTCCACAGCATTCCGTTATCGCGCTCGTAGATACCGATAACCCCTGGCATTACATAAGGTTCTCCCTGCTCATTAGCAAATACAGCATTTAGCAACAGGCCGTTTTCAGGAATTTCCTTACCTAACTCCATCGTATTTGCTAACAAACCAAGGTTATATTCTCCAACATCAAAGGCATTCCTAAATGACCAAGTAGGCTCAGGATCGCCATAAGGTACTACCATTTCTGATAGGCTAGCGCGGTATAAAACTGATCGAATATTTTCCCCGTCCTTGTGCGTCACTTGGTATAGCATTAATCCATTACGAGGATGCATTAAATAGCGAAACTTCCAACCTTGCCAGCTAATTTCATTGTTTTTGATCTGGAAACTTGCACCATTTGGTTGCAGAATCTTTAATGCTTTAAGTGGTGAAAGTAATTTGCCCAAAGATTTGATATCGTAGTTCCAGTTTTCTTGAGAGAAAGGTACGTTTCCTCTGTCAACAAAACTGGCAATTTTACCTGTGTTCAAGTTGACCGTTGCTACTACTCCTTCAATCGGACTACCGTAATAGTTCCAGGCTTTGCCTTTATAGTAAGATAAGCTCCGACAAAAACGATTACCTGTTGCTTCTTCCTGTTGACTGAGGATTCCGGGTGCCCACGAACTGATTTTGACTTGATCGAAATCGGTAATTCCCCGCCTTTGCATCGCTTTTTGCCATCGTGGATCGGCTTTGACTATCTGAATTGCCAGTTCATATTCTGAATTGACGATCGCAGGTTGTACAGACGGTATTTCTTTCCAAGAACTTAAGGTTTTGCTTGTCAGATCAACAATTCCCTCATAGGTTTTATTTAGCGATCGCTCATAAATTACCAAAAAAACTTTTCGCTGGAAAGCTTTACCAGGTATAAATTTCAGAACTTCTTCTTTATCTGGTTCTTGTAAAGCAATAATTGGAAAAGCTGCGATTTCGCTCAAAGTTTTTTCTCTTTTGATGACCGAAACAGCTGTACTAATTTCTCCCTCTGTTAGCGAAGTGAGTGGATGGGAAATCGAAGGCTGTTGAGCCGTCAATATTTCCATTAATCCGAGTGAGATAGAAATGACGACAATGATGGGAATAGCTAGCCACAAAAAACGCTTTAGCCGCTTAGTCATCTTTTACATTTTTACAAAAGACTTATAGTTATCTATTTCCAAGCCTAAGATTGAAAACCGATAAATTAAGAGACTAAAGCCAAATTAATTTATTAATAGTTGGGGAGTCGGGATGAGGAATAAATAAGCAATACCCCATACGCAATGCGCTATTTATGCAGAAACTAAACGGCGTAAAGATTCAGCACGACGTTTAGCGATAGAGTTATTTGGAGCAAGTTTTAGTGCTTCTTCGTAAGTTTGTAATGCCTGAGTAGTTAATTTTTTCTTCTCGTAGGCGTGACCGAGATTATTCAACCCTGTCACGTAGTCTGGTTTAGATTTCAGGGCTTCTTTATACTGACGAATTGCTAAGTCATATTGCTCTTGGGTAAAATAAACATAGCCTAGCCCGTTGTAAATGGGGGCGATATTTTCTTCTCCCTCGTCTTCGGCAGCTTTAAGAGCTTTTTGAAACAGCGCGATCGCTTGGGAATACATTTTTTTTTCTGAATAAATACTGCCTAACTCATAATATTCTTGAGTCGTACCCTTTTCTTTCTCTAACTTCTTTCGCAACCTTGCAAAGGAGCCTTCAATCTTGCGAGTTTTGAAAATCTGGCGAAAAACACCCACGGCTGCAAGTGTGAGCAAACCTACCAAAATTGAGAGATAAACAACGGCTAGACTGTTATCCATTGCTGCAAATACAAATATTAAAAGTTGTTTCTGTATCTATTATCAGCCTATTGTCATTTGTCCTTTGTCCTTTGTTATTCACTAATGACTAATGACTAATGACAAACTTACGGTAAACCCCAATATTGAGAGCGTTGCTGGAGCCAACCTTCTTCTAAGTAACGAGCGATCGCTCCATTCACATTTCGTCTTAACTCATCGTACTGCAATCCCTTGGGCATGACTACAGATAAGGGTTCAGTTGATAGCTTGGTTGGCAGTAGCCGATATTGGGGATATTGTTGCACCCAACCGCTCAGAACGCTAGCATCTGCGGCAAAGGCTACTGCGGCATTATTTTCTATTTCCTCTCGCGCTTCGTCATAGGAATTCACTCCTACCAACTCGGCATTTGGCACATAGTACCGCACTTTCGCAATGGTGCTGGAGTTGTTGAGTACGGCAATTTTGCGCTTTGCCAAATCACTCAACTGCTGCACAGAGGCATCTTTTGTAACTAATACAGTGCTATCCAAATAGTAGGGAACACTGAAACTAACTATGCGGCTGCGAGATTCAGTTGCTGTCACCCTAGCGATCGCAAAATCAACTTTCTTGTCTAAGACTACAGACAGGCGATCGCGATTCGCTACTGGTTTAAATTTGACAGCTTCGGCTTTACCAACCAAATCAACTGCCAAACGCTGGGCCAAGTCAATTTCTAAGCCTTGCAAATTGCCACTAGCATCTCTAAATCCCAAGGGACGCAAGTTATCCTTAACGGCAACAGTTAGATAGCCTCGCTGCTGAATTTCTGGCATTTCGGCAGCAGATACAGTTAATCCCGTCCCTACTATGGAAAAGCAAAAAATCCAAAAAATAGTGGCGGATAATACCAGATGTAACCGAGTAATTACTTTCCATCTGCTACATCCGTTATAGCGTTTCCTAATCATAATAAGGTACATCATAGTCCCCTCCTCGCTTGCGGGGAGGGGGTTGGGGGTGGGGTTCTTGTACCTCACTCAAGCGAGAACCGCTATATACATCCGTCGCCACCTTTATCCTTTAGCTTGATTTGCCAATTCCGCAACTTTGCCGAAGCTAGCTGGATCGAGGACTGCCAATTGCGCCAACATCTTGCGATTTAGTAGGATATCAGCTTTTTTCAGATTACCGATCAACTGGCTGTAACTCAAGCCGTGTTGCCTTGCAGCAGCGTTGATGCGGGTGATCCAGAGGCGACGGAAATCGCGCTTTTTCTTTTTGCGATCGCGGTAGGCACTCCGTAGTGCCTTCATCACTTGTTGGTTGGCGGTTCTAAACAGAGTTGAGTGGGAACCGCGAAAACCTTTAGCTAGTTTGAGAATTTTATTGCGGCGCTTCCGAGCTACATTACCGCGTTTTACCCGTGTCATAACTTATTATCCTGAAATACTTACAAATATGGGAGCATCAAGCGCACGTTAAGTTCATCGCGTTCATGTACAAGTGTACTCTGGCGCAGGCTACGCTTCTTGTTGGAAGATTTGTGCTCTAAAAGGTGGCTTTTGAACGCTTTCCGACGGACGATTTTGCCGGTGCCGGTGGCACGGAATCGCTTCGCTGCGGCTTTACGAGTCTTTAGTTTAGGCATAGTCTAACTTTAATTCGACACGATCCATTATTATATACTATTAAAATTGCTCCAATGGCAACTAAATAAACGATTTAACTAACCACGATCGCTGTAGATCAAATTAATTTCACCGATGGATGAAGTCAATATAGTCGAATATGACCCACATTGGCAGACTTTGTTTGCACAAGAAGCAGCAGATATTTGGCAGGCACTAGGCAATGACTTAGTTGTGGAAGTTGAACATATTGGCAGTACGGCAGTACCAGGAATGGCAGCCAAACCAGTTATTGACATCATGGTAGGAGTACGTTCCTTAGTAGATGCGAAATCTGCTGTTCCGATATTAGAATCTTTGGGATACGTTTATTGGCGTGAAAACCCGCATCCTGGACGGATGTTTTTTGTGAAAGGAATGCCACCATACGGAAAGCAACGTACTCATCATGTTCACATAGTCGAGGTGAAGAGCGAATTTTGGGAACGCAAGCTATTTTGCGACTATCTAAGAAGGCATCCTGAAGAGGCGAAACGATATGAAGCTTTAAAACGCGATTTGGCAGCAAGTTTTCGGAGCGATCGCGAGGCTTATACCAATGGTAAAAATGACTATATCCAGGCTGTGATGTCAAAAGCACGGTGTGAGGAGATGGGGAAAATCGTTTAGATCAAATGCAATTTTAAGGAATATCCTCACTTCAGAAAACTGTCTCTAAATCCCGATAACCACTGATAATACCTGCAACTTCCACACCACCATCAATGGGACGATAAAATACCAAGTAATCTTCTACCGGGAAACTCCGTAAACCGTTGCCAAAATTATCGGAACTTTGCCCCATATTAGGAAAATCAGCCAACAGTTTACATTGCTGTATAATTTTTTGTTGAGTCTTCGAGCCGCATCAGGATTAAAGCGGGTAATATAGCTGCTAATTTCTTTCAAATCTAATCTAGCTGAAGGCGCTAAAATACACCTACTCATTATTTAGCAGCCTCTACTTGTTGCATTTGGGCTTCAGCGCGTCGGATATCTTCCTCAATTTCAGCAAATACCTCTTCGCCATCAATTCCTTCGCCACGTTCGAGTTCTTCAATACCAACTTGAATTTTAGCTTTCAATTCTGCGAGACGCTGCTCTCGAATGCGTTGGCGTAGCCCGCCGCAGGCATCGCGTTCATCTAGCAATCTCAATGCTTCACCCATCACTTCACTCACTGAGTGATATCGACCAGTATTAACCTTATCCTTAACCAACTGCTCTAGTTCTGGAGTCAAAGATATATTGATAACTATTACCTCATTCGATTTACTTTATATGTTAACCGAAAGGGGTTGGAGCAAGGTTAATTCGCGGCTGTTTGAGCTTCTTGATAAATTATTTCTTGAAACTGGATCATATCTTTTTGGGGATCGGCGTGGCTAACTTTCACCAATATCTGTTCGCCCAAGTTCACAGAACGTTTGAAAACCATTGGTAACTGCAAGCCCAAATCTTCTAACAAAATTAGTGCCAAGTTGCTGTCTTCCCGCAGCCACATCAACACTGTCACATCCCAAGTTTCCTCTGGATGACGGCGTAAATACTCTAGAGCGTAATATCTATTAGTTTGCCGTTCTACCATCGTCACCTCTTGGGTAATGCTGGTGACAGTGATCATTACTTCTTTAAGTTGTTCTGCGGAAAATGGTAAAACTTCACCCCGCAAATGGGCTTTAAGTTGAAAGTGGGTGAGTAAGTCACTGTAGCGACGGATGGGAGAGGTTGCTTGAGTATAGGTATCCAAACCCAAACCAGCATGACGCAAAGGCGTAATGCTCATTTCACTCTTGGGCATACAACGACGCATGGCGCAAGCGCGAACGAATCCAGCCGGAAGTAGAAGCAATTCTTCATCTGGAGGTAATTCTGGTTGCGGTTGACCGCGAAAGGGCAAAGGTATATTATGAGCTTTACCATAACGAGCCGCAACTTCACCGGCAAGAATCATCATTTCTGCTACCACTTGCCGCGATGGGGAATCGTCCAAAATGTCAATGTGGATCTCATCACCTTTGACTTTGATCATCGCTTCGGGCATAGTGATGCTAATTGCCCCTTGATCGTAACGCCAAGCTTTGCGCCTCTTTGCCCAAGTAGCGATCGCAGCAATTTCAGGTTCTGCTTGTACCCGTAATTGCAGCATTTCATCTACATCTTCGTAGGTGAGGCGATAAGTCGGCTTAATCAAGCTGGTATGAATGCTGTAATCTTCTACTACCCCAGTTGTACCTAAAACAATCCCGAAACTGAGGGCGCAACAAACCCTTCCTTGTATCAGACTCATTGGCCCAGTTGCCAATACTTCTGGAAACATGGGAATCATCCCCGTAGGTAAATAGACTGTACTACCCCGTTTTCTCGCTTCCAAATCTAATTCATCTTCCGGCACTAACCATCGAGTGGGATCGGCGATATGCACCCACAGGCGTTCCCGTCCATCGGCGAGTACTTCCCAACTCAGACCATCGTCGATCTCTGTGGTAGTTTCATCATCAATGGTGTAGACCTTTAGGTGAGTCAGATCCAGGCGGTTGGTATCTGAGTCAATCGGCGGGAAATCCAAACGCTGTTGCGCCACTTCTAATACCTTATTAGGAAATTGAATTGGAATTGAAGAACGACGCAGGAACAAGTTTTCATTAGGACTCCAGCAACCCAAATCTACCAACAGTTGAAAGGCCCCTTGGGGTGTTGTGGGCCGTCCCAGCATGGTCATAGTTTCTAATACTGGAGCGCTTGGCGGATAAGCGCGAGCCAAGGAGTCATAATTGACCCCTGTCCGCACGGTGTCAGCAAGCAGTGCTGCGTATTTTTCTAGTCCTTCTAAGCGCTGGCGATCGTGACGCCCCCACTCTATTACTTCACCTTTGAGCGCCTGCTCTACGCGAGTTAAAAATTCCTGCTGTCCCTTAGCTTTTAGTGCCTCTACTTCCAGTTGGTGTTTGCGTTCTGCCACTTGAGCAGCAGTTCTGGCTTCGTAAGCGTCTCCTTTTTGCTTGAAATAAAGTTTGTCGTCTGATAACAAGCAATAGGCGGCGTAACAATAAGGCGCGGCTGATTCTGAAAATAGCAGATTCGCCATTTGGTCTGGGGTGACTGTTTCCCCATCTTCAACCAGTAATTCCCAAGCTACTTCCAAGCTAGATGGGTCTAAATAAGGCTTGACCTGCTCCAAAAAGCTGGCAATCTCAGATGGCTTGTAAGTCTGTCCGATAAATGTATAGGTTATTTGTCTAGGCGCGAGGCTGTGGGATTGACCACGTTCGTCTACCACAAACCAGCGAGTTTTACCGTCTGGACGTTCTACGATGCCCAGACGGCGATCGCCTTGAACCCTAAATTCAACTAGCGTCCCCTTCTCCACAACTCTCGCACTCTAATAATTTTAGATTTTAGTCACACCTTTGGTGCGCTGGAAGCGCAACTTGGATTTTGGTGAAGCAGCGAGGTCTTGGGGGTTTCCCCCATGAGCCACTGCTGAACCCGAAGGGATTTCATAACTGGTATTAAATCCTAAATCCAACCGTTTTTCATTCAGCAATCTATTTTACACTCTCTGATTCAGATTTGAGATTTTGAACTCACATAGACAAAGCTCAACATTTCTTTAGATACAGCTTCTCTTATATAATCCAAAATCCGTCTTGCAAAGCTCTGATCGGAGGAAACCTCCGCTCAGACTTTCCGCAAAATCCCAAATCCAAATTTGCTCTAGCCTTCCGCATTGATGAATGGCAACAAAGCCACAATCCGCGAACGTTTAATTGCTAATGTCAACTCTCGCTGTTGCTGAGACGTCAGCCCAGTAATCCGACGTGGCAGTATTTTACCCCGCTCGGTGACAAACTTACGCAATAAATCAACATCTTTATAATCAATTGGTTCTCCTGGCTTGATCGGAGAAAGACGACGACGGAAATAACTCATTTTTACTTAATTTCCTTGTGAACGGTATGTTTATTGCAGTGGGTGCAGAACTTTTTCAGTTCTAGCCGGTTAGTGGTGTTGCGGCGATTCTTGGTACTGGTATAACGTGAAACACCAGCAGAACGCTTGTTTGAATTTGTCCGACACTCGGTACACTCTAGTGTCACAATTATGCGGGCACCTTTACTCTTAGCCATAATCTTACAAACAGTGAAGCCTGAAGAGAATTAACACAAATGACTATCTTCTCACATTCCGCCGCATATTTTCAATTAATCTTTTGATTTTTATATCAAGCGAGTAGCCACGACGCGACGAAACGATGAAAGTTCCACAATAGCGATCGTGTAAAGCCTGCTGCATCTGGGTATCAGAGAAGGCAGTCCCACAATCAATTGCTAGGGGAAGTATTAGCAGTATAGCAGTGGGATTGGCTCTAATATTGCTCAGGGCAATTGACACGAAAAGGGCACCCAAGCCGATGATCGCCTCTCGCTTCACCAATGAGAGCAAATCTGGAATTCTGCCCATTACTTGCCCATCTTCGACTTCCAATACCTTTAAATCGAACGCCCAACGCCCTAAACTTTGCCCTTGATTGTTATATGGCACCAGCACCCGCAAAACCAGCCAAAGTATTACGAAAACGAAGATTTCAACAAATTGAATACCGATATTGGCGCTTCCGAGTAGGGAACTGACTAACCAGACACCAAGGAAATCTAGTCCTAATGCCATACCTCGCCGCCCAATTTCAGCTTTGGGATAGTGTTTTGGGGGAACTCGTTCGATAGTCATACAAAGTAGGTATTTTTATTTAGGGGTTGGGGAATAATGATTGCTCCTGTTTTTAATCTTAAGGTGAGGATTGAGTTAACTTTTCAAGGGATATGGAAAAGTAACCATTTGGCTTGCTGTGCATGAGCAAGAAAGATTAGTGGTGATAGTGGTTTTTCCAAAGCTGCCCTTTCGGTTCAGGACGGCGATAACTGTTGGTATTTAACGACTCTAGCATTTTGAGTTGAGTATTGCGATCGCTACCAGTGATGTTGGTGGTATTTCCGAAAGCATTCCCAAATGTCATAAATTGAATGCTTCAAAATGTCTGAAATCTCTTTTTTCTATCTTTGTGAGCAATCGGATAATGCCACATCTTAAAGTTACTGCAAATCTTCAAAAATTTAGTCATATTTAATTTATGCTTCGAGTATGTTGGAATTAATTAGTTAAATGGGTAATTTTAAATAATTTTTTAATTATAGAAAATTATTTAACTTGTATTGTTTGTTAATATTTTCATACTGCCATGTCCTTTAATCGTCTATCGGATGCTGAAATTAGTTTAGAGCAAATCCTTCATCAAATTAGAAAGCTGACTGTGCAAATTAATCAGCCATTTGAATTGATTGAAATTCTCCACATCATCGTCACAGAAGTCAGGAAAACTTTAGAGAGCGATCGCACCATTATTTATCGCTTCCTACCTGATGGAAATGGAGTAGTAGCTGAAGAATCTGTCAGCCCAGAATGGATGCCGATTCAGGGGCAATTAATTTACGATCCTTGCTTTAATGCCCAATGGGTAGAGCAATATCAACAGGGACGAATTGGTGTGATTGAAGATATTGATACTAAACTACTTGTTCCCTGTTACAAAGAACTATTAACCAAGTTGCAGATTCGAGCTAATTTAGTAGTGCCAATTTTAGTAAATAATCAGGAGATGTATGGAATTTCTAGTTCATCTCCTCAATTGTGGGGTTTACTAATTACTCACCAGTGCGGTAGTCCCCGCCAATGGAGTTGTTTAGAAATTGAGTTTGTACAACTGGTAGCAACACAACTTGGAATCGTCCTTCAGCAATCTGCTCTCAAAGAACGCCAGCGTGCGGAAGACGAGTTGCGCTGGCAACAAGCTTTGCTGCGCTCCATGACATACACTTCTTTGTTAGGATTCTATGTTGTTGACAACCGTACAGACAAAATTCTTTATTTTAATGATCGCTTCTGTGAAATTTGGGGTATTGAACACTTGAAAACCCAGATGCGAATTTGTGAACTGAAAAACAATGACATCATTCCTGATTGTCTACCATTAATTGCAGATTTAACAGCATTTGCTGAATCTTGTAAACCGTTGCAGTCTGAACAGAATCGTTCCACAGTTGAGAATGAAATTCTATTTGTAGATGGGCGCACAATTCGGCGTTTCTCCAGCCAGCTTCGGGATAGTCGAGATCAGTACTTTGGCAGGTTATATATTTTTGAAGACATCAGCAATCGCTTACGTACAGAAATCGCACTCAGAGAAAGCGAAGAACGTTATCGTTCTGTCATTACAGCAATGGCAGAAGGTATCGTACTGCAACAAACTGATGGACGCATTACCGCCTGTAACGAAAGTGCAGAAAAAATTTTGGGGCTAACTACTGAGCAAATGATGGGGCGAACTTCCATCGATCCGCTATGGAAAGCCATTCATGAAGATGGTACTCCTTTTCCAGGAGAAACCCATCCCGCCATCGTTACTTTACACACCGGACAACCACAATTTAATGTTGTCATGGGGGTTTACAAACCTGATGGCAGCTTAACTTGGATTTCCATTAATTCTCAACCATTGTTTCGACTCAATGAATTAAAACCCTATGCAGTGGTTGCCTCATTTACAGATATCACAGCACGGAAACAGATTGAACTTGCACTGCAAAACCAGACACAACGAGAACGTATGGTTTTTGCGATCACTCAACACATCCGCCAGTCGTTAGATTTAGATGAAATTTTGAATACAACTGTTGCCGAGGTGCGACATTTTTTGCAAACTGATCGCGTGATTATTTACCGCATGAATGCCGATTGGAGTGGTATAGTTGTCACGGAGTCTGTGGCAGAAGGCTGGAAGACAATCCTGAATATGGAAATTACAGACACCTACTTTGTGGAGACGCAGGGACGACAATCCTATCAACAGGGTATGATCAAAGTTACTCCAGACATCTACACCGCCGGATTAACTGCTTGTCATCTAGAGCTATTGAAACAGTTGCAAGTGAGAGCCAAGTTGGTTGTACCAATTTTACAAGGCGATAGTCTTTGGGGTTTGTTAATTGTACATCATTGCCGCGCTCCTCGTGAGTGGCAACTTTGGGAAAGTGAACTACTTAAGCAATTAGCAACACAAGTGGCGATCACTATCCAGCAATCACAACTTTGTGAACAGTTACAGCTTGCCAATCAGCAGTTGGAAAACCTCGCAATGGTTGATCAATTAACTCAGGTTGGCAATCGACGAGTTTTCGATATCTACCTGAATCACATCTGGCATGATCTCCTACGGAAAAAAGATTTTATCTCATTACTCTTATGTGATATTGATTATTTCAAACAATATAACGATACTTATGGTCATGCTGCTGGAGATACTTGTTTAACCCTCGTTGCCCAAGCTATCAAACGAACTGTTAAACGTTCGACAGATTTGGTTGCTCGTTACGGAGGAGAAGAATTTGCTGTCATCTTACCAGATACTGACAGGGATGGAGCTATTCATATTGCCCAACAAATTCATGAAGCTATCCAACAGATGAATATTTCGCATACTGCATCGACTGTAAAGCAATGTATCACGCTGAGTATAGGAATTGTGACAGTAATACCTGTTACTGATTTGGTTACTCTTGATTTAATCAAAGCAGCCGATCAAGCTCTCTACCAAGCAAAAGCACAAGGGCGTAATCGTTCATTTGTGAATAGGCTTTCTTTTTAGTACAGCCCACTATAAATGAGGTATAAAATTCGCTTTTTGAATGAAACGTGTCTAGTAGGATCACATTTCTGAAGCAGGTTTGGGAGCTACGAAAAATTTGCAGTCCCTGACCGACGAGGTGATATAAGGAAGGGGCTTTTCTTATTATTACAGTTTAACTCTTAAGAAGTTTCTATGGAAAAAATAATTCATCCTATTAAATACCGAATTATCGAACGTAAAATTACAAAAGAATTATCTTATTGGCATTTTATTAAAGGTAAAACCTTTTATAACCCACTGAATCTACCAAATGAGGGTGATATAGAATTCATGTTCGGTACAACTAAACAGAAAGTTGTTATTGAATTATTTCGGATTAATGGCGGGAAGGTAGGATACTATTTGGTAAACTTACGAGAGAAAAAATACTACTACTGTGGTCAAGACTGGGCAAGTATCAAAGCCAAGCTAAGAGAATTAGGTATTGGTAGAGATGAGCCAAATTACTCTTGACGTAAGCGTTTAGGGGTATAGAGAAGACAAAAAAACAACCTCCAAAATCAAGCAATAAAATTAAGCAGCTTTCAAAAACTTAGAATCATTAGAACAAAATGCTTTCTTGATTGAGTGGTCAGTGTTACTTTACAGGAATAAATGTAAAAAGTCGGAGGCGATCGCTATGTTATCAGTCAGCGATGCAGAAGCAATTATTTTAAATTTAGTACAACCGTTGGCTGATCAACGGGATACAGAAGTTGTAGATTTATTGACAGCCGATAGTCGCATTTTGGCAGTGCCTGTCACCAGCCCGCTAGATTTTCCCCATTGGGATAATTCGGCAATGGATGGTTACGCAGTTCGCTACGAAGATGTACAGCACTCTAGCGCCGAACAACCAGCAATTTTAGAAATTGTTGAAGAGATTCCGGCTGGGTATCAGCCCAAGTCTACGATTCAACCAGGGCAAGCCGCGCGGATTTTCACGGGTGCAGTGATGCCAGCAGGTGCAGATACTATAGTCATGCAAGAGAAGACACGTCGGGAGGAAAACCGCGTATTTATCCTGGCTGCGTCAAAGCCGCAAGAATTTGTCAGACACAAAGCATCTTTTTACCAAGCTGGAAGACAACTACTACCAGCAGGAATTAAGTTAAATGCCCCAGAAATTGCCGTATTGGCAGCAGCACAATGTCCACAATTAAGTGTTTACCGCCGTCCGCGTGTGGCAATTTTTTCCACTGGTGATGAGTTGGTATCAGTTGATCAACCGTTGCAACCAGGGCAGATAGTGGATTCTAATCAGTATGCGATCGCAGCTTTAGTAAGACAAAGTGGCGCAGAACCGTTAATTTTAGGCATTGTGAAAGATGATCCAGTTGCTCTGGAGAAAGTCATTGCCCACGCCGTTGCGATCGCTGATATAGTTCTCTCTTCTGGTGGTGTCTCAGTGGGAGATTATGATTATGTTGACAAAATTCTAGACTCCCTAAGAGCAAAAATCCACATTCGGGCTGTACAGATAAAGCCAGGAAAACCCCTCACTGTCGCCACCTTCCCCACTCCCCACTCCCCACTCTACTTTGGTTTACCAGGAAACCCTGGTGCTGTCTTGGTGACATTTTGGCGATTTGTGCTACCAGCAATCAAGAAACTTTCGGGAATTACTGAAAGTTGGGAACCAGTGTTTTTGAAAGTCCGATCGCATGATGAATTGCGATCGGACGGCAAGAATGAAACTTACCTTTGGGGTAAATTGCATTTAATTGATGGTGTTTACGAATTTCACAAAGCTGGTGGTAGTCACAGTTCCGGCAATTTAATTAATTTAGCTCAAACCAATGCCTTAGCTGTTCTACCGATGGGTAAAACATTAATTTCCCCACAAGAAGAGGTGCAAGTTTTGCCGCTTGTTAACGGGTAATGGGGAGTGGGGAGTGAGGGAGATGAGGGAGATGAGGGAGATGAGGGAGAATTATTGAACAAGTTTCTCCCTTATGCCCAATGCCCAATGCCCAATGCCCAATGCCCAATGCCCAATGCCCAATGCCC
>NZ_JABXKM010000080.1 GCF_017115025.1 Nostoc sp. NOS(2021) | reverse complement strand
CTGGTGCGCCAAATCTCACAGCATCTGATTTTATTGTGCAGGCGTAATTCACTTGAAACAGCAAACTTCGAGTTCCGAACAGCAAATTCCGAGTTCCGAACAGCAAATTCCGAGTTCCGAATAGCAAATTCCGAGTTCCGAACAGCAAATTTTAACAGCAGCCGTGGGTTTGTTCCCTTGTTCTTGGCGACAGATACCTGATGATTTCTGCATCACTGTAGAGGCGAAATAGGTAATCAAAGTCTTTTAGAGAGAAATTCCTGGCGTTGCAGCCTTGCGGTTTCTATCTCAGGCATGGTATCAGAGTAGCAGGCCAAATGCTACTTTAAACAAGCGTATTTTTTTACAAACATTAATATAATGCTCTTACTATGAGCATCTACCAATTTCTCAAAAAATCTTATACGCAAGACCGTCGCCCTGAAAATGACTGGCGGTTGTTTTTGCGTTTAGTGCCTTATGCCCGTCGTAGCGGACGACTGTTAACGCTCTCGTTGTGCCTACTGATACCGATCGCGCTAGCTAATGCCGTGCAACCATTGTTGATTGGCCAAGTGATCTCCCTGATTCGCCATGAACCAAGCGCTTACGAATTTCTCAGGAATCGCCCCTTGTCAGAAGGGCTAAATATCCTGGAGGGATTATTGGTAATTGCGATCGCAATCGGATTGATTTTGACAGGTTTGCAAGGTTATATAGTCCAAAAGCTAGGGCAACAAATCACCGCAGCAATTCGCCAAGACTTATTCCAGCATGTGACATCTCTAGCAGTACGCTTTTTTGACCGCACGCCCGTAGGTAAATTAATTACCAGAATCACCAGCGATGTGGAAGTGTTAGGCGATGTCTTTTCTACTGGGGCAATTGGCATTGTATCCGATTTGTTTTTGATGCTGGTGACTTTAAGTTTAATGTTTTCCATCCAGTGGCAACTCGCTTGCTTGCTGCTATTGATGCTGTTACCAATTAGCTGGGTAATTGTTTACATTCAGAAACAGTACCGCAAAGCCAATTACAAAGGGCGAGAAGAACTTTCTATCCTGAATTCACAGCTACAAGAAAATGTGCTTGGTATTAACGTCGTGCAGTTGTTCCGCAGAGAAAAATTTAATGCCGAATTGTTTCGTGCCACGAACAGCCGCTACACTCAGCAAATGGATAAAACCATCTTTTATGATTCATTTGTTTCAGCAACCTTGGAATGGATTGGACTGATTGCGATCGCATCTGTTTTGTGCGTAGGTGGTTTGTTGCTGTGGGAAAAAAACTTGACATTTGGGACTTTATCTACATTTGTATTGTATGCCCAGCGATTATTTGACCCTTTAAGGGCTTTTGCGGAAAAATTTACGGTAATTCAAGCTGGTTTCACTGCCATTGAACGCGTCGGCGATATATTGGATGAACCGATAGAAATCCGCGATCGCGCCAATGTCCGCTTCTCAATATTTGATGCTAAATTCGGCTACATAGACGAGATAGTTGCAAATCTAGAATCCCCAGACCTGACTTCCCCGCCAGAACTGGGAGAAATTCGCTTTGATCATGTCTGGTTTGCTTACAAAAATGATGATTACGTAATTAAAGACTTAGATTTTACCATTCATCCTGGTGAAAAAATAGCATTAGTTGGCCCCACGGGTGCGGGTAAAACTTCGATCATCCGTCTTTTGTGCCGCCTCTACGAACCCACCCAAGGACGCATTCTGATCGATGGCGTAGATATTCGAGAGGTACCACAGGCAGAACTGCGGCGCTACATGGCAGTAATTTTACAAGAAGGCTTTTTGTTTGCTGGCGATGTTAAAAGCAACATTTCTTTAGGAGACGGCTATACCGTTGAACAGATTCAACAAGCAGCAGAGCAAACCAACATTGCCCAGTTTATAGAAGAACTACCCCAAGGCTATGATACTCAACTTCGAGAACGGGGTACAAATATTTCTAGTGGTCAAAAGCAACTTTTAGCCTTTGCGCGGGCTGCCATTCGCAATCCCCAAATTTTGGTACTAGATGAAGCTACCGCTAGTTTAGATGTTGGCACAGAAGCTTTAGTTCAAGAGGCGTTAAACCAGCTTTTGCTCAGACGTACCGCCATTATTATCGCTCACCGCCTGTCTACAATTCGCAATGTAGACCGAATTTTTGTTTTGAAGCGCGGCGAATTAATTGAACAGGGAAGTCATGATCAACTACTGCAACAAGGAGGGCTTTACGCTACTTTACATAACTTGCAGATGTTGGGAAGTTAGGATATTTTATAATCCCAGGTGGAAAACTGCGATCGCTATCTTTGTAAGTTTTATGTTGATTTTCATTTCAGAGGTATAGGTTATCCTGCTTGCAGCCAAGAATCGAAGCGATCGCCTTTTGAGGAGATTGATCGGTGCGATTATTATTTGTTACCGTTAGCACCACTAGCAGCAACCACCCAACCCCAAGCCTTACTGCAAAGAGTTGTGGCAAGAGTGAATCAACTTGAGCCAGGACAACGAGCAGAAATCTCCGCTTATACCCAAATCTTAGCGGGGTTAAAATACAAAAAGGACTTGATTAAAAACTTATTCCGGGAGGGTATGATGCGCGAGTCAGTAATTTATCAGGAAATTCTGGCAGAAGGGGAACAACGAGGAGAACAACGAGGAGAACAACGAGGAGAACTACGGGGACGACAAGAAGGAGAACGATCGCTTATTCTCCGTCAACTTACTCGTCGCGTGGGAGAATTACCCCAACCAGCACTAGAAAGGATTGAAGCTCTCTCCTTAGAACAATTAGAAAATCTTGGTGAAGCATTGTTAGATTTTCAAGCGATCGCAGATTTAGAAACTTGGTTCAGCATATTAGAGTAGCATAGGCAGCATCCCTATCAAGCAAAAAAATATCTAAGCGATCGCTCAGAAAATTCGTTAGCGATATCTAACAGTCAACTATGCGTAGTTTACCGCCGTAGGCATCGCCTAAAATCGTCGTGTCATCGAAAATGCGATCGCACAAAATAATCATGTAATGGAAAGTGCGTAGTTTACCGCCGTAGGCATCGCCCAAAATCATCGTTTGTTTAATGAAGAGTGCGATCGCTTCGGGAACTTTTATCATGTCTATAATTGGGGAAACAATCGCCAAGTGATTTTCTTTGAGCGTGAGAACTATGTTTATTTTCTCCACCGAGATCAGGCAATCACACTACCTAGAACCATAATACAGTCCAAACCCAATATTGCTCTAACTCCAAACTCCTAAAAAAATCCCACCCAGGTATTTGCCTGAATGGGTAATATGAGGTGGGACAAAACAATCTTCCCAAAAGAAGTAAGGGAATTATTTGCTCTCTGTAAAATCAGCGTCAATCACATCGTCGCCGCTACTAGAGCTAGAGCTAGAGCTAGATGATGTGGAACCACCATCTTGAGGTTCAGCACCAGGTGTAGCACCGCCACCAGCTTGTTGATAGATGTTGCTACCAACAGCGAATAGCGCTTGTTGCAATTCTGGGGTGAGCTTCTTGATTTGCTCATCGTCTTCTTTAGCAACTGCTTCCCGCACTTCTTTCACCAAGCCTTCAACTTTGGTCTTGTCAGCAGGGGGAACTTTATCGCCCAATTCTTGTAGCTGCTTCTCAGCTTGGTATGCCAAGGAGTCGGCTTGGTTCTTGCGTTCAATCTTCTCACGCCGCTCTTTGTCAGATGAAGCGTTCTGTTCAGCTTCTCTCACCATCCGGTCAACGTCATTTTTATCCAGAGTGGAAGCGCCGGTGATGCTGATGGACTGTTCTTTACCAGTGCCTTTGTCCTTAGCGGTGACGTTAAGGATACCGTTGGCATCAATGTCGAACACCACTTCAATTTGAGGGACACCGCGTGGTGCAGGAGGAATACCATCCAGGCGGAAGGTTCCCAAGCTCTTGTTATCGTTAGAGAATTCGCGTTCACCTTGAAGGACGTGAATTTCTACGTTGGTTTGACCGTCCACAGCAGTGGAGAAGACTTCGGATTTTTTGGTGGGAATTGTCGTGTTGCGGGGGATAATTTTGGTCATCACGCCGCCCAATGTTTCAACGCCCAAAGATAGCGGTGTTACATCTAACAGCAAGATGCCAGTTACATCACCAGCCAGTACCCCGGCTTGAATGGCTGCACCAACTGCTACGACTTCATCAGGGTTGACGCTTTGGTTAGGGTCTTTACCCAATACCTGCTTCACAATCTGGTGGACTGCGGGAATGCGGGTAGAACCACCAACTAACACCACTTCATCAATATCCCCTTTGTTTAACTTGGCATCCCGGAGGGCGTTTTCCACAGGAACACGACAACGGTCGATTAAGTCAGAGCAAAGTTCTTCAAACTGGGCGCGAGTCAGGGTTGTATCCAGGTGCTTGGGCCCATCCTGGGTAGCGGTGATAAATGGTAGGTTGATTTCTGCTTGGGTGACGCTAGAAAGCTCAATTTTGGCTTTTTCTGCGGCTTCAGTCAGACGTTGTAAGGCTTGTTTGTCTTTCCGCAGGTCAATACCTTCGGCTTTCTTGAACTTCTCAGCTAAGAAGTCAACTATTTTTTTATCGAAGTCGTCACCGCCGAGGTGGGTATCACCAGATGTGGCTAGTACTTCAAAAACTCCATCTCCTACTTCCAGCACGGATACGTCGAAGGTACCACCACCAAGGTCAAATACTAGGATGGTTTCGTTACTCTTCTTGTCAAATCCGTATGCCAGAGAAGCAGCAGTAGGCTCGTTGATAATCCGTAGAACTTCAATCCCGGCAATTTTACCAGCGTCTTTTGTCGCTTGCCGCTGGGAGTCGTTGAAGTACGCCGGAACGGTGATGACAGCTTGCGTTACGGTTTCGCCCAGGTATTTGCTGGCATCTTCAACTAGTTTGCGAAGAACTTTTGCAGAAATTTCTTCAGGAGCAAACGGTTTACCAGCTATCGGACAATCTAATTTGACATTGCCGTTGCTGCTGAGGACTTTGTAAGAAACTTCCGTAGCTTCGTTACTCACTTCATCGTAGCGGCGTCCGATAAAGCGTTTGACTGAGTAAAACGTATTTTCGGGGTTCATCACCGCTTGGCGTTTGGCGATTTGGCCAACCAAGTTATCGCCATTTTTCGCAAATGCGACTACTGATGGCGTTGTCCGAAAACCTTCAGCATTAGCAATTACTGTGGGTTTACCACCTTCCATCACTGCCACGCAGGAGTTCGTTGTTCCTAAGTCAATTCCAACTACTTTTGCCATTTTAGGTGCTGGCTCCGTATAACTACAAATGAATGAATGAGAATATAAAGGACTAAATTTTGAACCAACTTTCAGGGTCAATAAATCAGACAGTTCAGCATGAATACCTTTGGTTTGGCTTTCCTGGGGTTAAAACTCCAGATTATGCTGATATATATACTGAAGCTTAGTGGTAGCCAGTCCATGAAGGGTGGTTTCCCGAACCTTGCTTGGGACGGTTAAACTAACTAAATTGTGTTTTTAGTTGGTTCATGGATTAATTTGCCTTCACTCTGTCTAATGTATAAGAATTAATACTTTCAGCAATTAGGGTGAACCGTAACGTCCGAGTGGTGTTTGCCGTCTTTAGAGGCAAAAAACTACAGAAGCACTGAGAATGGAAGGAGATTAAAAGGCGCGTCACCGATAGCGAGGCGTCTCCCAAGGGGAGAAGCCAAGGGCGAACGAGCGTCACAGCCCGCACTTCTCTACGAGACGCTGCGCGTAGCTTGCTTCCACGAAGTGGTACGGCAAGCTCAGTGACCACCGCAGGCATCGCTTCCGTAATCCCGTATAATCGGCAATATTTAGTAGTTTTCGTGGCTGTGAATTCGCTGCGCTCATGAATCCACGGTGTGGATAAAACAATCACTGCTGCAATTACTTAGTGTCTCAGTAACACGCTTTATGAGTCAAAGTAGACCATTCGTGAGAAGTTAAGGTAATTGCACTTTTGTCAAGAGGGTGCAGGAAAAGGAGACAAATCGAGCTTTGAAACTGGCGATCGCTTGGCTTTGACTAAGCTGTTGCGCCTAGAATTTGCATATAATAATAGAGAGGAATATAACTTAAGGTAGAGGTTGCTATGCCTGCTAAAGTTTTCCGAAAATCTTTAGGTGGCTTTTGCAGAATATTAGTAAATCATTCACAGGTTGATTTAGCAATATCATCTGACTTGAAACAGACTAAACCCATGATATTAAATATCCCACTATTTTTGATTAAGTTCTGGGTTTCTTCAACGGTTGGTTTCACACCCCAACCAAGATTATCGATGATATCCGCTAAAAATTGAGGGCGAATTGCGCTCTCTGTATCAGCAATAGCAGGTGCTAATAGGATAGATACCTGCCCTTTAATAAAGACACTATCAATTTTGATTTATCGAGCTATATAAGTGCGAATTAAGTTCCGAACATTTACAATTTTTGTTTAAGCTCCTCAAATAAACATTGAAGCAGATAGCGATAGAAAAGAATGGGGACAAAAGTACCAAATCAAGCCCCTGCAATAAATTGAATTACCCCTTTAGGCTGTGGATATAGAGCAACCCAACTGTGAGAAACTGGTTTAAATCTCAGCTTTAGATTCATATTTACCATGACTTCTTTGTAGATATATGCTGAATCTCCAAACTGAAGTTGCTGCTTTTCGGATTCTTTAAAAGATATTTTTGCAAAAGTGAGATGTTTCGCTGAACAATATAGTAAAAATAAGTACACGCAATTACTAGAATGTAGTAGCGTGGCAACACTAAAATGGTGTAATAGCTAACTTTTTTTGTTTATCCTCTTGACATGGTTGATGATCACAGGTTATAAACAATTTGAATAAAAATAAATCAGTCTGCCTAATCCATAGTATCCCTTAAAAAAATTTGTAAAGGGTAAACCGGAGCGGAGGAACCAAGTTTGGGGCGTATCTTGAAGAAAGTTAGGAGTTAATAGTGAGGAGTGAGGAGTTAAGAGTGAGGAGTTAAAAAGTTACTAAATACATAACTCATAACTCATAACTCATAACTCATAACTTTCTTAAGAAGGACATCTCTCAGTCCTAGCCCGTCAGCTAACTTCG
The DNA here is from genome assembly GCF_017115025.1 of Nostoc sp. NOS(2021). GTDB lineage: Bacteria > Cyanobacteriota > Cyanobacteriia > Cyanobacteriales > Nostocaceae > Nostoc. The sequence goes on along the minus strand of NZ_JABXKM010000080.1, from coordinate 3,800 downwards.
TCGGCATTGAGAGGAGACTGAACGAGCAGCATTCTTATTAAGTAATGCCTTGTTCTCGTCAGTGTCCTTTGGCTGGTAACTTTGCGGTTCGTTGTGCCTGCCCTCGGCCTTGAGAGAGGATAACAATATCTTGATTTCTGGCGTCTGAGGCAGGATTGTTTGCCTAGAGGTGAAAATCAGCTATGTTCCAGAATAAGAAACATCGCATTGCTCTAATTTCTGTTGATGGTGACCCGGCTGTTGAAATCGGTCAAGAAGAGGCTGGGGGTCAAAATGTCTATGTGCGTCAAGTAGGTTATGCCCTAGCCCAGCAAGGTTGGCAAGTGGATATGTTCACTCGTCGTAGTAGTCCTGAACAAGCTGCGATGTCTACGACGGGCTACGCCTACGCCCAACATAGCCCAAACTGTCGTACTATTCGGTTAAAAGCGGGGCCAGCTGAGTTTATCGGGCGAGATAACTTGTTTGACTATTTACCTGAATTCATCGAAGAATTCCAGCAATTCCAGCAACAGCAAGGGTTCCATTACTCTCTAATTCATACTAATTACTGGTTATCATCTTGGGTTGGCATGGAATTGAAAAAGCAGCAACCACTGATTCAGGTGCATACTTACCACTCTTTAGGAGCCATTAAATACAGAAGTATTGGTGATGTTCCCGTAATTGCAGCCCAGCGATTAGCTGTAGAAAAAGCCTGTTTAGAAACTATAGACTGTGTGGTTGCGACCAGTCCGCAAGAGCAGAAACACATGCGGATACTCGTTTCCAGCAATGGAAAGATTGAAATGATTCCCTGTGGCACTGATACTGATAAGTTTGGGCAAATTCAGCGGTCTGCGGCGCGGGAAAAGTTGGGAATTGCACCAGATGCCAAGATGGTTCTCTACGTTGGTCGCTTTGACCGACGCAAAGGAATTGAAACCTTAGTACGAGCCATTGCCAAGTCTAGTTTCAGGGGTGAAGCTAACCTTCAGCTAGTGATTGGGGGTGGTAGCCGTCCAGGTCAGAGTGATGGAATTGAACGCGATCGCATTGCTAGCATCGTTACTGAACTGGGATTAGAAAATTGTACAACCTTTACCGGTCGCTTAGATGAAATTGTCCTCCCCTTCTACTACGCCGCCGCTGATGTCTGCGTCGTGCCTAGTCACTACGAACCTTTTGGTTTAGTTGCAATTGAGGCAATGGCGAGTCAGACTCCAGTCGTAGCTAGTGATGTTGGTGGGTTGCAGTTTACTGTTGTACCAGAAGTCACAGGCTTACTTGCGCCCCCTAAAGATGAAGTAGCTTTTGCTGCTGCCATAGACCGCATTCTCATCAACCCAGCTTGGCGAGACCAGTTAGGTGAAGCGGCTCGACAACGGACAGAAATTGCCTTTAGTTGGTATAGTGTAGCATTCCGACTGACTCAACTTTACACTCGTCTGCTGTCTGAAACTGCACCCAATACCCGACCCCGAATTGCAGTTTAATTTTTACACCTTTGAGCGCGGAACTAATAAGCTGTTCCACCTTTAATTTGCATAAATAGGGCGGGCATCTTGCCCATCCTACAAGAGTTTAATTCAATCTGCGATCGCGCCAACTCGCAAAGCATTAGGCAAGTCCTAAATAATTCCATATTTGGACGATAAACGGCTCTTGTTTACGCTCAAACATATCGCGTATTGAATGTGTACAGAAGGTAGCCAAATCATGAGATAGGTCTAATTTGGTAATCGCTGGTCTTCCAGGTAATTCCAATAAAACTTTAGATTCTCCAGTCGCTAAGTCAAGAGACTTGACCTTACCCTCTAGTCCACAAGAAAGTATGACATTGCGCTGCCAGTCAAAAGCAATATCATAAGTTGTTGCCATTCGACTACCGCGATCGCCAACAGTGATAACCTCACTAGAAGAAGCGACGATGGGGAGTGGTAATTTGCTCTTTGACGAGAAAACCTCATTCCACTCAAACACTCGAACTCCTTTATCCATTGCACAGAGTAACCACCGTCCATCTGGGCTAAAGTCCATTTTGAAAATCATTTCGTTAGAGGAAAAGGCATTTACTCCTTTACCTTGTTCGACACTAGCCATCCATGCTGTCCTGTCGAATGCTGCGGTTGATAAGATTTTGACAACTTTTTGAGTGTTCAAATCGATAATAGCTAATTTTGATTTACCCTCATCATCAGCCAGTAAGTAACGACCATCTGGATGAATTGCAATTTTAGACCCATGCCCAACTTTAATTACTGCAATCTGCTGTGAATTTTTAATAGAAGTGAGGATAATTTCGTCCTCTGATCGGCTGACTAGAATTTCCTCGTTTGGAGTGAATTGAACACTGCTAGTAGCTCGAACATGAGGAATTGTTTTTAGCAATTGTTTTTGCTCCAAGTCATATAAAGTTGCTTGCCAAGAGCCGCTAGCATGACCTACTGCCAAAAATTTTCCAGATGGGCTAACTTGCATCACATAAGCATTTTGTTCTAGCGGTAGATCAAGATTTGCTGATTGATCATTCCAAGGTGCAATGTAGTGTTTTATTTCAAGAGGTTGATTGTTATGTCCACGCCAACCTATAAAAAAACCACCTGTCTGGTCAGGCACAGAAATTGGTAGGTGCGGAAAATGTCTATTAGGAGTAGGACTGGACACTGTAACTAATAAGATACCTGCTATATTTAATTCAGTTAGAGCTTGATCTATCCTGGCTTTTTCTCTCTGCTTCTGTGCTAATTCAATTGAGGGATCTGGAATGTGAACAAATTCTGACCATCGTTCAATATCTTCATCCTCATCATCCTGAAGATATTCATAGCGAGTTGAAGCATTACTGATGTTGAAAAGTTGAGCAAAATCAGAAAATTGTTTTGCTGCTTGAAAAACTTCATCATGAGGCAACTCGCTAATATCAGAACTGTTTTCACCTGCCTCTAAACTTTCCAATATTTCTAGGCTTCTTTGATAGAGTTCCTCACGTTCTTCTTCAGAGGGAACTGTCAACACTTCAGCAATCTCTTCAATGGTTGTTTGATTGTTTGGTAGTTCAGCTAGTAAATCGGCAAATACTTCCGGCTTTCCACGCAATTGTGCTTTATGTTCTCTGGATATAGTCCCAAAATAGTCTGGATCTGAACTATATTCATCAACCAATTGATGCTCTCTGTAATAGGTGTAATAGAAAAAATCATCATGATGAAGAATGAGATAGAACAAATGTCCAGCAATTTCCTGGATGATCGCAGCAGTAAGTGTAGAATCTTGTGAAGGATAGACACTAATCCAACCGTTAATACATGGAGAAATTAAAAACTTTTGTTTCTCCTGTGCAGCAAGCCTTTTTACAATCTCTACAATTTCTTCAGTGTCGGTTGAGCGAATGTGAATAGAATCGTAAGAAGTGCCCATAGCAATTTTCAAAGATATCTGACTATTTGAGTGTACCCATCCTTTTCTTTAAAGACACTGTACTTTGAAAGACTCAAGCACTGTTGCTGTTGGCGTAAACAGATGCTCCTGTTGCAAATAAGCTAAAAGTTCTTGATTCCAATTAAGATTATTGGGTGCAATTCTCTGTGTATGATGATCCAGGAGCATTTGTTTACGACCAAAACTGTGGGGAAACGCACCGGATTGGGATTAGCCTAGACGCGGAGCGGTGAGGGTGTCGCAGTCTTCTCCCAAGGGGAGACGCTAAGAGCGATGGCGGTTCCCGTCGTTAGCGCAGCGTTAGCAACGTTAGGAGCGTCATATCATGTCCGGGTAATTATTTGTGATTCCCATAGTCATTGCACCCCACCCCTTAATCC
>NZ_JABXKM010000108.1 GCF_017115025.1 Nostoc sp. NOS(2021) | reverse complement strand
CTTGATGGTAAGAGAATGAATTCAAAATCACCTCTTGACAAGGGTTTCACGTTAAGTTGACACCAATGAGCTTTTTCTGTGCCCCTACGACAGATGTGGTTCAAATACATGAAAACTGCTGTAAGCCTGGGCGAATGGAATTCGCGGCTATACAGGCAAAGTCCGCCTCCGCTGACTAAGGTCAAATTAAGATTTTTTAACCCACGGAGGTGGGTTTTGTTTGTGTAGACGCGGTTTCTAACCGCCCATTACGCTACTACCTAGTAGCACTGTTAAGTGAATTAACCGCAGCCACCGGATTCGGCTGATTCAGGTAATTGTAAACAAGCTGGGAAACTTGACGAATAAAGTCTCTCCCTCTGGTGTCCTTATACGGACGGGTGACGAAGATGGCGGCCAAGTAGCGCTTACCATTGGGCATAGTAATAAATCCCGCGTCGCCAATGAGAAAGCCGATATCTCCAGTTTTGTTGGCGATGATAGCACCTTTTCCTAAACCGGCGGGAAGCAGTGTGCGAACTGTGGTGTGACGCAGAATATCTAAAACTTGCTCCCGACTCTGCGAGGAAACTAACTTGTTATTCACAACTAAAGCCAGCACCCGCGCCATATCTTCAGAACTTGTGGTGTTGGTTCCTCTCAAGTCAGCTAAAAGATGGCGAATTACTGTGTCTTTCAGTCCCCAACTACGGAAACGCTGATTTAGTTTCGCCGCTCCACCTAAGCGATCGATAATCATGTTGGTGGCGGTATTGTCACTAATGGTAATCATCTTAGTGATGGTTTCCAAAGCTGTGTATTTTTTCCCAACTCGTTCATACTGCATACTTCCAGAACCATTGGTAACTAAGTCACGCCGCATGGTTAGGTTTTCCTGAAGGGTGACTTTACCAGCATCTAAATCTTGGAAATAGGCGATGAGAATTGGTAGTTTGATTGTACTTGCAGCCGGGAAAACGCGATCGCCTCCAATATCCAAATAATCCCCAGTATCCAAATCCAGGAAAAACATTCCTGTTTTCAGAAAACTGTAGCGACTCATCAAAGCTTTAATTTGAGGTTCCAGCGCTTTCATCGGCGAATGCATCGGAACCACGCCAGCAAACAGAGTGCTATTATCACTCACTGTTGGAGAAATACTCGGAGTTATTTCTAGATATTTCGGCTGGATTGCAGTCAGTGGTACTGGCTTGGGTAACTGCACAGACCAATGATTAGGGGATTCCTCTTGCAGTTTCACCTGTGCTAAATCAAAGGTGTAACCGGGTGCTAAAGTAACTACCATCCGAGTAGTCTCTGCGTTAAACTGCTCGATGCGAATGTTTTGAATTACTAACCCTACTCTTTGACTAGTCTGTGGATATCCTAATGTAACTCCAGACAAATCAATTACCAAACGAGTCGGGTTGGTAAGTAATTGTACTTTCGGTTGAACATTCTCATCTGTGGTAAAGTCCAGATGATTGCGATTGCTATCAAAATGCCAATTTGCGATGGCTACGCCCGCCGCAGGCATCGCAGCAGCTTTGACAGTGGAGCCAAACAGGAACAAACTTAAGAAGCTGGGTAAAAGCCAGCTAAATTTTAAAATGTTTTCTTTGTGTGTGAGGAGCATCGGTGAGCGTTTTGTGTGTGAGGAAGATTCTTGAGAAACAAAAGCCGCTCACAATTAAAGCACAATTATTGAAAAGTTTTGTAAATAATGTGCTTATAAGCTAAACCAAATCTAGTTTGCATAATCTGAAATTGTACATTTCTTGTGGGGCGGGCATCTTGCCCGCCCAAGATATGGTTTCATTAAAATCCTAAATCTACAGCAATCCGGTGGGCGCAAGCAAACCCAGAAAAAGCGACTGCATTCAACCCTTGACCCGGAAAGGTACTATCCCCTACACAATAAAGTCCTGAAATAGCTGTACGATTAAAGGGCATATTCAATAGCCCCCACAACTTACGCCGGGGAATTGGCCCATAAGTGCCATCTTCACGACCCAAAAAGCGGCGATGGGTGCGCGGTGTCCCTACTTCTAAATAATCCAATCCGGCATCTAAACCTGGAAAAATCTTCTCTAGGCGGTCAATAATTCGCCAAGCCGCCTCTTCTTTCTTCGCTTCGTACTCACTTGGAGAAAGTTCTTGCCAATCATCAATCCAGTGAGGCGTGAAGGCATGAATGATGTGATATCCATTTGGTGCTAAATCTGGGTCAAGCAATGTGGGAATCGAAACAAAAACTGTGCCTTCTGCGGCTGTCATCTTTTCCCAATCTTCTAGCAAAATATGGTGACACTCTGTTCCCGTAGGTAAAACTGACTCCTTTATCCCTATATGCAAACTCAAGAAGCTGGGAGATTTTTGATAATTCTGTTGCCACTTTTTCTCATTATCTGGCATTTCATCTGCTGGTAGTAATTGTGCAAATGTATCCCAGCGTGTAGCATTAGAAACTATGCGTTTACCCCGATATACTTCACCATTAGCCAGTTGCACACCTACCGCTTTTCCCTGTTCTATAAGAATTTTCGTGACTCTAGCTTGGTACTGAATCTTACCTCCAGCCTTCTCTAAACCTTCCACCAGTTTTTGGGCAATTTGTCCGACTCCGCCTTTAGGATAGTTAACTCCGCCATAATGCCTGTCAGAAAAGACCATCCCAGCATTAATCATTGGTGTCATGTCTGATGGAACCACCGACCAGCAATAACATTCCATATCGATAAATTTCAATAATTGCGGGTCTTTGATGTAACGCCGCGCCACGTCTCCCGCATTTTGGGGCAGATACTTAACTAAACCGAGACACGCTAAAGGATGTTGGAAAAATACCCGCAGTAGATACCGAGGTTCTTCCAGCGACAGCAAATCCATGCTGTTGAGACACTTGAATACTTTTTGGCATTCGTCATAAAAGCGACGAATCCCTTGTTCTTCATGGGGAAAATGAGCAGTAAGATTTTGCAAAAATTTTTCATAAACCCGGTCAACCTTCAGGTCTAAACCTTGGGGTAGATGATAGTGAATCTGTACCGGATCGGCGATCGCTTCTTGGCTGACATTTACAGCCGATAATGCACGAGTGAGTAAGTTGGTAGTACCGTTTTGTCCCAGTCCAAAAATCATTGATGCCCCAACATCGAATCGATAACCTTGGCGTTCAAAATAACCAGCGCTACCACCTGGAATCAAATAACGTTCCAGTACCAGCACTTTCGCCCCCTTCGCCGCTAACTGGGTCGCTGTTACTAATCCGCCAATCCCAGACCCAATCACGATCGCATCAATTGTCATTTGTCATTTGTCCTTTGTCATTTGTCCTTTGTTATTTGTCCCTTGTCTTTTGTCTAGAGTCAATCAATATTTACTAATGACCAATGACTAATGACCAATGACCAATGACTAATGACCAATGCCCAATGACTAATCAAAAAAAAGAGGGACGAACCTGCTACTGCTGGCTAATCCCGTCTGCCGATCCTTAAAAGAGAGGAGAACACTTTATAAGAATATAGCCTTGATTGAGAATTTATGTCAACTAGTAATAAAAAAGATTATCAATAAAATTGAGAGTGTTAATTTTTAGCTGTCAGCCGGATGCAGGAAAGAGTATCATGGTGTTTCAGTTCTTATACAACAAAAAGGCGCCTATTTCTGGCTATGACGCTACAATTGCGCGTTTACGTTCCACCCCATCCTCTGATCAAACACTGGCTGGCAGTTGCCCGTGATGCAGGCACACCTTCAGTATTATTTCGCAGTGCCATGACTGAGTTGGGAAGATGGCTGACTTATGAAGCTGCGCGAGACTGGTTGCCAACCCAAGAAACATCGGTGCAGAGTCCCTTAGATATCTGTCCAGCAACTGTGATTGATCCGCAAGTGCCGATGGCAGTAGTGCCGATTCTGCGGGCTGGACTAGGATTGCTTGAGGGAGCGCAGACTTTATTACCTTTAGCATCGATTTATCATCTGGGCTTGGCGCGAGACGAAGAGACACTGCAACCTCATTGTTATCTGAACAAGTTACCAGAAAAATTTGACCCCCAAACACGAGTGTTAATTACCGATCCCATGTTGGCAACTGGAGGGTCGATTATGGCGGCAATGGCAGAATTGACACAACGGGGTGCTGATCCAGCCCTAACCCGGATTGTGTGTGTAGTGGCGGCTGCACCAGCTTTGCAAAAACTGAGTGCAGCTTATCCAGGTTTAATAATTTACACCGCGACTATTGACGAAAAACTGAACAGCAAGGGGTATATTGTACCGGGATTGGGAGATGCAGGCGATCGCATCTTTGGGACTTAAGTTAGTATGCAGCTAGGGCAGGAAAATAGCATAACTACTGTAAAAGTTGCAAGGTTTGTTGAGGGCGGTAAAGATATGAGTCAGCGAGATGGTTTTACCAGTGGTTTTTTAGCAGGGGCGTTTGTTGGTGGCGTATTTGGCGGCGTTATCGGGGCACTGATTGCTTCTCGACGCGAGCCAGAATTGCTAGCAGAGGAGGACACACAACTGACAGATAGCCAAGCCGAAGCTAAGAAAATAGCAGTAAAGCGACGTCAGATGAAAGCCTCAGAAAGTGAGAGTATCGGTATAGAAACGGCCCGGCGATCGCTAGAAGATAAAATTGCCCAGCTAAATGCCACAATTGATGAAGTGCGGAAGCAACTGGGAAATGTTAATGGCGGTTCACCCCAAGCAAGCAATGACCGCTCCCTCACTAAAGACTCCTAAGATTTGTTTAGGCGTGGTGAAAGTGTCAAGTGTGGTAAATGTGGAATCCGCAAACACCATGACATCGACTAAATTAAAATTAAAAGATAAGACCGCGTTTGACACTTAGTAGGAAACCAACAAATCCATGTACCTTCTAATTAACACTCTGGCTACTTTCATCCAGATTTATACTCTTTTGCTAATTATTCGGGTTTTATTGACCTGGTTCCCCAATATCAACTGGTATAACCAGCCATTTGCCGCTTTGAGCCAGATAACCGATCCTTATCTGAATCTGTTCCGCTCAATTATTCCCCCATTGGGCGGTATGGATTTTTCTCCAATGTTAGCTATTATACTGCTTCAAATAGTAGGTGGTGGTCTGCAAGCCGTCTGATAACACAGAATTTGCAGTTTGCTCCATGTTCAACTAATGAATTTTAGGTCTGGGCTAACCAGCTCAGACTTATGCAATGTCAAGGATAATGATGGATGCAATAATTGAAAACTGACGCTATATTTTACGATATATTTCAAGAATTTCCTAGTATTTTATTTGAACTTATTGGTCAATCTAATACTAATACCAATGCTTATAAGTTTATTGCACCAGAAATTAAACAACGTTCTTTTCGTTTAGATGGGGTATTTTCTCCTCTAGAAGGATTTGGGAATGAACCCCTTTATTTTGTAGAAGTTCAGTTTTACAAAGATGAAGAATTTTATGACCGTCTATTTACAAGTATTTTCCTTTACTTTTCTCAATATAAGCCAGTCACTTCTGAATGGTATGCAATAGTCATTTATGATAAGCACAGCAATGAAACATCCTGTCCTTTACGTTATCGTGCCTTGTTAGAGCCTCATTTACGCTGCTTTTATCTGGATGAACTTGAGGTACTAGCCGAAGAATCTCTGGGTGTAGGGATTGTCCGATTGGTTGTAGAAACTAACAATAAAGCTCCAGAACTTGCTAAACAGTTAATTGACAAAGCTAGATTGGAATTAGCCGATGTTCTTATCCAAAGAAAAGTTTTAGAATTTATAGAAGAGATTATTGTTTACAAGTTTCCCAATTTTAACCGAGAGGAGATAGAAACTATGCTGAATATAAATTTACTGAAACAAACTAGAGTTTATCAAGAAGCAAAAGAAGAAGCAAAAGAAGAAGCAAAGTTAGAAGCAAAAAAAGAAGCAAAGTTAGAACTAGTAACTAAATTAGTACAAAAAGGGCTAAGTATTCAGGAAATAGCAGAATTATTAGAATTAGACGTTGAAATCATTAGGAAATCTATTACTTAGAAAACTACTTATAAAGTAGGATTTTACTACTATTAAAGGAGCATCGCTACACGCTACATTTTGTGAAGGGACTATTCGTATTTGTCCCCTATTCATCCCGACACTGAATTTTTGGATAAAGTGCGGGACTTCTAGCGGGAAAAGTTAAGATTTATTACTTACGTACTTGACCGCTAAACCCGGCAGCCTTGAACTGCTTTAGCTTCAACGGAGTAGGCTGATTTGCAGGTACAGAAATTCTCAATTCAAAATCGCTAATACCTGGTGGTACCTCGACAATAGAACCTAAGCGAGTGCGGTTTTGCATCACCGAGTCATTATTGGCATCATAGATGCGTCCAAAAATGTCTGCGTCGTAGACTGTTTTATTAGTGCCATTTTCTGCTTTGCCAATGACAATAAAACAATTGGCAGCGGCGCTACCACTACTGATAACAGCCCCTTGTGCTAGTTCTGGTGGACAATCTTTATAGGAAACATCAAATAGTTTAATCTGTGTCAGGGCTACAGCTGGGGGAGCGATCGCCCACGATAGAAAGGTGATGAGACAGGAAATAAAAACGACCGTGAGTGAGCGCAACCGCATAAAAGACCCCGTGACTTAATTTAATAATTATTTAACTTACAGCATATTTCAAGGAAGGTGAAGTACACAAGCTAAGTCTCAAAGCCAAGTATAAAGCGTGTTTTACTTCGGAATTCACCAATTCTGACTCCTGAATTCTGCTGTATAACCTCAGCTTACAACATACCCTTACTCCCTATTCTCTACTTCCCTGATTGATTCGCAACTGCAAACACCTGCTGCACCATCAATTCCCAATCGGGTACTACATCTGATGCAATGGTCGCCGTACCCTTCAACACCGTATCCTCATACTGTCCCTCCACCCACTTACAAACGGTAATTTGTTTTAACTCCGGATCAACAATCCAGTATTCGGTAATGCCTCTAGCTGCGTATTCCGTGCGTTTGTAACGGTAATCGCGGCTGCGGTTCTCAGTTCCGGGACTGACGACTTCAACCACCAGCGCCGGCGGGGGCATATCGCGGGTAATCAGATGGCGGGGACTCCCAATCAAAGCCGCTTTCGACTCTTCCGTATGCACCACCAGATCCGGTAGCCGACAGGTTGCTCGCCGCCCACTAACTTCAACTTCAATGTCCTTATAAGCCAGCAAGGTGATCAGAAAATGCTTTGCCAACTCCAAGAGCAGAAATTTAGCAATATCACAGTTTTCCTGGCTTTCAGTTGGTATCTCTATTAGCTCCCCATCCACTAATTCATAGCGCGTATCAGTGCGATCGTCATAAGCCAGAAATTCCTCAAAAGTCAGGAGTTTTGTGGGATGCTGAGTTTGAGTCATGGCAATTTCCTTAACTAGGTGATAAGTAGGTCAACACTAGAAAATTTGATGAAGAATTCAGACTCCTGAATTCAGGAGTCTGAATCAATACTTTTGGAACTTCAATTTAACATTTGTAATAATTAGGGAAATAAACCCTCAATTCATATTAACTTATGACTCCAGATGAGATTGAAACAGCTATACTTGCAGCTTTTAATCGTTGTGATGTAGCAAGCTGTCCTCTCACTGACACGCAGAAACAGATATTACTGCAAGTGGTCGAGCAAATTCAGGGAAATTCGCCCTATCGGGTGTCAAATATTGCTAATCCCTTAGACGAACTTACCCCAGAGGAGTTAGAAGCATTTTTACAGTTTGTTAAGGATGAAGAACAACGTAACCGCACTTGGAAAGTGCAATTACTCAACGACTGGCTGTTGGAAAATGACTCTGGAACCGTACAATTCATTCGCAAACGCTATGGTTTACAGTGGCTCAATCGTGTTGAGTCATGTCATTTTGATAAGTATTCTTATTTTGAGGATGCACTAAAGCTGAGAGTAGGCGATCGCATTGAAGCTTCCAATGCACTATGGGAATGGGTGCAAGAAGATGGGCCTTGTAAGCGCGAATGGTTTCCCTGTATGGTGATTCAGGTCGAGGAAATTTGCGATGTCTACGACGGGCTACGCCTACGCGATGATTCCTCTACTAATTGCGTCGTCCGCTTCTTCAATGGCGCTGAGTATGAAATTCAAGGCATCTACGAATGGAATCGCTATAATTGGCGCTGGCCTCAAAAGTAGATATTGAAATATTTTTAATAGATACGGCATAATGCCGTATAGACTTATATTTGTGTTTTATTGAGTGATAACACCTTGCAACAGACAGATCGATTAGAAGCACGCGTCAATCCTGAGATAAAGCGATTGAGGAACTTTGTCTACGTTTTGAAATTTAAGTGTATGTTAATAAAATCATTGTTTGAACAACACCCAAGCCAAAAACCTCTCGGTATGATACAAGGCTAATTGATTGCTCACACCGTTGAAAACGGCATCAAAAGCGTGTTCTGCCCAAGGAATCTCTAGAAAAACCGCAGTATTACCAGAGTCATGTAAACGTTCATACATTTCTCTGCCAAATCGCGCTTCTACCAAATTGTCACGGCTACCGTAAATTAATAAAGTTGGCGGTAAAGGGTGCGTCAGGTAATTTATCGGTGAAGCAATTTTATACTGATTAGGCAATTCTTCTAAGGAACCACCGAGAAATGCTTTTAAAACAGCGCGGGTGTTGATGGGATCGGGATTTGGTGGTGTTTTGTATCCTTCAGTTAAGTTAACAGGCCCGTAATAGTTCACCACACCACGAATCGGTGGTGCATCCGGTTGATAAGCCGCTAACATTGCTAGATGCGCTCCCGCAGAACGTCCTAAAAGTACCATACGTTCAGGATCGGCTTCATATTCAGCTGCATGTTTGCGAATAAAATTTAGGGCTGTACGCACATCATCTAACTGAGATGGAAACCGATATTTAGGTGCGTGTCGATAGTCGATCGCAAATACGGTATATCCATGATTAGCAAGATATTGATTAAACTCGGAATTGGCATGAGGATTGCCATATTGCCAAGCTCCACCATAAATTACTACCACTGCTGGATATTTCCCTACTTCTGAGGGTTGGTAAACTTCCATCTTTAAGGGCACTCCCGCAGGAGAAGCAAAGAGAATATCTTTTTGATGACGCGTTTTACCTAATGGAATACCCCGGAGGAAATTAACTAAGTTAAAGGGATAGGTTTGCATGTTAGTGCTTACTTGGGCTGGAATTTGCTCTAGATAATTTGTTCCTAACCCTTGTTTCATCGCTTTAGCCATCTGTATTTGAGTTAGTGGAATATTCACTAGCAGCCATCCACAAATTAGCAATCCTATCAAACTGAAAATACAAGCTAGGCGTTGTAGTTGACGGCGACGAATGTAGAAAAAAGAAAGTAATAAAGAGAGCAAATTTAATAACAATAACCAAGGGCTGACTTCTGGCGCTCCCACTGCTAGGGTGAGTAAAAACATATTTGGAGCCGGAAGAATAATCCAAGAACTAAGAAATAGACTTGCAAAACTGAGTAATAATGCAAGCCATGATAAAAGTATTTTGGGTTTAGCAAACATAGATTAAAGTGCGGTAATAACGACTCAAAGAAGTACAATTTATTCGCAAATGCTCAGGTTGGCAATATAGCGTTTTTCGTTTGTATGCAATACACTCTGACCTCTCTCCAAACCTCTCTCCTAAAAGGAGAGAGGCTTTGAATCTTACTCCCCTTCCCTTGTAGGGAAGGGGCTGGGGGTTAGGTCTGTATTGGACTCAACACAGAGGCGCTATAGCCCTGGCGAATGGAATTCGCGGCTACACAAACAAAGTCCGCCTGCGCGGACTAAGAAAAAATTGAGTGTTTGAAACCCACCTCCGTGGGTAAAGCCTTGTGTAAACACGGTTTCTAACCGCCCTTTGAAATTATTTGTTCATCAACCTAAGCCCAAATCCTCTCTCAACGCTTGGCGCATCACTTCTACAGGTATAGTTTCCTGCTGCAACCAAATTTTTAATGCTGCTACTCCTTGTTGAACTAGCATTTCTAATCCATCGATCGCAATTGCACCTTGTTTTTCTGCTTGCTCTAGAAATTGCGTTGGTTTAGGAATATATATTAAATCGTAGGCGATCGCACCCGTTGGTAAATTCGCTATTTCCTCTACACTCAAAGGCGACTCATCAACCTTGGGATACATCCCGATAGGGGTTGTGTTTACTAGCAAATCTGCTTGAGGAATTAATTTTGCTAGTTCATCCCATGTACCGACTTGCAAATTCTCTTCTATAGGTGAATTACTCCAACTATCGCAAAATGCTTGTAATTTCTGCACATTGCGCCCCAACACATAAATTTTGGCAAAACCTAGTTGATGACAACCTGCGACAACTGCTCTAGCCGCACCACCATTACCCAAAATTACCGCTACTTTCTGACTCCAATCCTGCTTATATGTTGTCTGCAAAGGGGCGATAAATCCTTCTATATCTGTGTTTGTCCCCACCCATTGATTATTTTGGCGGCTAACAGTATTCACTGCTCCGATAGTTTGAGCAAGGGGTGTAATTTCTGAGAGTAGGGGTATGATTGCCTGTTTATGAGGTATTGTCACACTAAAACCGACAACACCAATAGCTGCGAAACCTGCGATCGCTATTTCTAGATTCTCTGGTGCTATGGGAAAGGGAAGATAAACGTAATCTAATCCTAAATGAGCGATGTCTTCTCTACGAGAGGCTTCGCCAACGACGAGCTGCGCTAACGCGGCATTATGCATCACTGGCGATCGTGAATGTTCCACCGGATGTCCAATTACCCCTAGTAGTTTAGTTTTGCCTGTAATCAATCTTTCTTTAGCCATTTGTCATTTGTCATTTGTCATTTGTCATTTGTCATTTGTCATTTCTTCCCC
>NZ_JABXKM010000194.1 GCF_017115025.1 Nostoc sp. NOS(2021) | reverse complement strand
CCCCAGTCCCCTGCTATAATTCCTCAAAGCTTTGTTTATTTCATCTAGTCAAACGTATCACCGACACTATTTTCTCAGCTTCATCTACTGTTATCTGCGCCAGCCCAAACTGTTCAATTACCGCTGCATTTGTCGTCAAATGTCTACTCACCTCAGCTACCCGGTACTGACTTTCCTGTGAAGCTAAAGCACCTGGCAATAATAACTGGTCTGCTAAATGTTCATCCACTGCTGCGCCAGTTTGATGAAACTCAAGCAGTTGCTGACAAGCAATCTCTGCAACTGTCTCCGCTGACAACCGTAATCGCCCAAATCCACCAAAGCCAGTCAAGCTGTTCTGATACTCAGCAGTTAAAAAAATACCCGCCCCAGGTGCCACACCTCTTTCTCGCAAGGTCTGTATAGCAACTTTCAAATGGGCTGACCGTAACAAATTTTCGGCACGATTCGCCATCCGTTGGGGAATATGCGAAGGCAATTCCGTTACTACTGCTAGTCCTCGCACCTGTTGTAAATCTCCCCGTTCTAGCAAGTTAATCCCGCTGAGTTGACTACCGCCATTCACCTGCAACTGTACCTCTCCCCCACCTTGGGGAAACCACCCCCAAGCGCCTAACTTGACTTGGGCCTCTACTCCCATGCGTTGCAATATTGGCAGATAAACTTGCTCAATGTACGTCACTGTCGGGCTAAAGTTAACATGAGTTCCACCCTTTAGTGTTACCTGGGAATTGCCGGATGCTAGTGCTAAAGGTAAGAGAATTGTCTGTAAAACTAGAGCGATCGCACCCGCAGAACCACCTTGTTGTGCTTTACTAACATCAAAGGTATAAGTTCCGGCTTGCACAGCACTACCAGGGATAAATTCCAGCAGCATTGAACCCAAAGCATCACCCCGAAGTTGGGCATTACAAATTCTCGCCGCAGCCCGAACTGCTGTTAAGTGTTGTGCTGCTAATCCTGGCTTTTTGCGTCCGGCGCGAATGCCTGTAATTCGTATGGGTTCACCGGTGATGGCGGCTAGACTTAAGGAAGTGCGAAGAACTTGTCCGCCTCCCTCTCCGTAGGAACCGTCAATTTCAATCATGGGCGGTTTTGGGATGTTGGATTTTGGGTTATCCCCACGGCTCTTAAACAGGACTTACGCAAAAAGGCAGTGAAAGCCTTGATTTACCGTAGGGGCAATTCATGAATTGCCCCTACATTTCGTACTTGATGCGTAAGTCCTGTTAAAATCAAACCACAAATTATAAACGCCCAACAGCTAGCTTTTTGGAGGGAGGTTACACAAATATACAGAGAAAGTTCTGATATGTGTTTCTGTAGTTTGCTAATTTACGCGATGTGCAACTTAAATATTCTGACCTCACTTCCAAACCTCTCTCCTTACGAAAGAGAGGCTTTGAATTCTCCCTATTCCCTAGTAGGGAAGGGGGCTGTTTAGGTTTTAGTAAAAGTTGCACATGGCGTTAATTTTGAATTTGAAATTGAAGAACCTTGCTTTTACCAGGGTTCATCAAACCATAGGGATCAACTATTTCTTTAAATTTTAACTGCTCAGGATCAATAACTTTTCTGCCTCCATCTTCAATAATATACGTGTGAGGATTGGCAATACTCACACCATGTTCTTCGTGATAGCGGATAATCTCGTTGAGGCGTTCTTCTGTGGTGTAGCGCACAAGTTGCAAAGCACCAGGAACTACGGCACCGTTTACCCGAAAAAATTCTAAATGCATCATTACCTCATCGCCGAAGTGATGATACATCTGCTCTACTAGTTGCAAACTTTTATCCGCAGGAAACATACTTTGTAAATAGGTAATACCAGTATCTACACTCCGGGCGAGTAAGGTAGTGTGGTTCCAGCTAAATTCTGCTAAATGTGTACCTTTGGCTGCTTCCTGGGCTGGTTTTTCATAAGTAATCTGGCCGCCATATTGCTGCACCAAACCCGGTAAGAATTCCAAACTTGATTCAGCAATGATCAAAAATACTGGGTGAGTGCCTTCAGGAATGTACTCTTGTAGGGCGTGAAAATATTGGGGAATTTGGGATGCAAAGACAGAAATCAACTTCTTAATCATGCCATCAGCATTACCCAGCGCCTGACCAAACTTTGCTGCTGTCATAAACTCGTCAAATGTGACAATGACTTCTGCCCAAGGATAAGCTGGGCCTAAGGGGATTTCGACTTCGGTAATGATGCCGTTAATTCCCCAAGCATGATTCACCTTTTGTACATCGTCGCCGCGTAATTCGATCGCACGGGGTTCATCTTCTACAGTTACCACTCGCAGTGCTAAGATATTACCGCGATCGCCTAGTAACCCATATTGTATCGAACCAATGCCCCCACTCCCCCCAGCAATAAATCCGCCAATTGTGGCTGTGCGGTACGTGGAGGGTGCCATGCGGATTTCCCAGCCAATTTCTCGTGTTTTTTTATCCAAAGCCGCCAACTTCACCCCAGCTTCTACCCGCGCCACCCCCGGTTTCACCCAAGGAATCTCTTGCATCCGCGTCATATCTAAAATTACGCCACCGTGCAATGGTACGCACTGCCCATAATTCCCTGTTCCCGCACCCCGCACAGTTACAGGTACACGGTGTTTCGCGCAGGCGGCTGCAACTTTTAAAACCTCTGCTTCATTGGCGGGACGCACTACAATATCCCCGACTTTTCCCTCTAGTTTCGGCACAAGCACCGGACTAAAGCTGTGATAATCCTGGGATAATTTTGCGACTTGGGTGGAGTCGGTGATGGTTTCTATGCCTTCTAGAGAATTAATCAGGGCATCTAATGTTGTCGTCATATTATATCCTTTTTTTTTAACGCAGAGGAACGCTGAGGAAAGCGCAGAGGAACGCAGAGGAGTTAATTCTCTGCGTAAACCTTGCTAATTTGATTGAGTGTGATCACGGCACGGTTACTCATTCATTCTGTAGATTAAAATTTTACTGTATCAGACAATATGGAAAAGATGTTTGATGCTTAACCTAATTATCAGTTCAAACTCAAAACCGTAGAAAGTATTGACAACATTTATTCGAGTAGATGTTTATTAAATATTCCTGATAAATACTGGAAATGCAAATCTGAGTGGTATCGATTTGAGTTTAACTGAACAACTTAGTGTTAAATTAAAGGGTTACATAAAATAGCAAACTTATGAGTAAGCTGATAGCATTCGGTTGGTATGGAGGAAAATACAGTCATCTGGACTGGCTTCTACCACTCTTGTCAACAACTACTCATTACTGTGAGCCTTTTGGAGGTTCAGCAGCAGTTTTGATAAATAAAGAGCCATCACCTGTAGAAACTTACAATGATATTGATGGTGAACTAGTTAACTTTTTTCGTGTACTACGGGATGAGAAAAATGAACTCATCAGGGCTATTACTTTCACTCCTTTCTCAAGACGTGAGTTTGAACTTGCCATTTATCAACCTACTAAAGAGTTATCTAATTTAGAACGAGCAAGGCGATTTTTTGTCCGAGCTAGACAAGTGAGAACAGGATTAGCTCAAACAGCAAGCTACGGTAGATGGGCACATTGTTTGTTAACAAGTCGTGCAGGTATGGCTGGGGCTGTCTCAAGATGGTTAGGAAGTATAGATGATCTTTCTAAAATAGTTCAAAGATTTCAGCGAGTTCAAATAGAAAATTGCCCAGCAATTGAAGTTATTCAAAGATATGACAGCGAAGAAACACTCTTTTACTGCGACCCTCCTTATCCACATGATTCTCGTGGAGACAGCAATGCTTATGGCTACGAGATGACAGATGAAGAACATCATAAACTAGCTTATGTGCTTCACAATGTCAGTGCTAAAGTTGCTATCTCAGGATACGACTGTACCCTGATGGAGGAACTATATGGTGACTGGCGACGTATTCCAGCACCGTCAAAGTACTGTCACTCTGTCAAAAAGTTACGTACAGAAGTCCTCTGGACAAACTATGACCTAGAATATCAACCTATACAAATATCTCAAAGGAAGTCCAAAAAGTCTACAAAAGCTATTATGTCAATGCCTCCAGAGATTCTTAACTCAGCCTTTGATAGAGCATCCGAATACATTAGAACGGGCGATTCAATGATGATTGCTCCAGAAATTGTTGATAGAGTCGAATTTGTATGTAGACATCCTCAAAATAAGGCTGGCATCAGGCTTTTATTAGCTTGCTTATTAGCGAAAGTTCATCAACCTCATCTAGATATTCGTAAGCCATTTACTGAAATTGGCACAAAAGATTCTTACTCAGGTCGTTTTTACGATGAATCACATATAGCATTTTTTATTAATGAACGTAACTTACAAGATGTATGCAACCCAACAACTGCTTTTCTGACACCCGCACTTCGTACTAAAGCAATTCCTTTAACTTTAGATGTTAAGTTGATAGGAAAACCTCTAATATTATCCGAGACTGTTATTCAGCTATTTGACGATGTTTATACAGAGCGTGTAGCAACAGAAGACCTGCTTGTAGAAACTATAAAATGGCTTTTGATTCTTAAAAAAGAGAAAGATCAACGAATTCAAAGCCTTATTGCTAATTTAAACACTTTAGATGATCAGGCAATTCCTCTTTCTGCTGAAGCAATTGTAAAACTTATTAGACAGCATTTGGATTGTCCGAGAGCAAGTCGTTTACCAGTGCTTATTGTAGCTGCTGCTTATCAATCAGCCTCAGAACATTTAGGAGAACGAGGTTTACCCTTTGAAAGTCACAATGCCGCTGATAAACAAACTGGTTCTTTAGGTGACATTGAAATCAGGCTCATAAATAGTAACAATTTAGTAACCAGCTATGAGATGAAAATGAAACGCATTACTATAAATGACATCAATCATGCCCTGCAAAAAATTACACGAAGAGTAGAACAAACTGGATATAAAATCGATAATTACATATTTATAACTACTGAAACTATAGATAAAGATGTAGAAGACTATGCTACTAATCTCTATGAAAAGACAGGAGGCATAGAGATTGTAGTGCTGAATTGTATTGGTTTTTTACGGCATTTTTTGCACTTGTTTCATCGCTTACGGATGCAATTTGTGGAGGAATATCAAAAGCTTGTGCTTGCAGAACCCGACAGTGCAGTTAGTCAACCCTTAAAGGAGGCTTTTTTAGCATTGCGCCAAGCTGTTGAGAGTGTTGAAGTGGAAATAAACTCAGATGTTGAGACTGAATTGGATACTCCACTTTGAAAGGTAGCTAAAAATCTGGAAAATAGCAAGCGATCGCTTACTTCTTGTAATAGCCTACTCCTTTATTCACAAATTGCAAGGTGTATACGTCCTTGTAATTATAATCTGCTAATAAAAATACTACTGGCTGAAAACCACCCTGTTTTTCAATGGCAAAGGGTTCAGACGTAATATAACCTTGCTGGGCTGAGTTTTTGTCAATCAGAAAAGGAGCGGGATTAAAGTTGTAGGGAGCTTTTGATCATCGGTAAAACCGTACTTTGCTTCGAGTAAAGGCCAATAGGTAATGTTAGCAGAAGCAGAGACATAAATTGGTTTGCCTTTGAGGTCGGCAAGGATTTTAATTGCTGGGTTGAGATGTGCAATCAGACACCAAGGGTCTTTCTGGAAAATTGCTGCAACTGTAATTCTGGGAATACCTTGTGCTATGGCGTTCACGGCATCCATGCCATAACCCATAAAGAAATCTACCACACCCCCCATCAACAATTGAGTACCACTAGGAAGCTGGGGGCCACCCATTTTGAGAGTTACATCTAAACCGTAGTCTTTGTAAATACCAGTGGCGTAAGCGCAGCCCGTCGTAGACATCGCCTGGTAAAATCCGCCGTGTTCTGCTTGTGCTATCCAGTTTGTACCAAACGTAATTTTATCCACCCGATAATTGCTATTTGACGGTTGGTTGCTGTTAGTACAAGCAGCAATAACGCTACTACTAATCCAGATAGAACCGTATTGGATAAAATTGCGACGACTAAGGCGATGAATTGCTGTTGATGAGGGTGATGACGGATTCATAAAACAGTATAATGCTCTTTCCTATCTGCCGTTGTAGCTGAATCTAAATGTACATTCTAGAATCAACTTTTGATTCACTAGCGAATAGGGCTGAATTTCTAGAGCGCGTTGAAAAGCTCCGATCGCTTGACCATACTCTCTTAGTGCCGCATAACACAAGCCCATACCGTGAAGCGCCCCAAAATGTATTGGATTTATCTGTACAACCATCTGACAATCTGCCAAAGATTTTTGATAATCACCAATACTGTAATAGAGGAAAGCACGGCGATTCCAGGCTTCGGCAAAATCTGGTTGGTCTTTAATTAGTGCCGTCAGCGCTGTTTCGGCTTCCGCAATTTCACCTGCATCCAGTAATTTTTGACTGCGATCAATTATTTCCAGCCCATAGATTCCCTTTTGCTGAAACCAGATCCGCCAGATTTTTCTGGTTGCCTTTTCGCGGACTGTGGCATCCGGGTTTTTCAACTCTTCAAGTAAGGAATTGATAAATAAAGAATCCATGAATTTGAGATCAGTGAATATACCTTTGTATTCACTTTCTCACAAAATATATCTATTAAATCATTTTTAAAGTCATCTTTAAATTTGCGGTGATTAATTGCTAATTATGAATTTCCTGTGTTATTTATTCTATTCAGTAATACGACAGCTTACCACACTCGACATCTAGAGTCATAAGTGGTTGGTCATTAGGATGCCAAACTTTAAAAATAAAAACTGACTATAGGTGGTTGATAGATCCCTAGTGACTAATAACTCATAAAAATATCACAAAAAAACTAATGACTAGCTCACATCAATATGCTAAAGCTGCAAGATACAGTAGACAAATGTCGTTTGCAGGTAGATGGCAAGGTGATGAAACCAGGCGGTGATTTGGTTGTCACCAAAGCCGCAGTTGAGCCGATTTGGTATTTACCTTAGAAAACTCTGTTACTCAGCAATGCCAATATTGCGTAGGCGTAGCCCGCCGCAATATTGTCATCAGATAACATCACCAGAAATTGATCAGGTATATTTAACCCTCAAGTAACTGACGTGCAAATGCGATCGCCTCTGTTGGTGTTAAGACTTTCCCCTCAGCTTGTGCTACGGCAATTTCTGTCAACAGTTGGCCGATGATTGGCGAAGCGGGAATATCTAATGCTATAATCAACTCTTTCCCGCTCACTAGTGAAGTGGGATGAGCGACCAGATCATCAGGGTTCAAGTAGCGGCTGATCAAAGGTGCCCAGACAATGCAGCCCCTTGCTTTGGTTTCCAGAGTTGTAGCGACTGCTGTGTGTAGTGGGTTGTCACTAGACATCGCCTCTAGCAAATTATCAAGTGCTACAGCTAGCACTGCCATAGCAGGAAACACCATATCTGCGTCATGGAACAAAAAGTATTGTTCTCGCAAAGACATATCGACTATTTGAAGCTGTGGGAACAGTTTCAGAGCAGTGGTTACACCCCGGATTTCGGCACGACTATAAGTTAGTTCCTGTAGTTCTATTTCTGCTAATTGCGGATCTGGGTTGACAAGACAAGCAAGTTTGGCAATACCTAACCAAGTGGTTTTGATACTATCGCGGACATATTCTTGGAGTTGTGCGCCTAATTGTGGCCAATTTTGGGTGAGTAAGGCAGCTGCTTGATCAACTTCTGCTAGTTTGATCAAGCTTTCACGGGTGGCGTTTTTGAAGAAAGGGGTAAGTAAACCATCTTCCCAAGCACTTGTAATCCAAGGAGTACCCTGAGAATTTGCTAGCAGATAGCCAATTTCTACCCTAACTCGTTCGGCTGCAACTTTGCTGATATGTGATGCCAAAGAACGAATTGCGGCTTGGGTAGCTGGCTCAATAGTAAAACCTAGTTGGGCGGCTTGGCGATAACCTCGCATTAACCGCAAAGGGTCATCTTCTAGGTTCGCGGGTGATACCATTCGCAAAATGCCCTGTTGTAAGTCTAGATAACCTTGCAGAGGATCGATAATTTCTTGCGTATGGGGATTATAGGCGATCGCATTTACTGTAAAGTCCCGTCTGTGCAAATCCACTTCTAAACTATTTCCTTCCTGTTGGGCAAAGTCAGCAGTGGCGTGGGGAAAAACCACACGGGCAATTTGTCGTTCGGCATCGAGTAACACAAAACCAGCTTTGTAATGATGAGCGATCGCTCTCGCTACCTTTACCGCCTTAGATGGTATAACAAAATCTAGATCCAGATATTCGCGAGTTCTGCCAAGGATAGCATCGCGGACAGCGCCACCTACCATGTAAGCGGGTTGTGGCAGCCATTCCAAGCTAAAAGGCCAATTTTCGGCAGCTAGGGTAGAAGCAACTGATTCGTGCATTGTAATAAAAATCAACCCAGCAACTCATGAATAACAGTTGGGCTTAAGTTAGATTAACAATAAAGGCGTCTGGAGTTGGTTCTATTATGTGTATTTGTGTGAACTGCCACTATGTAGACAGCTGTTTTACCTATCATGCCGTAGAAGGGCAGCACCAACAGCCTCACTTGACCGAAACACCAAATTTTGATCCGAATGAACCTTCGATCAATGTCAACATTCGGACTCAAGATGATGTAATTGAAATGGAATGGGATGTTGTTGGTTGTCTCAGTTTTAAGCGGGAAACGGGTAAGTGGTCGAAATTGCGTCCTGGTGAATTAGTGCCGACTTGAGAGAAAATGATTGCTGCATCTTAAAGGTGACTACTGCACCAAACAGCAGTAGTCGTAAATATTTTTGTTAGTAACTATAAAAGTAAATCTTAAGTAGGGTGTGTTACGGCTTTAGCCTAACGCACCGCTTATAATATGGTGCGTTAGGCGCTTATGTCATGTTTTTCGTGACAAATCATATCGAAACATACGCCTAACACACCCGACAGTAATTTAATTTTTACTTTATAGATGACCTCTAACTTTACCCGCATTTCTCACAACTGAGAAATGCGGGTAAAAAAGTTTGTACTCTAGGACTTACGCATTGACAGACGTAACTAAATGTGAGTTACCTCTCGTTACAAGGCAGAGCCTTGTAATGCTCTTGTGGGAGGCTCTGCCTCCTGTCAAACAGGGAGGCTCTGCCTCCCTGTGATCACATTCCCAGGCAGCAGCCCAGGAACGAGGCAGGGCAAGACTTTTATCTTAATAAGCTTGATATGCACATGATGCTCAATTTTTAAAGTGCGTAAGTCCTATACTCTTGTTTGCCTTCTTCTGCCCCGTCCACAGCCCCATCTAATACTGGTGGGCATCAGGCATTTCTACATTAATCTTTACTTAATCTTTGCTTAAAAATAGCTTAATTATTAGGCATAGATAATGACAAAGTGAAAAAAAATACACTATCCCTCAGTAAATATTGTCCCTAGTAGGAATACTGATATGCTCAAGACAAATCTCATTCTGTTCTTATTAGCGTCATTTTTTGCTGCCCCTGCCGCCAACGCAGAGGTTAAGCTGGTCGCAATTGGCAGCCTGAGTGGTAACATCGGAGACCTCTCCCGCAAAACCTCCGCTCCGCTCGAAAGCGGTGTTCCGGGAAACCTCCTTGGTGGTATTGGGTCGGGATTAGCCTACGCTGGCCGTAACACCTTCATCGCCATCCCAGATCGGGGCCCGAATGCCAAGGCATACAATAGCGCTGTGGATGACACAACATCCTATATTAACCGCTTTCAAACCATCAGTCTGAAACTCGTACCCAGCCAGCTTGGTTCAGCGTTGCCCTTTACTCTTACTCCTTCTCTAATTGACACAACCCTGCTATCGAGCAAGAAACCTCTAGACTACGGTACTGGGGTGGGACTGGGAGTGCCGAGCGGTGTCCCTGCCCTGAATGCCAAGAATACCTACTATTTCACTGGACGCTCAGACAACTTCGACCCCACCCAGATATCGACCTATCCCAATGATGCCCGCTTCGATCCGGAGGGCGTGCGTGTATCCAATGACGGTGAGTCCATCTTTATCACCGATGAATATGGCCCCTATGTGTACCAATTCAACCGCGAGACAGGTAAGCGCATTAAGGTCTTTACGCTCGACAGCAAGTTCGCAGTCAAAAACCTAAATCCTGTTGGTGATACAGAGATTAGCAGTAACACATCTGGACGTGTTGCGAACAAGGGTATGGAAGGACTCGCGATTACCCCTAATGGCAAGACCCTAGTCGGCATCATGCAGAGTCCGCTGATCCAGGACGGCGGTACTAATGGCGCTTACACCAGAATTGTTAAGATCGACATTGCAACAGGTGCCACCCAAGAATACGCCTATCAGCTAGATAATATCGGCACCGCAGCTAAACCAAAATACCCGACAGTAAGTGAGATTTTGTCCATCAGCGATCGCGAATTCCTGGTAGACGAACGAGATGGCAAGGGCTTGGGCGACGGCTCTCAGGCTGCCTTCAAGAAGATATACCATATCGATCTGACGAATGCTCAAGAAGTAAGCAATATCACTGGCGAAAGCAACCTAGCTGGTAAGGCAGTTAGCAAAACCCTGTTCCTCGATGTAGTAGCTACGCTCACTCAGAATGGGATCAAAGCAGAGGACATCCCTGCCAAGCTTGAAAGTTTGGCTTTCGGGCCAGATGTGATTATCAACCGCGTGATCAAGCATACGCTTTTCATCGCCAACGATAACGACTTCGTTGGTACCATAGCGCCAGACGCTTTTCATCCAGCAGGTATCGACAACCCAAACAAGTTCTTCGTCTTCGCAATTGACACTACTGACATCCCAGGCTTCGTACCCCAGAAGATCAAAGGGGGGTATTGATATCCGGCGTTCCGGCAAAGAGAATGATCGCAGTTTCTCTTGTGGGGTGGGCATCTTCCCATTGGTGTCAAGTTAACAAAATTAGAGTCTTGTCAAATCGGTAAAACTCAGCATATAGCAATACTATGTCCAGATCCCCGACTTCTTCAAGGATGCTGCTGGCGAATTAGGGGTCTAACCCATACTAGGTTAGACCCCCGATAAGT
>NZ_JABXKM010000238.1 GCF_017115025.1 Nostoc sp. NOS(2021) | reverse complement strand
GGTGTTAGGGGACTTTTGCAAGAGGTCTAATGCTTCTTAGCAAGGAAACCAAATACATGAACTGAGGTTGGGCAGATGGCTAATGGTGCTGTTTGTACAAGACAGTGAGTAAGTGGCGATGTATCTTAAGTGCCGCTCCCGTACCCCTACGGGGAAGCAAGCTACATGGAGCGTCTTGAAAAGAAGGGAAGGAGAAAGTTCTGATCAGAGCGGCAAGCCTTCTAGCGAGCGTCTACGCCACGATTGGATATGCTATTCATCGCTAGCGGACACTCAAAAAACCAGTTGTTCGCTACAGTCTATTCGTGACGAATAGCGACGCAGAAATTATTTAAGCCATTGAAGACTATTGTAACGAGAGGATGGGTAACATTGACTTCTAACACACTTTCACAAAGAATACGTCAACATCAATATCTGCGTGATTTACGAAACAAATTACTCCACCTTCACAAGATGTTGCTGGAGACAGAACGCATTGCCTACGAACAGGTTAGTGGACGAGTATCAAGCGGAGAACTACTTCAACTTGTCATCGCTCATGAACAATTTGCTTGGCTACATCGCATTTCTGAGGTGGTTGTGCAAGTTGATGAAATGCTCGAAGCAGATGAACCGATAGCGATGGACGATTTTGAAAAGTTGATTGCTGATGTCCGCACGCTGATTGTACCGTTAGAGACGGGCAATACCTTTGAGAGAAAATATTACAACGCTCTCCAGCGCGAACCTGGTGCTGTGTTGGCACATGCGGAGATATCAAGGTTTCTCACGTCTGAGGTTTAAGGGTAACTTAGAGCGATTTTCAATAGCCATACAGCAGATTTTATCTGAATCGGCCAGAGTAAGTAGGATGGGCATTGCAATGCCCATCCTACAATAACGAACTATTGGCTGTAATCTACGTATTTGAAAACTGCTGTAATACCTGACTTTTCACGCTAAGTTCTCTTGTGTCAGAGAAAGTAGTGAGGAATAATACAGAGGAAAAGCTTTGCGTAGGCGTAGCCCAACCCAGGCATCGCTAGCCACCCTGATCACAATGACTACTGTAATATTTGTACATGGCACTGGCATTAGAGAACCAGAATACAACGAAATCTTTCAGATAATTGAGCGAAAGATTCACGCCCAACGTCCTGACATCAAAGTTGCTCCCTGCCTTTGGGGTGCATTAGGTGCAAGGTTCAATGGTAATCGGGCATCAGTACCCTTGAATGATGCGACACTGGCTTTATCTCCAGGAGAAGAAGATGCAGATATTGTATTATGGGGGCAATTATACCGTGACCCTCTGTATGAATTGCGGCTGTTGTCTTTGAAACCGATTGAGTCAGGAAATCCTTTTGGGGAAGAACCAGGGGATGTTTTACAATCTCGTGTAGCAAGTCTCACTCCGACATTGGAACTGGAAGCTAAGTTGCAAGAGGCGGGAATTGCAGAGATATTTGCAGAAGCACCAGAGGCTGTGATTCGCAGTGAACCGTATTATCAGGCATTGCTCACAGTTTCCGAATCTGATTTGAGTGAATATTATGCAGCAATAGCAAGAGCGATCGCAGCTCAAGCAATGTTTCTTAGCGAACAGCAAGAAAAATTTCCCCCCATACTCACCGATGCCCAATTGCGGGACAATGTTGTGAAATTGCTGACTCTGGCTTTGGGAGAGGCGGAATTAGGATTGGGTGGCTGGTTATTAAAGCCACTTGTTGAATTAGCGTTGCCAATGGGAACAAATTATGTCAGAGGAAACCGCCTTGAGTTAACTGATAAAATTTCGCCTATGCCTAATTACCCCCCTCAATCCCCCCTTGGAAAGGGGGGAAGCCGGAAATCCAGTTCCCTCCCCTTTACAAGGGGAGGGTTAGGGTGGGGTAAAAACCAGATTCGTAAACTACTTCAGACAGATTCGTAAACTACTTGAGACTTGTGTTTACACCGTAGGGGGAAGGCTAAAAGCCCCCTTTTTAAGGGGGTTGGGGGATCTCTTGTGCGTAAGTCCTAATAACGTGAGAGGCTAGGTCATCATGCAGTTGATGGCTAAACCCGATCGCACATTTGGGTTAATTGTGGGTATTGAAAAGTACCACGAATCTACTTGGAATGTGCCGGGTGGGGGGCCAGCCGATGACGCGCTGAAATTTGCTCATTGGCTGCATCGGCGCGGTGTACCAAAGGAGAATATCCGGTTATGTTTATCAGCGCTGGAAGAAAATCATCAGTTAATTGGGGAATGTGGGTTAACTGTAGAGTTAGCAACAGAGCAAAATATCTCCGACATTGTGACTAACTTCTTATCCCCCAAGTCGGGGGATTTACTCTACATTTTTTGGGCGGGACATGGTGTGATTACCTCAGAACGAGAGCGTCGGTTGATTTGTGCTGATGCAAATAAACAGAATTGGCAGAATTTAGATTTTAATTCTTTATTAGTTTTGCTGGGTTCCGATAAATTTCAGATTCGTAATCATATTTGTATTATTGATGCCTGTGCCAATTATGTTTTAGAGTCGAAGGGAAGACCAACTAATTTAGGTGGCAAAACTTTTTTGAGTGGTCAGCCAAAGCAAGATAGTCAACAATTTGTGTTACTGGCTACGCGGGAAGGAGAAAAAGCTAAGGTAAATTCTGAAACTCAAACAGGATACTGTTTTATTAGTATTTGATGATGTCAAAGACTGGAACCAAATTCAACCCTATTTACCACTCAAAGGTTCTCGGTTTAAGGTGTTAATTACCACTCGTCAAAACACAGGGTTAACATATCCATCACTGCGGCTAGGCGAATTGTCAGCAGATGGAGCATTAGAATTATTAACAACCCAGCTGGGAAAAGATAGGGTTGAGAAGGAATTAGAATTTGCTAAGGGACTTTACAGATTTGTGGATTATGTACCTATTGGACTTTACCAAATAGCAGCACAGTGCCGAGAGCCAGGGAGAGTATTATGCTAGCAGACATTCTCGCACGGCTACAAAAGCAAGCATCAGCAGGCGAGTCTGGCGTAGCAGCAGCTTTTGAGTTGAATTGGCAATGCTTAGAACCAGAAGCGAAAAAATTAGCTTGTCTATTGAGTTTGTTTGCTTTGGCTCCTATACCTTGGTCTTTGGTAGAATCAGCAGCAAGTGCTAGCTCTTTGGAATTTGACTTTAAAGCTAACTGCGCTGTTTTAGTTGAGCATTATTTGCTGCAAGAATTACCAGAGGACACATACCAAATCCATGATCGCATTCAGGAATTATTGCGCCAGAAGTTAGAAGAGTTAGCTAAAGCTGATGAACTCAAGCGCGGCTTTTGTCAAGCGATGGTAGCCGTAGCGCGAAGTATTCCTCAGACACCCACATTGATAGAATTTGCTGAAGCAACCCTGGTTATCCCACACCTTGCGGAAACTGCCACAGTTTACCAAGCTTGGTTAAGCGATGATGATTTAATTTCGCCTTTTGTAGGCTTGGGTAGATTTTACGAAGGTCAAGGAGCCTACGAGCAAGCTTTACCTTGGCGTGAACAATGTTTATCAGCTGCTAGAGAACGTTTTAGAGAATCACACCCAGATGTGGCAACTAGCCTGAACGATTTGGCAGCACTTTACCGTTCACAGGGAAGGTACAGCGATGCTGAACCTTTGTACATTCAAGCTTTGGAGATGTATAAACGTCTGCTGGGGGATGAACATCCATATGTAGCAACTAGCCTGAACAATTTGGCAACACTCTATCGTTCACAAAGAAGGAACAGCGATGCCGAACCTTTGTACATCAAAGCTTTGTCTATGAGAAAACGCCTGCTGGGCGAATCACACCCAGATGTAGCAACTAGCCTGAACAATTTAGCAGCACTTTACCGTTCACAGGGAAGGTACAGCGATGCTGAACCTTTGTACATCCAAGCTTTGAGGATGAAAAAACGCCTGCTGGGGGATGAACATCCAGATGTGGCAACTAGCCTAAACAATTTGGCAGAACTCTATGGTTCACAAAGAAGGAACAGCGATGCCGAACCTTTGTTAATCCAAGCTTTGTCTATGAGAAAACGCCTGCTGGGCGAATCACACCCAGATGTAGCAACTAGCCTGAACAATTTAGCAGGACTCTATCGTTCACAGGGAAGGTACAGCGAAGCCGAACCTTTGTTAATCCAAGCTTTGAAGATTGCTCAACAACGGTTGGGGGCAAATCATCCCAATACAATAACCATTTGTAAGAATCTGGAATACTTGCGGCGGAATCGTCAGCCTTGATTCAGGAGAATGGTTGCTTTTATCTGGCGTTGGTTTCAGTAATTTAGGTAATCTGCACCGGCTGCATTACCCGCCTGGGATTCAAATTCTAGTCTAATAAGTAGGCAACATAATTAATTACACAATGTCATTACGATCGCACCAAACCAAAATAATGCGATCGCAAGGGGTGCGATCGCTCCGCTCCGTTTGCAATGACTGTAAATATTTTTGTTTATCTACTTAACGAGGCTTTTAGCTCCGTCAACGAGTCTTTTAGCTCCGTTAACGAGTATTTTATCTCCGTTAACGAGTCTTTTAGCTCCGTCAACGAGTATTTTATCTCCGTTAACGAGTCTTTGAACTCCGTCAACGAGTCTTTTAGCTCCGTTAACGAGGCTTTTAGCTCCGTTAACGAGGCTTTTAGCTCCGTCAACGAGGCTTTTAGCTCCGTTAACGAGTATTTTAGCTCCGTTAACGAGGCTTTGATATCATGTCCGGTTGATTAGGGACTGACAAATAAAAAAATATCCAACTACTTATTGTGGGGTGGGTGTCTCACCCGCCCATAGCTAAAGGCGGGCAAGATGCGCACCCCACAAGATTGGATAATTTATTTGTTGGAAATCCCTTAGTGAGTCTTTTTTTATTAAAAATAGATAGAGCGATCGCAAATTTGAAGCGATCGCCATAATATCATCTACGGTTAAACACAAGTCAATTGCGATCAAAGCGTGGCAATATCAAATCCTGACGATTGCTTAACTCCACTCGTTGCGATGCGATCGCATATTACAAGTAATTTGCTGGATTTGATTTGGCAACACCTGCCCTGGAGATTTATTTCCCCCGTCTCTGCGGTTTAACTGCATACCCGTAGGCCAAAGCCCAGTTTGGTTCCTCATCCAAATGGCAACGCGCGCGAATTGACCAATATGGATCGCGGAGCATTTCTCGACCGATGAGAACCAAATCTGCACACCCACGAGTAATTATTTGGTTGGCATAGTCAGCCTGAGTTATCATCCCCACAGCCCCAGTCCTAATCCCAGCCTCCTCTCGGATTTTGGCAGCAAAAGGTACCTGATAACCTGTCTGCACGGGAATCCTGGCATGAGGGACTAAGCCTCCTGTGGAAACATCGATCAAATCAACGCCTAATACCTTTAGTTCGCGGGACAATATGACTGACTGCTTGAGATCCCAACCTCCCTCTACCCAGTCGGTAGCAGAGATACGCACAAAAAGCGGCATCCCGCTTGGCAGAATCTCTCGCATTCTTTTTACTACCTCCAGCAATAAACGCATTCGGTTCTCCAAGGAACCTCCGTAACGATCTGTTCGTTGATTACTTAGCGGCGAAAGAAAGGAATGCAGTAGGTATCCATGAGCCGAGTGGATTTCGATAATCTGAAAGCCTGCTTGAACGGCACGCTGTGCTGTGGCAATGAAGGCTTGAATCACCTCTTCAATCCCAGCCTCATCGAGGGCTATGGGAACGGGGCCGCCCTCTTGAAACGGAATTGGGCTTGCCCCGACTACAGGCCAAGCGCCTTGTTCAGGTGTCAGTGGTGTACCACCCAGCCAGGGAAGATTGCAACTCGCCTTCCGGCCAGCATGGGCTAATTGAATCCCGGCGATCGCTCCCTGTTGCCCAAGGAAACGTACAATCCGAGCTAGTGGCTCGATGTGTTCATCATCCCAAAGACCAAGATCGCCGGGGGTGATTCGTCCTTGGGGTGTGACTGCTGTCGCTTCGACTACAATCAGGCGAGTACCTCCAACAGCCCGACTCCCCAAATGGACGAAGTGCCAATCGTTTGCGAATCCATTCTCTGCCGAGTATTGACACATTGGTGACATCGCTATGCGATCGGGCAGAGTGATATCTCGAATTGTCAGTGGACTAAACAAGTCCACTTCCGGTACATCCGAGTCGTGCAGACTCGTTGAGTTACAACCGGGGGAATCGATGAATTCTAATTCGCTCTGGGCTGGGGATGATGGCAAAGTTGTTAGTTTCTCTGTAGTCATGCTGTTACTTTTTTGCTTTGTGGACTAACACCCAGTATCCGAGTTAGCTCGTCAAAATCGATTTTGGATCAAGAGTTTCAGATATTGGGTGTCTGATTTTTTGTCGCTTATCCAACGATTTTTAATCAATCCCCGTAATTCCCCATCCCTCTATAGAGTGGAGAATTACCCCAGACAAAGAAACCTCACCCTGGTTCTGCTACGCAAAACCTGTCCCTCTCCTTATTAAGGAGAGGGATTACAGCAGAAATCATGTATTTGAACCACATCTGTCGTAGGGGCACAGCAATGCTGTGCCCCTACCGCGTGGTCTATTTACCTGAAAATAGCTGTAAAGTCAGGACTCTTTGAGGTTTTTGGTTTGGAAGCGGGGTGACAAGAATAAGTTGCATATAGCGTGACTATAGTCCTGCAAACCACTCATAGCCCTGATCTTCCCAATAGCCTTTAATCGGTAACAAATTACTGACGAATGTAATTTGAGTCACCCACTTGCTTTGCTTGTATCCCAGTTTAATTGGAGATGCTAGGCGGATGGGCGCACCATTATCAACTGATAATGGTTGTCCATTCTTTTG
The DNA here is from genome assembly GCF_017115025.1 of Nostoc sp. NOS(2021). Classification (GTDB taxonomy): domain Bacteria; phylum Cyanobacteriota; class Cyanobacteriia; order Cyanobacteriales; family Nostocaceae; genus Nostoc. Next base: position 4,187 of record NZ_JABXKM010000238.1, on the reverse strand, counting down.
ATAAGCCATCAGGGTTTGAGGATGTACAGCCGAGGCAATATCCCAGCTTTCATAGTAGCCATCAGCAGATTTGAAGTAGACATAGCGGACGTTTGACTTCGGCTGTACCAGCGCTACTAAGTCTCGCAATCGCACGCCTCCCCATTGAACGATCGCAGCCCAGCCTTCTACACAGACATGGCGAATCACCGTTGAAGTCAAGGGAAGTTTTTGAATATCTGCCATGCTCAATTGCATCGCGTTACTAACCTCACCATCAATCTTTAGGCGAAACTGCGCCGGATCAATTTGCGGGGTGAAGTCAAAGGTATTAATCAGCAATTTGTCTGCTTCTATGGCATTGACAGGAAATTCAGGTACTGGTTTTTGACTTAGCAGGAGTGCTTCAAGACGTTGGTTTAGTGGCTCAGATATTTGCCGCACATTATCTGAGAACAAATTTGTCCCACAGCCACCTAAAAGAAAACCTACCCCTGAAAGTCCAGATACTTGCAGTAACCGACGACGGGATAGAGTGCGTTTGGGAAGAATCAAACTCATAAGTACCTCTACACGAACATAGACTTAATTAGATGGATGCTTCCTACCTTCAGGGCAAGTAAGGAATGAGCAATTGTAAACAGTATGACTGTGGGAACAGTGATAAAGTGAACAGTGCGTAGAGTCTGCCAACTCCCAAACAGCCCCGAAAGCCAATGCAGTTGAGCAGGTTTGTACATCGCCAGACCACTCACGATCGCCAGCAGTAGCACTGGAATGATCGCAGTATAAACTAGCCGATGCCATGCGTAATTCTTGCGCTTGGGGTTCTGGCTGACTTGCAATGCTTTTAAGTCACCGCGATCGACAAACCGACGCTGCCAACGACGAGTTACAAAGATATAAACTCCATACCAAAGTAAGTTCAGCGAAAACAGCCACATAACAGTAAAATGCCAGTTTCTGCCACCCGCTAGCCAACCTCCTAGCAACATAAAGTCAGGAAAATGCCAGCCTGCACGCCCTCCAAATACCGGATTAGCATTATAGATTTCCAGTCCGCTACCGATCATCAAGATGAGACTGATGATATTAATCCAGTGAAAGGTTTTTGATAGAAAAGTCTGACTTGGTGTTGAGCGGACTTTGCGTTTTGATGAGGTCATACCAATTTTAGATTTTGGATTTTGGATTTTGGATTTTTAGATTGTTCTCAGTCAGACTTTTGAATTTGAGATTTTTTATATTGTTCCCTGTTAGAGTTTCGGATTGGGTCTGATAATCCAAAATCTAAAATTGGCACGTCTCACAGACGTTGAGTGGGAAAGAACGGAGCCAGCCAAAGTTGTATCTGGACATCCCAACCGAGAAGAATCGCAATTGCTGTCGCCGCGATCGCCACACCACCAATCCGCTGCAACGCTGCACTATGGGAGCGGAGATTGAGGATTCGTTGGCTGAGTATTCGCCCACCGTAGGCGATCGCCAACAGAGGCAAACCTGCCCCGATTCCATAAGCAACCAGTAGCCAAAATGCACCTGCGACTTGATGATTAACTGCTGCTAGTACTAAACCCAAAACTGGCCCAGCACAGGGAGTCCACAAAAGCCCCAACTGAGTCCCTAGCCAAAACTCTCCCATGAGTCCGATTCGTGTAGGTTTTTTAGCCCACTTGCCAACTGGAATATAACTAAATATTCGGTAACTCCAGGTGGCGAAAATTGCCAGTAATCCCAAAAATAAAAGGAGTGCGATCGCACCATTACGCAATAAATTAATCACGCCTGTAAACCAGTTTGCTGTTACACCTAGCAAACTACCTGCTAGTGCAAAACCAGCGATTAATCCCCCTAAAAGTGCTACTGGCCCGTAAGTATGCGATTGGAGCGTAGACGCGGAGCGGCTTGTCGTCAGACATCGGCCCAATAGCACAGGCAAAATCGGTAAAACACAGGGTGAAAGCACATTCAAAACACCCCCCAGTAACGCCAGACTGATTGATAAAGTAGAAGTAGTCACAATTCCTTCTACCCCAATAGCTGGCGGATAGTTTGCTCTATTTTTTCATATGCCCCTTCACCAATATGGTCATATTGCAACAAGCCCTGGCGATCGGCCAAAAACATGTGGGGCCAATACTGATTGTCGTAAGCGTTCCAAGTTTTATATTCGTTATCAACCGGAACCGGATAAGTAATTTTGTGTTGTCGTAACGCCTTTTTTATGTTGTTTGCGTCTCGCTCAAAGGCAAACTCTGGTGTGTGGATGCCAATCACCTTGAGTCCCTGTGACTCATACTGCCGATGCCATCTAGTGATGTAGGGCAGGGTACGCTGGCAGTTAATACAAGCAAAAGTCCAAAACTGGATCAGAACAACATTGCCTTTGAGGTCAGCGATCGACAAAGGTGTAGAATTAAGCCACTGACTGATACCCTGAAAATCTGGCAGACTCTTGCCTGCCGGAGGTTTCACTGCAATAGCTTCCGAGCCTTGCGTATTGTTACCATTTGCAGAAGAGATAGAAGGGGCATTCACTTTTCTGAAGTTGGGAAATGTTGTGGCTGCACCGATTCCAACAACCCCTAACCCAAGATAAAAAAGTAACTGACGGCGGCGGAGCAGGTTGTGATTCATCAGAATTTCTCCTGTTGAGGTCAAAGCGCCAAAGTATAGGGATTGGGATCAGGTTTTTCCTGGAACCAGTCCCTAGTAGTCTGTCAATAAATAATTGATGGATAAATTTCCTGTAGAGACGGCGATTTATCGCGTCTCTCTAACCGTCAAAATGAATTTGACAGACCACTAGTAACCAGTAGAAGAAAAGTGAGATGCAAAGCTAGTTGTGGCTAGGGCTGCTGGAAGCTGGCGATTTCATAGCATCACCCGCTTTATCTTTACTCATCGCATCGCCGGCTTTATCTTTGCTCATCGCATCGCCAGCTTTATCTTTGCTCATCGCATCGCCAGCTTTATCTTTGCTCATCCCCGGAGAGGCTTCAGGAGCAATTTGATTGTTGGTTTCTGGAGTGCTAGAGCAAGCAGTGAGACTGGTAGTTAAAATCAGACCAGCAATTAAAGAAAGTGTTTTCCAGTTCATAGTCTTCTTTCGTCCTTTGGATAGTTCTTTTTGTATTGATTGATTCAGAGGAAACTAAGCTACAAGTAGGTTCATAAAGGCTATTGGGGTAAAGAAGATGCCTTGTTGTAGAGGACTCCATCAGACTTTTGCTACTGCGTAGCTTGCCGCCGTAGGCATCGCATCTACGTTGCAATCAAATAACGCTTTCGGTTCTAACACAACTTTGAATAATAGTAGTAAAAGCGATCGCAACTCTTGTTAACCATTATTTTTGATACTTAAGCCCACAGTACGGCGGAAGTCAAAGCTTTTATGGGGAGCAGGTTTGGGAATATTCACCAAGACCAACAAGGCATTAACAATTCAAAATTCAAAATGACGCTCTCTACGAGACGCTAAAAGCGAACGCAGACTCGCTAACGCTACGCTAACAAAATTCAAACATTTTAGACATTTTCAGACGGGGATTTAAACCCCGACTGAAAATAACGCTACCTGTATTGTTGGGGTCTTAAACCCTTTGATTTACGATAAACAGCAATCTCAAGTTGTAAGTACTCCACGAACCAAGGCAAAACTTATGAGTAGAAAGCTAGTTTGATTTATTACTCCTGATGTTTGAGTTATCTCGAACATCCAAAGTATCTCTGTTAGTACTGAAGCTTATCTGAAACTAAGCCATGATTTTCATAAATTTATCCCTTGATAAAATTTAGTTGATTCTCAGCATTTTCTCAGGCAATCATGGTAGCTCAAAGCCATAACCTAATTTAAGTATTCTCTCAGGAAAACCTCATGCTGAAGTGAATGAAGGCAACTTAGCATCATAGACATCTGTAGGACTTACGCACTGTACAAATTAATCATGTCTCGTTCCCAGTCAGAGACTGGGAATGCCTAATAGGGGGCTGCCGCCTCTGACTCGCGGCAGAGCCGCAATGATCAACATTTCCAGCCAGAGACTGGAAACGAGATTTGAAAAGGGTTTTAGCTTAAGTTGACACCAATGAGCATTGCGCTTTATCCCTACGACATATCCGGTTTTTGCAGTACTTATAGCAACGGACAAGAAGGTTAGGACATTAACTGATGATAAAACCTATATACAAACAGACTTTCAACCCAG
>NZ_JABXKM010000225.1 GCF_017115025.1 Nostoc sp. NOS(2021) | reverse complement strand
TTCCTATAGTCATTGCACCCCACCCCTTAATCCCCTCCCCGCCAGCGGGGAGGGGAGACAAAGCGCAGCGTTGGCGGGGTGGGGTTCTTCGGGTTTAATAAGTAATCAAGCGGACATGGTATTACGACTTTGCAGATTATCTCTACAGATAAAACATTTTGCCAAACTGCAACTAAAATTAACTAGTAATAAGTTCTTAAAAGTAGACAAAGCAAAGATTTATAGCTTTTTAATTCAGCGGAAATTACTGGTATTAGGAGACTTTCCCAAACCCGCCTCCTCCAGGAGTTTCTATCACAAAAACATCCCCAACTTTCATCTCTACTGTTGCTGTGCTATCTAAATTCTCTTCAATTCCATTCTGACGTTGTATCCAGTTGCGTCCGACAATTCCGGCTTCCCCACCATTTAATCCAAAGGGAGGAACAACCCGATGACCAGAGAGAATATTAGCTGTCATGGATTCTAGGAAACGGATGCGGCGGACAACTCCATTACCACCGGAATATTTTCCTTTCCCACCGCTATCGGGACGAAGACTAAAGCTTTCTAAAAGTACAGGATAACGGGTTTCTAAAACTTCTGGATCGGTCAGGCGGGAGTTAGTCATGTGAGAATGAACACCATCAGTTCCATCAAAATCAATTCCTGCCCCAGAGCCGCCGCAGATAGTTTCATAATATTGATATTGCTCATTACCAAAAGTAAAATTATTCATCGTTCCTTGAGAAGCAGCCATAACACCCAAAGCGCCATATAAAGCATCAACAATGGTTTGAGAAGTTTCTACATTACCTGCTACTACTGCTGCTGGATAAATTGGATTCAGCATACAGCCAACCGGTATAATAATTTCTAGAGGGTTAAGACACCCGGCATTCAGAGGAATATTATCATCAACCAAAGTCCGAAAGACATATAAGACTGCTGCTTGAGTTACAGCTTTCGGAGCATTAAAATTACTATTAAGTTGCTCAGAAGTCCCAGTAAAATCAATGATAGCACTGCGATTTTGTTGATTAATTGTAACTTTTACTTGAATAATTGCCCCATTATCCATTTCATAAACAAATGAGCCATTCTTGAGAAGATTAATCGCCTTTCTCACCGACTCCTCAGCATTAGCTTGCACAAATTCCATATAAGCTTGGACAGTCTTAAATCCGTACTGGGAAACCATTTTACTGAGTTCTTGTACTCCCCGTTCATTTGCGGCAATTTGTGCCTTGAAATCAGCGATATTTTGGTCAGCTTTACGAGCAGGATAAGTATGATTTGAGAGATGCTGTCTTACTGCGGATTCTCGAAAATTGCCCTCTTCAACCAAGAGAAAATTATCAAAAATAATTCCTTCCTCTTCTACTGTGGTACTGTGGGGAGGCATTGAACCGGGAGTAATTCCACCGATATCTGCTTGGTGTCCACGAGAAGCGACGTAGAAAATAGGAGTAGGGGGTGTAGTATTTTCCTCACTTTCCAGAAAAACAGGGGTAATTGCAGTTACATCAGGAAGATGTGTTCCCCCATTATAAGGATTATTGGATAGATACACATTCCCCGGTTTTATTGTGTCCCCTTTATCATTAATTAAACTGCGGACACTTTCACTCATTGAGCCTAAATGCACGGGAATATGGGGAGCATTAGCGACTAATAATCCCGATGATTCAAAAATAGCACACGAGAAATCCAGCCTCTCTTTGATATTCACTGATGTAGCCGTGTTTTGTAACACAATTCCCATTTGTTCGGCGATAAATTGATAGAGATTTTTGAATATTTCTAAGCGGACGGGATCTGGTTGAGTTGTTGTGTACATTTTTGTTTTTTATTTGTTTAGATTTGATAAATATTAGAAGCCAGAAGGGTTGAATGTTTGTAAAACTTATATTTTGCACCAGTTTTAAAAATCAGGAGGCGGAACCTCTAAACCCTCGTTACGAGGCTGAACCTAGTAACGAGAATATAACCCTTTTTCAGCAAACTCCCGTGTCAAGAGTGATAAATTGTTAAAGCATGACCCCGCAAAGGAAACGCTGTGACACCACCTGGATTTTCATTGGATGGAAAAATCGCCCTAGTTACTGGAGGGGGACAAGGGTTAGGACTAGAAATCACCAAAGCACTCGCGAGTGCTGGTGCTTTTGTTCTTGTCAATGGGCGGAATCATGAAAGCCTAAATCGCGCAGTTGCTGCTGTGACTGCAATTGGCGGATCAGCCTTGCCATTGCAATTAGATATTACGGATGAAGCAGCCGTTAAAAAAGCGTTCAGCGAAATTCGAGAAAAATACGGGCATCTGGATATCCTGATCAATAATGTTGGTATGCGCGATCGCCGCGGTTTTTTTGAATTTGAAATGGATGCGGTGCGTCGGCTTATCGATACGAATCTTATTGCTTCCTTCAATCTGTGCCAGGAAGCAGCACGGCTGATGATTGAGAATGGCGAGGGGAAAATCATCAACATAACGTCGATCGCTGGCCCGATCGCAGGTGCAGGCGATGCTGTGTATACTGCTGCCAAGGGTGGACTCGAAGCTCTAACTCGCGCTCTTGCCGCCGAACTAGGAATGTTTGGAATAACTGTCAATGGTGTTGCCCCAGGTTTTTTCGCGACTGAGAGCAATGCAGATGTGCTTGCCGATAAAGAAATCGCCGCTTGGTTGGAAAAACGAACCTCCCTTGGTCGTTGGGGATATCCAGAAGAAATCGCTGGTGCTGTCGTTTTCTTTGCTTCTCCAGCCGCATCCTATGTCACTGGTCAGATTTTGGCGGTTGACGGTGGATACCTTGCCCATTTTTGATCTCTTGTCAATTCTGCTTCTTAGAGCCTGTTGATAGACGCTGTAAAATCAGATGATTGTGTTCAGTTAATCTGGCGTTCCAGTTAGGTTCAACTACAATTGTGCTAATTTTTTCTACAACGAGCGCAGGGCCATTAATACTATCTTCTGGTTGCAAATCTTCCCGCCGATAAACAGGAGTATCATGCCATCTATCAGCAGTAAATATTCTTACTATCTCACCAGATACGGGAGCTTCATCTAGAGAACGAGTACGAATAATTAAAGGTTCTTCAGGAGTCTCCATCTTCTGAATAACTTCTACTGAGGCGGATTCAACAATTAAAGTTTTCTCTAATTGAATGAAACCATAACGAGATTTATGTTCAGTCTCAAAATCTTGCCGCATCACTGCTACTTCATCCGTAAAATTAACGGTCAATGTAGAGTTAGTTCCCTCATATTTTAAGTTAACTTTTCTGACTATTTCTACTTGACTACGCACTTCATCTATTTCACTTCTAGCTTGAGTTTCTAAATATTCCATTAACTGGTGTAATTTAGGAATTAATGTTTGAGTTAGAGGCTGTTCTACTCCTCCTTCTCTAATCGCCCTGACATCAGCTAATCCCATTCCATAAGCAGAGAGAACACCAGCATAAGGATGTAGAAATATTTTTTTCATTCCCAAGATGTCGGCAATTAAACAAGCAACTTGCCCGCCTGCGCCGCCAAAACAACAAAGCACATATTGGCTGACATCATAACCCCGTTGCAGGCTGATTTTTTTAATTGCATTCGCCATATTTTCCACTGCGATCGCCATAAATCCAGCCGCTACTTGTTCGGGAGTACAATGATTTAATGTTGCGGCTTGAATGTCTTGGGCTAATTGTGTAAATTGCTGAATGACAGTATCTTTATCTAAAGGTAAATTGCCATCAATTCCAAAAACCGAGGGAAAATATTGCGGGTGGATTTTGCCTAACATCACATTGGCATCAGTAACCGCTAATGGCCCCCCACGTCGGTAACAAGCAGGGCCAGGATTTGATCCAGCAGATTTAGGGCCGACACGATAACTAGAACCATCAAAAAAGAGAATTGAACCACCGCCAGCCGCAATGGTATTAATTGCTAATACGGGAACTCGCATCCGCGCCCCAGCAATTTCCGAATCTAGTTGTCGTTCATACTCTCCTTTAAAGTGGGCAACATCTGTACTTGTACCTCCCATATCAAAGGTAATAACTAACTCGAAAGCTGCCCTTTTACTAGTTTGAACTGCGCCAACAATACCGCCAGCCGGGCCACTCAAAATACTATCTTTGCCTTGAAATTGTTGGGCTGTGACTAAACCTCCATCAGATTTCATGAACATTAATTTTACTCTGGGTAACTGACTTGCTATTTGGTTGACATAGCGACGTAGAATCGGAGTTAAATAAGCATCTACTACTGTTGTATCTCCTCGGCTGACCAATTTCATTAATGGACTAACTTGATGGGATACAGATATTTGGGTAAAGCCGATTTTTAAAGCAAGTTGGGCTATTTGTTGTTCGTGATCGGGATAGCGATCGCTGTGCATAAAAACAATAGCACAACTCCGAATTCCTGAGTTGTAAACTGCTTGTAAGTCACTTTTTGCTTGTTGAATATTTACAGGGGTTAATTCATTTCCATGAGCATCATAACGTTCATCAATCTCAATCACCTGCTTATAAAGTATCGTTGGTAAAACGATATGACGGGCAAAGATGTTAGGACGGTTTTGGTAGCCAATTCGCAGCGCATCTTTAAAGCCTTTGGTAATCAGAAGAACTACGCGATCGCCTTTCCTTTCTAACAGCGCATTTGTTGCTACTGTTGTCCCCATTTTTACTACTTCTATCGCTTCAGTATGGATAGGTTCGTTGCTAGAAATATCCATGATATCCCGAATTCCTTGGATGGCTGCATCTTGATATTGTTCAGGATTTTCTGAAAGTAGTTTGTAGACTATAATCCATTGCTGATTAGGCAGAGTCACAATTAAAAAACGTTCTGGATGTATTGAGAGTCTGTCTATAATTGCCTGATTGTTAGTAACAGCAACAATATCTGTGAATGTACCACCGCGATCGGCAAAAACTTTCAACATGATTCTGTTTCCTCAACTCTATACAGGTAGCATAACAATGGGTTATGAAGTCTTTTTACTTCAGGTGTAGAATATTTTTCTACAGATGTGGAATCTTAGATATAGTCAATTAACTGGAAAACATAAATCTTAAATTGTCCACTGCCATTTAGAGTGTTGTGCATTCCATTTTACGGCTACTATTTCTGCTGGGGGATTGATGCGGTCGCCATTTTTTTCAAATTGGATAATTCCTGTAACTCCTTTCACTTGTTTTTTGTCTTCTTTGAAATATTTATTCATGTATATCAGTAAAGATTGACTATCTGAAATGTTAAATTGCTCTAAAATTCTCAGAATTATTAACGCTGAGTCGAAAGCTGTTGCACTACGCCATGTCAAGTTTTCTTCTCCCCATAATTGAGTACCTAGTTGACAAAACTTTTGCCCTAGTTGATTTTCACTATTGCACCCATTTGTTTTGCTGTGCCAATGCCAAGGAACACAAGCTATAATTTGACACTCATTTTGATTTACCAAATTATACTGACTTTGCTCATGAATCCAATGTAAAACATTCTCATGGTAAAAAGTTGCTGAACCAGCTATTAGACAGTTATTAATTTTTAATCTACTAATCAGCCCAGCATTATCGAGGGAATTAGGTTCAATTCCTCCATCAGGAATTATGATAATAATATCAACGTCATTTTGTTTAATCTCTTTTAGATAAGCTTGAATCTGATAATATTTTTCGCTAATATAACTACATTCTTTTAGAAAAATAAGCTGTTCACTATATTGCTCTAAACATTTTTTAATAGTATTTCTGTATGAAGTGCTATAACTACTATTTTTATTATAGATAATAGCTACTTTTTTATGATCTTTACCGGATAATCCTTCTGTCAAGTAATGAGCTAACTGTGTGGCATTTATGCTATCTTGAGTAGTCAGTCTAAAAAAGGATAGGCTTTCACCCCCAGATAAATGAGAAAGTTCATTAGAGGTACTGCTAGAGTTTACTAAAATTAGTCCATTTTGAGAATATAACTGTAGTGCCTTCTTAGTCATTTCACTTGAATAGTGACCGATGATAGAAATCAGGTTTAATTGTTGCGCTAAATTGGCTAAATTCTCTGCTGTTTGGCTATATGGTGCATATAAATTATTAGGATCATTGACAATTAAAATTTTGAAGGCTATTTGACTATCTGTATTATTTAGAGTAAAAAAAATATCGGGTTTTATCTCATCTAAATTTATCTCTTTTCCTAGTGAAATTTTCTCAAAGCTTTGAAGATTTACTTGGAGTTGAATTTGAGCAATACCTCGTAAAATTTCAGATGCAACATGACCTTGATTATGATAAAATGGCACAACTACAGCCAAAGTATAAATCTTAATTTTTTTTTGTTGTAAAAGAGATTGCTTATATTCAATTAGACAGTTATTAATATAAATTAAAACTTCTGGATTCCCTGTACCATAAATTTCTATTTCTTTTTTCCAAGCCCAAATAAAGCACTTTAATGCTTGATAATAAAGTCCTTGCTGATAAAATTTATTCCCTTGTATCTGTAACTCCACAATATCTTGATTTGGGGGAGAAAGAAAAATTTGTCTGCCAAAACTACCTTGAAAGTTATCATTGTTTAATTGAAGAGCAGTCTGCAATTTATATCCGTTATTAGGATGAAGTAATAAATTAAGCAGCTTAACCCACTTACCAGCTATCTGTTCTTGGTCAATTTGCATCAGTTCTGCTATTCTGGGATAAATATTATTACTGAGCCTATCTCTAATTTGTTGGTCAGATAAATTGAATATTTTAGCTATATGTTGTCGAGAGTGTCCCAATAGAGATTGACAAATGATTTCCTTGTCAAGTTCACTGATTTGCCTTCTATTTGAAGCTGTCTCTAATTTATGAAAGAAAAGGTCAATATTAATATTTAGCTGTTCTATAACCTGTTGACAGTTTTGACACACCATAATTATCTATCATCCTTTTTTCAAAATGATAGTCTAATTCCTAACTTAGGTGATCCTATGGGTGTCGAACTAATTTCTATTGATGTTGACAATTAGATAGCTTGCTGGTTTAGCGGAATTACAATTACAAATTCTGTACCTTGTCCAGGAGCAGAAATACATTGTAATTTTCCCCGATGTTTTTGGGTGATAATCTGGTAACTAATAGATAAACCTAACCCTGTACCTTTGCCAACTGGTTTAGTAGTAAAGAATGGTTCAAATAAATGTTTTTGTACGTTTTCTGGAATGCCTAGACCATTATCAGCAATGCGAATAACTACTTGCTTTTGGCTGGTGAGTTTAGTATGAATCCGAATTTTTCCTCTGTCATTAGTCATTTCTTCCCGTCCCTTGCGCGTCTCCATTATCAGAAGTTCTGATGGTAGGAAGCCTCCACTCAGACCTCTCTCTTTGTCTTGTACAAATGACGGATGACTAATGACTAATGACTCTTCAATTGCATCAATCGCATTTGCCAGAAGATTCATAAATACTTGATTGAGTTGTCCGGCATAACATTCTACTAATGGCAGGTCGCCGTACTCTTTGATGACCTCAATTTCTAGATAGTCAGATTTAGGCTTGAGGCGATGTTCCAGAATCATCAACGTACTATCGATACCCTCATGGATATTCACAGCTTTCATCTCTGCTTCATCTAAGCGGGAAAAGTTTCGTAGAGATAGGACGATTTCTGTGATTCTTTCAGCACCAACTGTCATAGAAGTTAGCAAGTTTGGCAAGTCTGCCATCAGGAAATTTAAGTCGATGGCTTCTATTTTTTCTTTAATTCCAGTTACTGGATTAGGATAGTTTTGCTGATATAATTTCAACAAATTAAGTAAATCTTCGATGTATTGATTGGCAAAAGTGATATTGCCATATATAAAGTTAATTGGGTTGTTGATTTCGTGCGCTACACCTGCTACCAACTGCCCTAAGCTGGACATTTTTTCACTCTGCACCAGTTGAGATGCTAGCTGCTTTGCTTCTTGGCGCAATTGTGCTTCTGAGTGTCGCAATATCTCTTCTGCTTGTTTGCGCTGAGTAATGTCATGGAGAATGACGACATACTCCTGAAAATCCTGATGGGGTCGGTCTGAGATGGAAACTTCCAGAGTTCTGTTTTTCCCGTTGCGAAGTAGGGCTTGTTCGCTGCGCTTTATCCACTGATCTGGATAGTAGACTAATGCAGGTAGCCATTTGTTGAGGTGATTTCCCCGCAGTTCAGAGGGGTTGACACCAAAGAAAGATTCAGTCGCTGGATTAGCCTGCTGGATAATGCCTCGATCATCCACAACTAAAATACCATCCTGAGCGACGGTAAACAGGTGTTCGGCGGCTTCTCGTGCTTCTGCGATCGCCACCACTTGCGGTAAACTTGTCCAACAGGCGATCGCTACTCCCACAAATGCCACACTCATCAGCAGTACCACAAATAGATTTTCACCCCCCTCAGTTGCAACTTTATTAAGTTTGACACCAAATAACCAGCCAACTCCCACTGCACTGCACAGTAAAAAAATCAAGATACTCACCTGAAGAATTACTGAATCCTTGATAATTACCACAGGGCGCGTGCGATATCGCCGCATCCACCAACTGCGATGAAATGGAGGGAAGGGCACGCGGCGAATCACTGCATCTATTCCCATGACACCAACGGGAAATAATAGCCCAATTAGGAAGTTGAGCCAACCCCAGGCAAGTCCACCCACGAACAGCACCACAACTTCTAACAGCAGAATGCCTAGAGATATGCGAGGAAACAAAACTTCCGGGCGATCGCGCCGGAGCCAAAGCCCCAAATGGAATAACATAAAGGAGACAAACCAACCGATGTTACCAACAGCCACGATTTGCGCTACATCTCCCCAAATCAGATAAATCAAGCACAACAGCAGTGTCAATGTCAATGCTGGAACAAACACACCCCGGCGTGACACAACGGAAAATACTGGTGAGAGGTGGTTATCTAACGCCAGCTGATACAAAATTCGCGGGCAATTAGAAACGACCGTTGCCGAACCTAAAAGACTTGCAGCTACTAGCAAAAAGGAAACACTTATAGCAGCTGATTTTCCCCAAAAAGGCTGGGAAGCCGCCACCAGATTCATAAAAGCATTGTCTTGGAAGTTTGGATCTGTTGCTAACCGCATCACTACCCAAGACCCCCCCAAAAAAATGGGTGGCATCATCCAAGCCGCAACGTCTAGAAAGCGCAGCGTCTGGGTGGGGTTGCGGCTATCAGCGACAAAGGAAGAAGCCGTTTCACAGCTGTAGGTTGCATAGGTGACGAAAAAGAACCACTTTGCCCAATCTACGAAGCCTAAAGATGACCAATTGCTAGGAAAAAACCCAGGACTATCAGCAGAGAACGCTAACCAGCCAAGACCCTCTACACAGAAGGTGATTAGCAGTCCAAAGACTGGAATTATAAAAAACAAATGTAAAATACTCAGGGCGCGAGTACCACTAAATGCCACGATAAACGGCAACAGTGTAAAGCCAATATCCAGAAATATTTCTGGACAACCAATACCCAGCGCCTCTAAATTCACCTTAATTAAATCTCTGAGTACGATCGTATTAACTGCTAAGTAGGAAACCCAGTTGAGGAGGTATCCAATTGCTGCATAGGAAGCTAGTCCTGGGGAGTTTTGCAGCAGCTTGGTAGCATAGTTAGGTGTTCCTCCAGCCACATTCATAAAATTCATACCCAAGCGTTTTACCTGATAGTTGAGCAGCATTCCGAAAATTACCGCAGGTATCCAGACAAAAATAGCTTGGGAACCGAGAGCCGCATGAATTGCTGGAACCAATGCTGTCCAGGAAATATGAGCCGTCAAACCAAAGCCCCAACTTTCAACAGCACTCAGGCTTCTAGTCAAGCGAGGGTAAGAAGATTGGCTAAAAGTGGCATCAGCAGGATGGGACATGATTGGCAGTGCTGGGTAGGATACTGTAGTAAAGCTTATTAGCTAGAGTTCCCACGCCATAAATATTCTGAACAAAGACTTTATATCCAAAACCTTCGCGCTATTCTTGATCAAATGTTAACGAACAAGTTTATTGCAGTGAACATAAAAAAGCATGGGTGGCAAATTAATTGTATTTGAAGGGGTGGAAGGCTGTGGCAAAACCAGCCAAATGCAGCTTTGTTCTGAGTGGTTGGAAAGTCTGGGTGTTTCTGTGGTGGTAACTCGTGAACCAGGTGGAACAGAGTTAGGCTTACATCTTCGCCGCTTGCTACTAGAAAAGGCAGAGGATAAACCAGTTGCAGAAGTGACAGAACTTTTGTTGTATGCTGCTGACCGATCGCAACACGTTGAACAAGAACTCAAACCCAATCTCGCAGTAGGGAAATATATTTTATGCGATCGCTACACCGACTCGACAATTGCCTACCAAGGATATGGTCGCGGTCTTAACATGAGTTTAATCAATCAGCTTAACTATATTGCTACTGGTGGCTTAGAAAGTGACCTAACTATTTGGCTAGATGTCGATGTTGAGGTGGGACTGGCCCGCAAACTCTTAGGCAAAGTAGGACTAGACCGGATTGAACAGGAGACAATCGCTTTTCATCGGCGCGTTCAACAAGGATACGCACATTTAGCAGCATCCCATCCCTCACGAATTGTTCGGGTAGATGGCAGCTTGAGTAAAGAAGCTGTACAAGAGGTAATTCAAGGAATTTTGTGCGATCGCTTGCACTTGGCGAGGTAAGGCAAATCACTACTTCCCTTTTTTCTCATCCAGTGCTTTCTGAATAGCTTCTCTGCAAAATTCAGGAGGGTCGTCTTGTTGCTGCACTTCCTCTTTCATTGTCTTAGTGATGCGTAAATTTAATCTTTCGGTTAATGGTTCTTCTCTGTCTGTAGTGAACGGTTTTAGATTCTCTGGCTTGCCCTTGTTCTTGGTCATTTGTATAGAAATATAAATAATCATATTCTCCACATGCCTACCAGTGGAAAATATTTAATTGGTGGATGTTCACCCTGGTAAAGTTTGCATCCACCGATACCACTTTTACAAATGGGTAATTCTATTTTATGTTCACAAGGTCAGAACTCGAAATCAAAACCACTGCTGAGTTGAGAGA